>JABMPH010000440.1 GCA_013203805.1 Bacteroidota bacterium | reverse complement strand
TTCGATTTGGATTATGCAAATCAAATGGTTGTAGGTGTTGATAATAATAATATGATCTCATCCTTTGAGGTTTATCCAAATCCTGCTAAAGATATACTGAATATCAGCATTGATCTTGACGATAAGGCCATTGTTGATTGTAGGATATATAATCAGGCTGGGCAATTAATCCATAATCAAAATATAGTTGGTGCTAACTCAGGTAGTATTAGTATCGATATTAGTGCCCTAAATGCAGGAACATATTTTGTTCAACTTTCAGGTAAAGAAGGTTACTCGATCACTAAAAAAATCTTAAAAACTAACTAAACAATTCCAAGCAGAAAATCCTAAGCTATCTGATTCCTAAGATTATTCCGGGAGTTGGGTAGCTTTTTTATTGTTAAAAAAGACATAAGATCAACATAATGATTGCATAATAAAATTATTTCGAGTTATATTTGCGCGATTATTATAATAATGTTTAACAAAATTCTATCCATATCATTTGTTGTTATTGCCAATATCCTTCTATTGGCAAATTTAGTTATTCCACATCATCATCACGAAAGTGAAATATGTGTTGATGTATCGCATTGCGATTCAGATAACGACAAGCATCATGATGTTTCTTCAAGCCATAAACATGATCATGACTCAAATAGCAAAAATGATCATTGTGCCTTAAATCAAGTATATATTGTTGCTACAGATAATGTTAGACAAGATTATAGTCATGTTATTATTTCAAATAGTAATTATGAACTACCTGATTTTCTCTCACTTTTTTTCAATTATGAAAGTCAGGCTTCAAAAAGAGATATAACAACTAATCAATATTATTATCCCTCATATTCATATTGCAATTTTGTAAGTACAAGCAAAGGCTTACGTGCTCCTCCAATAGTTTAACTCTTATTTCTTTTCGGATGTATTGATGGCATTTAATATCAAATAATGCCCCATCATTCAATAACTATATTTATAAGATTTAAACAAAATAATAATGAAATTTAAACTTTTAGTAATTACATTACTTACAATATCATTTGTAGGATGTAAGCACGAGATTGATTCAACATCTGTTAATCCATCTCACCAAGCAAACAATATTGATGAAGCTCACCAGCATGAGGAAGAAGTAAAACTGCAATATGTTTCTTACAGTAAAGACTTTGAAGTTTTTGCTGAGGCCGATCCATTTGTAATTGGTCATAAATCAAATGTGCTTGCTCATTTTACCCATCTTCCTGATTTTACAGCTTTTGAAAAGGGAAGCATTACAATGAGGCTGGTTGTATTTGGCAAAGAAACGTCGCAAACATTGTCAAAACCTACCAGAAAAGGTATATTTAGTTTCAACATTGTTCCTGAAAATTTAGGAATAGGTGAGCTTATTTTCGATATTAAAACCGATAAGGGGGAATTTCAGGTAACCATACCTTCTGTAAAGATTTTTGCTGATGAGCATGATGCAATACATATCGCTGAGGAATCAATTGTTACTGAACCCAGTGCGATATCCTTCACAAAGGAGCAATCATGGAAGATTGATTTTGCGACTGAAGAGGCGTTATTTGAACCAATGGGTCAGGTGATTAAAACTACAGCTCAAATACATTCCGTACCCAACGATGAAGTATTGCTTACATCGGGTACCGTTGGTGTTGTGATTCTGTCAGATTATGGAATTCTTGAAGGCAAAGAAGTTAACATAGGTCAGCAATTATTCTCAGTTTCGGGAAGTAATTTGATCGCTGATAATTCACAAGTTCGCTATATGGAAGCGCAGAACAATTTTGAATTGGCTTCACTTAATTATGAAAGAGTAAAAGAATTAGCAAAGGATAACATTGTGTCGAAAAAGGAGCTGCAAAAAGTAAAGAATCAATTTGACAATGCAAAAGTAGCTTATGATAATCTAAGAAATAATTTCAGCTCTTCCGGGCAATCAGTTTCAAGTCCGGTAGATGGGTTTATAAAACAGTTATTGGTGCAAAATGGTCAATACGTAGATGTTGGTCAACCCATTGTAAGTATTTCACAAAACAAGTCATTGTTTCTACATGCAGATGTTCAACAGAAATACCATTCAATTCTTGAAAATATTAATTCTGCAACAATCAGAACCATATATGATAATCAAACTTATACTCTTGATGGTTTAAATGGTAAAATTATTTCATATGGCAGAACTACAAATAATCATAATTTCCTAATTCCAATAAATTTGGAGATTGATTATATAGAAGGTTTTATGCCGGGAAGTTTTGTTGAGTTGTATCTGAAAACAATTGGTGATGAAAAAGCATTAACTGTTCCCAATAGCGCTTTACTTGAAGATCATGGTAACTTTTTTGTTTTTGTTCAAATTACCCCGGAGTTATTTGAGATGAGGGAAGTGAAAATTGGTGTTACCGATGGAATAAAAACTGAAATACTAAAAGGGATATCAGAGAAAGATAGAGTAGTTTCGAAAGGAGCAGTGCATATTAAACTGGCACGTGGTACTGGTGCTCTTGATGCCCATTCAGGTCATGTTCATTAATTAATAATTATAAAAAACTAAAATTATGAATCTACTGAATAGTATTATAAAATTTTCGCTTAAGAACAAGTATTTGGTTTTGCTCAGTTCGATAGTCCTAATTGTCCTCGGTACCCGAACGGCTTTAAATATGGATGTAGATGTGTTTCCCGATCTAACAGCCCCAACGGTAGTGGTAATGACTGACGCGCATGGAATGGCCTCAGAAGAAGTTGAGCGATTAGTAACCTTCCCCATCGAAACAGCCGTTAATGGTGCAACTGATGTTAGACGGGTTCGCTCAACATCAGCTCATGGGTTTTCATTTGTGTGGGTAGAATTCGATTGGGGAACTGATATTTTTAAGGCCCGCCAAATAGTTAGTGAAAAACTTATAAGTGTTACAACACAAATGCCCTTTGGTGTTGAACAACCCACACTTGCACCTCAGTCGAGTGTTATGGGGGAAATATTTTTTATTGGGTTACAGGCCGATAGCACAACAATGAGGGAGCTTCGAACTATTGCCGAATGGAATATTAAACCTCTCATACTTGCGACGGGTGGTGTTTCACAGGTTACAATTATTGGTGGCGATTATAAGCAGTATCAGGTTCTTGCCAATCCGCAATTAATGACTTTTCATGGAGTGTCATTGTCAGAATTAGCGGATGTATGTAGTTCAATAAGTCAAAATTCCACAGGTGGGGTAATTCGTCAATTTGGTAATGAATATGTTGTTAGAGGAATAGCACGCACATCAAATCTGGAATCTCTGGGAAATACATTCATTAAATTAAAAAATGGAAAACCTATAAAAGTAAGGGATATTGCAGAAGTAGTAATTGGAAGTGCTGTTAAAATGGGGCATGCATCTGAAAATGCTAAGCCCGCAATTATTATTTCCATATCTAAACAACCTAATATTAATACACTTAATGTTACAGAAAGGATTGAGCAAAACCTTGCAATTCTGAAAAATACACTGCCCCCTGATGTTATAATTGATACCAAAATATTCCGTCAGGCAGATTTTATTGAAACATCTGTAAATAATGTTTTTAAGGCATTATTGGAAGGTGGTGTTTTTGTAATTATAATTCTATTTATTTTTCTTGGAAATTTCAGAACAACCATAATCTCGTTAACAGCAATTCCCCTTTCTTTATTGGGAGCCATACTAGTGCTTAAATTACTTGGGCTAAACATAAATACAATGAGCCTTGGTGGTATGGCTATTGCCATCGGATCATTGGTAGATGATGCTATTATTGATGTTGAAAATGTATATAAACGACTTAGGCAAAATCACCAAAAACCCATTGCCGACAGGCAATCATCATTTACTGTTGTTTATGAAGCATCCAAAGAAATTCGAGCTTCTATTTTCAATGCCACATTAATTATTATGGTAGCATTTTTACCGTTATTTTTCCTTTCGGGGATGGAAGGACGAATGCTTCAACCGTTGGGAATATCTTTTATAGTATCACTATTTGTATCTCTAATTGTTGCCATGACATTGACTCCACTATTGTCGAAGATGATGCTATCCAATGACAAATATTTAGAAAAAAATCAAAAGGAGAGGTGGCTGATTCGTAACATGACATCATACTATAGCAAGTCGTTAACATGGGCATTGCGTCATAACCGAATAGTTATTGCTACAACTGTTGTGCTATTTGCACTTTCAATTTTAGCTTTTTCATCGTTGGGACGAAGTTTCCTGCCAGAGTTTAATGAAGGTTCATTAACACTTCCGGTTGTAACACAGCCGGGAACTTCGCTTGAAGAAAGTAATAAGTTGGGAAACTTAGTTGAACAAGAACTATTAAATATTCCTGAGATCACAAGCACAGCAAGAAGAACCGGAAGAGGTGAGCTGGATGAGCATTCGCAAACAACCAATAGTGCTGAAGTGGATGTTAACTTCAATCTTGAAAATCGGACACAGGTTGAGTTTATGGTTGATGTTCGGAGTACATTGGCCGGAATACCGGGAATCGCTTTTACGGTAGGGCAACCACTTGGACACAGAATCGACCATATGCTTTCGGGCACCAGGGCCAATATTGCAATAAAACTTTTTGGAAATGATTTAATCAGAATGTTTGCCCTTGGAAATCAGGTTAAAAATTCAATAATAGATATCGATGGTTTGGTTGATGTAAATGTTGATCAGCAAATTGAGATACCTCAAATACAAATACGGGCAAACCGAGATATGTTAGCTAACTACGGAATTAGTATTAAGCAATTTAATGAATATATTGACATTGCCTTTGGTGGTGAAAAATTATCTGATATTTATGAAGGTCAGCGTAGCTTTGATTTGGTATTGCGATTGAACAAAGATTATACTGAAACCATCGAAGGCATCCGATCGGCATTGGTTGAAACTTATGATGGTAAAAAAGTACCTCTGGAGCAATTGGCCGAAATTGTTTCAGTATCGGGACCCAGCTCAATAAGTCGCGAAAACGTGCAGCGTAAAATTGTAATCTCTGCAAATGTTGCCGGTCGTGACTTAAGAAGTGTTGTTGAAGATATTCAAAAAAATATCAATAACGAAATAATCCTACCTGAAGGTTATAGAATTGAATATGGCGGACAGTTTGAAAGTGAAGCAAAGGCATCGCGAACATTATTGCTTACTTCAATATTTGCCATACTAATAATATTCCTTTTGCTATTTCAGGAATTCAGAAATTTCAAATTAGCGGGAATTATTCTTTTGAATTTACCACTGGCTTTAATTGGCGGAGTATTTTCGATTTACTTCACCTCAGGGATATTAAGTATTCCGGCAATAATTGGGTTTATAACCTTGTTTGGTATTGCCACAAGAAACGGGATTCTGTTAATTTCAAATTATCAAAAACTTCGAGGACAGGGACAATCAATACATAACATTGTTATTTCGGGTTCATCAGATAGATTAAATGCAATATTGATGACGGCGCTTACGGCTGCTTTGGCATTAATTCCATTGGCATTAAACGGAGATTTGTCAGGTAACGAAATACAAAGTCCTATGGCAAAGGTAATTCTTGGTGGATTACTTACATCAACATTATTAAATATCTACATAATACCTATAGTTTACAGCAAGTTAAATGAGAGAATTATACAATGATGTAATGATACAATGAATGAATGATGTAATGATGCAATGAATGAATATGACAATCGAACAATCGACCCATTCAATCATTAAAAAAACAAAAATATGAAACATATAATTTTATTAATCAGTATAATTTCAGCAACAATTAATCTCCATTCGCAAGATAACATTGAAAATATCCTTGCTGAAATTGAAAGTAATAATACAATGCTAAGTGCTCTAAGAAGTAGTGTGGAAGCACAAAAACTAGGTAATAAAACAGGAAACTATCTGCAAAACCCGGAAGTGGAATTTCATTATTTATGGAGTAATCCAAATACATTGGGCAATAGGACTGATATCAGTATAAAGCAATCATTTGATTTTCCATCAGCATATGCATATGGGAAGCAAATATCGGACATTAAAAACAAACAAGCTGATCTTGAGTATAAAAAGCAACTTAGAGAATTAATGTTAAAGGCTCATGTCGTTTGTTTGGATTTGATTTATACAAATTCCTTAAAGGTTGAGTACGCAACTAGATTAGAACATGCAAAAAGTGTGGCAGATTCTTATAGTTCGAAATATGATATTGGGGATTGCAATATTTTGGAATACAATAAGGCGCAATTAAACTTATTTAATATTAGCAACGAACTCGAAACAATAGAAATTGAAAGGGTTGGTTTATTGGCTGAATTAGCCGGTTTAAATGGTGGTAAATTAATTGATTTTGATGTAGAAGAATTTCCATGGATTCAACTTCCTCAAAATTTTGAACAATGGTACATTGTTGCTGAAAGCAATAACCCGCTGCTTGCCTGGTTAAGACAAGAAATTGAATTAAGCCATAAACAGATAAAGTATAGTAAAGCAATGAGTTTGCCAAAAATTGATGCCGGTTATATGAGCGAGAGGATTGTTGGTGAACAGTTTCAGGGAATAGTTGTGGGCTTATCTATACCGTTATGGGAAAATAAGAATACTGTTAAATATGTCAGGGGAAATGCCATTGCGTTTGAAAGTATTTCGGAGGATCAAAAACAGCAGTACTTTAATCATCTTAATATGTTGCATTCAAAAGCAGTTGGATTACAAAAAAGCACAGATGTTTTTCGAAATAATCTAATTTCATTTAATAGTTCAAATCTCTTAAATAAAGCAATGGAGAATGGACAATTTTCACTAATTGAATATATTTATGAACTTTCTACTTATTATGAAAGTAAAGATAAGCTATTGGAATTGGAATTAGAACTTCATAAAACTGCAGCAGAGTTAAATCAGTTTAAGTAATTTGTTTATTTCATTAAAGTATCTTTGTAGTTCAAATTATCACTATGAAAAAGACACTTTCAGTATTTCTATTTACGCTAGTAATATTATCACTCAAAAGTCAACCAATATTTCCTGATAATGGTCCATTATTTATCGACAATGTTGTTCCACGAATTGACATAACCATAAATCCAGACACGCTTGATTGGATTTATCAACAAGAAAATTTTCAAAGCGACATAGAGTTTTCTGCAAGATTTATTTTTGATAACGGAACCATAAGAGATACAATTGAACCGGTTGGTTTTCGACTCAGAGGTAATACTTCAAGGAATTCTCAAAAAAAATCATTTAAAGTTTCCTTTAATACTTTTGCATCAGGAGGAAAGTATTATGGAGTTGAAAAACTAAATCTTAACGGTGAGCACAACGACCCATCCGTAATACGTTCGAAAGTTTGTTGGGATATATTGCGTAAAATGGAAATTCCGGCACCACGCTCAAATCATGTCAGGGTTTATATCAACAATAATTACTATGGCTTATATATAAACGTTGAACATATTGATGAGGAGTTTATAAAAACGCGTTTTACGTATAACGATGGAAACTTATATAAATGTTTATGGCCTGCAGATCTTAACTACCTGGGTGCAAATCCTGAACTATATAAATTAGAGCAAGGAGGAAGACGAGCATATGAGCTTAAAACAAATGAAGAAATAGATGATTATACGGATTTTGCAACTTTTGTTGATGCGTTGAATAATTCTGATGATGCAAATTTTATATGCGAAATGGATGACGTTTTTAACACATACGATTATATTAAAGTAATAGCATCCGAAATACTGCTGGGTCATTGGGATGCATATATCTATAACCAAAACAATTTCTATTTATATCACAATACCATTAGTGATAAATTTGAATTTATACCTTACGATCTTGATAACACACTTGGTATCGACTGGATTGATCGCGATTGGGCAACCCGTAACATTTATGATTGGCAACAACATGGCGATAATTATCGTCCGCTTTATGAACGCATTATGAATAATCCCGAATTGCGTGATCAATATACCTACTATATGAGGCAACTTATTACGGAAACCTTGGATATCGATTCATTAATTACTGCAATTAGTCAGCGTCGTGATATGATTGCACCCTACCTTGAAAATGACACTTATTACCCACTTGATTATGGTTATGCGATGACTGATTTTTATAACTCTTATAACGAAGCATTAGGAGGTCATGTGGACTATGGTTTGTTTCCTTATTTGCAAACAAGAATTAGTTCCATTCAAAGTCAGCTTGAAAACACAACCATGAATCCCGTTGTTAAATATATTAAGCATCACCGTAGCTCGAGTACTGAGTTATGGGTAAGAGCCATGGCAGATGTTTCAGGGTTACCTGCTTCCGTTAAGGTTGTTTATACTATCGAAGGGCAAAGCTCATCCGAATCTAACATGTTTGATGATGGACTACATAATGATGGAATTGCCAATGATCATATTTTTGGTGGTGCGATTTATAATATTAACGAAAACTCATCATTAACTTACCAGATATCTGTTTCGGATAATTTGAGTAATGAAAGCATAATGCCTTGTGAACCGGTATTTATACCACAATCAGGCGGAAGTGATGATATATTGTTTATCAACGAGTTTATGGCTTCAAATGATCATACAATTGCTGATGAGCATGGTGATTATGATGATTGGATTGAGGTGTATAATAATGAGGATGTAACTATTTGGCTTGGAAATAAGTTTTTAACAGATAATTTAACAAATCCCGATAAGTGGCAGATGCCAGATGCTTATATCGAGCCTGGTGAGTTTTTGATATTTTGGGCAGATGGTGAGCCTGAACAAGGACCATATCACACAAGTTTCAAGCTTAGTGCTGATGGTGAAGACGTGGGGGTTTTCAACGAAAATGGTGTAATAATTGATGAAATAGTATTTGGCCCTCAATCAACCGATATCTCTTATGGCCGAAAAGAAGATGCTGATCCAAACTGGATATTGTTTAATGATCCCACACCAGGCGCAAGCAATCAAACATCTGATGTTATGGTTGAGGATGAAACCCCGGGGTTTGTTATTTACCCAAATCCTGCAACAGGTAATACTGTTTATATAAGTGAAAAGATTACATATTCGGTTTTTAATATTTACGGACAAATTGTTGCCCAAGCAACTAATTATGATATAATTAACATTTCAGGTTATAATAAGGGTGTTTATATTATCGTTTCTGAAAAAGGAATAAAACGAAAACTTATTATCAACTAACAGATATGATTAATATTAAAAAGATCGCTTCAACATTCTTTGTGTTATCATTTGTAATTGTTGTATTCGGTCAAACTAAGGATGCTAACATGGATAAAAAAATAGTTAAAACCGAGCAGGAATGGATTGATGAACTTGGAGTTGAAAAATACAAGGTATTGAGACAATGTGGAACTGAGCCCCCATTTACCGGTAAATACTACAAACATAAAGAAGATGGCAGCTACCATTGTGCAGGATGTGGTGCAAAACTATTTTCATCCGACACAAAATATGATTCAGGTTCAGGATGGCCTAGTTTCTATCAGGCAATCGATAAAGAAGCCGTTACGGAAATTAAGGATACAAGCCTTGGCATGGTTCGTATAGAAATAGTATGTAAAAAATGCGATGGACATCTGGGTCATGTGTTTAACGATGGCCCTGCTCCAACCGGAATGCGTTATTGTGTAAACTCTGCTTCCCTTGAATTTGAAGAAAAGAGGTAATTATTGTGCGCGCTCATCGGGATTTATGACGGCAGTCAGGAATCACGAAAGAGCTACGGCGCTCATCCGGATTTGCAATCCGGATGTTTTTATTAATGGATTTATTATCCATATTTAATGACTGATGCTCATTCGAATTTATTATCCAGATATATTGTTTGTGGATTTTTAATCCGAAAAAGCAATTATTCAGAATTTTTCCAATTTACCGGCTGAATCAAATCCGAACACATAAATTTTTTAGTTTAGCCATGTTATACCAACTAACTATAAAATAATGTTTTCAAAACAAACTTATATAGGTCGCCGTCAACAATTAATGAAAGATGTTGAAGATGGCTTGATACTTTTTATTGGCAACAGCGAAAGCCCAATGAACTATCTTGATAATACATACAGATTTCGACAAGATAGCAGTTTTCTTTATTTCTTTGGACTAAGCCATCCTGATTTGATTGGAGTGTTGGATGCAGAATCGGGAGAGGAAACTCTTTACGGTGATGATTACACTATCGATCATATTGTGTGGATGGGGAATCAGCCAACAATAAGAGACAGGGCTCATACCTGTGGTATTAATAACACTTCACCCACAAGTAAATTGATGCACGATCTTCAGGATGCTATTTCATCAGGCAGACAAATACATTTTCTTCCCGTTTACCGTGGTGAAAGTAAAATTAAGCTGTTTGAATATCTGGGAATATTTCCTGAAAAAGTTCAGGAAGATTCGTCGATTGAACTAATTAAAGCGGTCATAAAACAGCGGAATTATAAAACAGCAGAGGAAGTAGCCGAAATAGAGAATGCTTCTAATATAACTGTTGATATTCATTTGGCTGCAATGCGAATGGCTCGTCCCGGAATGACCGAGGCACAAATTGCAGCTGAAGTAGAGAGAATAGCCTTGGCTGCAAACGGAAGTATTTCATTCCCGGTAATTGCTACCATCAACGGTCAAACCCTTCATAACCATTATCATGGTAATACCATTCAAGAAGGACAAATGTTCTTGCTTGATGCAGGGGCAGAAACTTCAATGGGTTATGCCGGTGATATGTCGAGTACATTTCCTGTTAGTAGTACTTTTACAACGCGTCAAAAAGAAATTTATCAGGTTGCTCTCAACTCACACGAAAAGGCAATTGAAATGCTCAAACCCGGTATTCCTTTCAAAGAGGTTTATTATGAGTCGGCTAGGGAAATAATGAGGGGAATGAAAGACCTTGGTTTTGTTAAAGGCGATATCAATGAATCTGTTGCTGTCGGAGCTCATGCAATGTTTTTCCCCTGTGGTCTGGGTCATATGATGGGACTGGATGTTCATGATATGGAAGATTTGGGAGAGCAATGGGTTGGATATGATAATGAACCCAAAAGCACACAGTTTGGCATGAAATCCTTAAGGTTAGGACGTAAACTGGAACCAGGTTTTGTTCTAACCATTGAACCAGGAATATATTTTATTCCACAATTAATCGACCTGTGGAAATCTGAAAACCGATTCTCCGAATTTCTTGTATACAATAAAATTGAGCAGTATAAAGATTTTGGAGGGTGCCGCAATGAGGAGGATTTTTTGATTACAGAAACAGGATACCAACTTTTGGGTAAACCTCTTCCCAAAACCATCGAAGATGTTGAAAATGAACGATCGAAAGCTTTTTAATTATAATATCAAAATCAATAAAATGACAAATAGAATAATTTTTACCCTAACCTTATTCCTTGTATATTCAATACAAATAACATCTGCCTGCACAATTATTGCTGTTGGTAAAAAAGCTTCCGCTGATGGTTCAGTAATAATTTCACACACCGATGCCGGTCCCGATTGTCGTATTCATCATGTTCCCGGACAATCATTTGAAACAGGTGCAACAACTCCTGTTTTTTGGGGAATGGTAGATTTGGGTCGCGATCTAGGTGATTATGGTGAAATATTGGGTGAGATTCCACAGGTTAAGAAAACCAATAGTTATTTTCAATCAGCATATCCGCAAATGAATGCCCACCAATTGGCCATTGGCGAAAGCACAACAAGCCAAAGGGAAGAGTTAAAACTCGACAGAGCTGTTTGTAAGCAAATAATGACCATTGAACAAACTCAGGCATTTGCTTTACAGCGATGTACAACTGCTGAGGAAGCATTATCATTAATTACCAAATTATTGGAAACTTACGGTTTCCTGCCTTCCTGTGTAGGAGAAAGCGAATCGTTGGTAATTGCTGATGTAAATGAGATTTGGGTATTGGAAGTATTTAGTGTGGGTAACGAATGGGACCCTAAAAGTGGAAAACCCGGATGTATCTGGGCCGCTCAACGTGTGCCTGATGATCATGCTCTGGTTATTCCGAATTGGAGTATTATCAAGCAAATTAATCTAAAAGACAAGGCTAATTTTTGGGCATCTTCAAATTATAAACAGGAAGCAATCGACAGAGGTTGGTACGATCCAACATCAGGAAAAGCTTTTATTTGGCAAGAAGCATATACTCCAATTCCACGCGAATGGGCAACATCAAGGTTCTGGTTATTTTATGCTTCCTACGCTCCAGATTATGCTAACTGGCCCGATAGATTTACAACATCACCATGGGCTGGAGAAGATCAGTACACTCAATGGGTTGAACCATTATCACTATATCCCTTCTCAGTAAAGCCTGATAGTAATATTTCGGTCCAAGATATAATGGCTTTTCAGAGATCCACATTTACCGGAACTATTTATGATAAGGAGAATGCACCGGTTTGGTATATCCCAAACGAAAAGGGCGAATTAGTTAAGAGCGCAATTGCTACTCCTTTTCCAACAAAGGATATGCGTGAGGTATTGAAAATAAATAAACGACGGAATGTTGCCCGTGCAAGAGGTGAGTATGGAATGATAACACAACTCCGTGGATGGCTCCCCAATGAAGTTGGAGGTATTTATTGGTTTTATGTTGATAATGCCTACACCAGCGCATATGTGCCAATATATTCAGGTGTTACAGATGTTGCCGAATGTTACAAAACTTATGATCCGGCTGAATTTCAGGAAAACAGTATTCGATGGTGTGTTGATTTCGTAGATAATCTGCTATACTTGAAATGGCAGGATGCTGCCAATACACTTCGTGAAAGAAGAGACCCCCTCGAAGCCAGCTTTTTTAATGAGCAGGCTGATGTGGACAAGAAGGTTATTGAACTTCTCAAAGAGAGTCCCGAAAAGGCATCAGAATATCTAACAAACTTAACAATCGAAAGGATGAATAGTACTCACAAGTTATTTCAGGACCTGAGATTTGAGTTAATATCCAAATATACTAATAATAAGCAGGGGATATAGTTTAACAGTTTAATATTACCCCACTAAACCATTGCTGTCAAGCCTATAACTTTTTTGTTTCGGAATGATTATTCTCCGTTTACCGGAATAATTATGGTTAGTTCTCCGTTCACCGAAAATCCTCTACAGTTCGCCTTTTTTGTATTTACATGAGCCATTATTGAGCATATTTTTGCTTCATAATTAATCACAGATAAAAAATAGAAACGATGAAAACTTTTACTAAATCTACCGCCCTACTAATAGCTGCCCTACTTATCTCACTTAATATTTTTGCTGCCGGTTTTGAATTCGAAGAAGAACAATATATAGATGATATTCCTTTCAATCTGGAGCAAATTGAATTACAAGTAAAATATGAAAAAGCTCTTGAATTAGACTTTTCATTAGTTGAAGAAGAGTATATTGACGACATACCTTTTAGCCAGGATTATCTAACCAGATTGAGATTATATACTGATGCAGTTTCACAACAGTTCAGTTTTGAGGAAGAAGGATATATCGATGATATCCCAACATTATGTGCAATTGTATTAACCACAGTTAAACATTTTGCAAAAAATTAATAATCAAAACATACTCAACCACTCAACATATAGGGTTAAGATTGAACCAAAGCCTACCTCCCCAACGGCTATGCTCGTGGGGACTTTTTTTATTAACCAATATTGATACAACTATCACATGATTTTGTTTGGCTGATCGTCAAAATAAATAACTTTGTCTGTTTCGAAATTTAAGTGTTCATTTAAGCCAGATTAAATATGAAGACTGCTCCCTTTTTTATTCTAATCTTTTTGTTTGTAATATCATCATGCTGTAGATATGAAACAAATGATGTAATGATAATTCCACAACCTCAACAAATTGAGATAAGTAACTCAGCGTTTGTTTTTGATAGCGGTGTTGAGATTAATTATCCAAATAATGAAGAAATAGCTGTTCAAGCAACATATTTTTCTGAATTAGTTTTCAATTCATTTGGTCTTAAGCTTGAGACCAAACAAATTGAAGATAATAATTCCCACAGAGGTATCTTTATAAAACTCAATTCAGGGAATGAGGATTCAGGTAATGAAGGTTATTCATTAATAATTGAAAAGAAATATATTGATCTTTTGGCATTTTACAAGTTCAACACATTCCATTGGCATTTAACCGAAGACCAGGGTTGGAGGATTGAAATTAAAAAATATCCAAAATTGGCTGAAATAAGCTCCATGAGAAAAGAAACCCTCTTAGGTCATTATGGGGATAAGCCACATAAATTTGATGGAAAACCATACGGCGGATATTATACACAAGATGAAGTAAGAGAGATTGTTGTTTACGCATCTGATCGTCAAATTACAGTAATTCCTGAAATCGAAATGCCGGGACATTCGTTGGCTGCCCTAGCTGCCTACCCCGAACTTGGTTGTACAGGAGGTCCCTATGAAGTGGCTACCCGTTGGGGAGTTTTTGAAGATATTTACTGTACTAAAGAGGAGACATTTGAATTTTTGGAGAATGTATTACTTGAGGTTATGGAACTGTTTCCATCAAAATATATACATATTGGTGGTGATGAAGCACCAAAATCCAGATGGAAAGAATGTTCAACTTGTCAGGCTGTTATTGTACGTGAAGGCTTGAGAGATGAGCATGAACTTCAAAGTTACTTTATTCAAAGAATGGAAAAATTCTTGAACAGCCATGGAAGAAGAATTATTGGGTGGGACGAAATTCTGGAAGGTGGACTTGCGCCAAATGCAACGGTTATGTCGTGGCGTGGAACTGAGGGTGGAATTGCTGCCGCCAGGCAAGACCACGATGCAATAATGACTCCGGGATCGCATTGCTATTTCGATCATTATCATGCTAACCGTGAATTAGAGCCACTTGCAATAGGAGGTTTTACAACTCTTGAAAAAGTTTACTCGTACGAACCTGTTGCTGATTCATTAACTAGTGAGGAAGCCAATCATATTATGGGAGCGCAAGGCAACGTTTGGACCGAATATATGGAAACCCCAGAATATGTTGAATATATGGTGCTTTAACGAATGGCAGCTTTAAGTGAAGTTATATGGACTGGTGATAAAAACTGGAATCTGTTTAAAAATAAAATTGTTACTCATTTCGTATTTTACGATAAAATGGGCTATAATTATTGCGATCATCCATTCGAAACCAAATAAATTTTAAGGCATATGTTGAGATTAGTTAAAAACACAGTTATTCTGTTTATAGGTATTTTCTTGTTTGTGGGTTGTGAAACAGAGTCCAGGTTACCTGCCGAATATATAAACCCCTTTATTGGCACAGGTGGACATGGTCACACCTATCCCGGGGCTACTACACCATTTGGTATGGTTCAGTTAAGTCCTGATACAAGAAAAGACAGCTGGGACGGTTGTTCCGGATATCACTATAGTGACGATTTTATTTTAGGCTTTAGTCACATGCACTTAAGTGGTACTGGTGTTGGAGATTATGGTGATATTAGGTTTATTCCAATGGTGGGTGAGTTAAAAATAACGCCCGGCAACCCTGATAACGCCACCGCGGGTTATGGATCAAAATTCAGTCATAAGAATGAGAAAGCGATCGCAGGATATTATTCTGTAAACCTCGATAATAATATCGATGTTGAACTAACAGCAACTCAAAGAGTAGGATTTCATAAATACAGTTTTCCGAAAACAGATACTGCACGAATACTGATTGATTTAGTAGAAAGTGTTGTTACTGAGAAAATATTGGATGCTGAAATAAAATTCATAAGTGATCATGAAGTATTGGGATTCCGTCGAACAAAGGCATGGGCAAACGATCAGGTTGTTTTTTTCTATGCAAATTTTTCTAAGCCTTTTGTTTCACAAGACATTGTTGTAGATGGTGAATTTATACATAACGAAAAATCAGCACAGGCTGATAGTTTAATTGCTGTTCTAAACTTTGGTATCAACGATGGGAAACCAATAATGGCTAAAGTTGGTATTTCATCAGTGGATTATGATGGAGCAATCGCAAACTGCAAGGAGGAAATTAAAGGTTGGGATTTTGATGGGATTAAAAAACAGGCTTATAACATCTGGAATGACAAGATGAATAAAATATCTGTTGTTGGTGGTACTGAAGATGAGAAAGCAATTTTTTATACTGCGATGTATCACTCTATGCTTGCTCCCTATATGTCATCTGATGTGGATAGTCGTTTCAGGGGACATGATGGTAACATCCATAAAGATACAACCTTTGAAATGCACACAGTGTTTTCTCTCTGGGACACATTTAGAGCCTTACACCCGTTATTTACAATTATTGAGCAGAAAAAAACCAACCATCTTATCAACTCGATGCTTGATATGTATAAACATGATCAGTTATTACCTGTTTGGGAACTGGCCGCTTGTGAAACCAACTGCATGATTGGTTACAATTCAATTCCTGTTATCACCGATGCTTGGGTAAAAGGTATCAGAGGTTTTGATGCCGAACTTGCATTAAAAGCTATGATACAAACAGCTAATGCAGATCAATTTGGATTGAAATATTTCAAATCAAAAGGATATATTCCAGCTGATAAAGAGGGCGAATCAGTTTCAAAAACACTTGAATATGCCTATGATGACTGGTGTATATCAGAACTTGCAAAGGGGCTGGGAGATACTACTACTTTCAATAATTTTATTCAGCGAGGTCAATATTACAAAAACATTTTTGACAAAGAAACCGGTTTCTTTAGGGGCAAAAGTAATGGTTGCTTTGTTGTGCCTTTTGATCCTACACAGGTTAATTTTATGCTTACCGAAGCCAACACATGGCAGTACAACTTTTTTGTCCCCCAGGATATTAATACTCATATTGACCTACTTGGAAGTGATGCTGGTTATGAATCTAAACTTGATACATTATTCAATACTAAAATTGAACTTTCGGGCAGACATCAATCGGATATTACAGGATTGATTGGTCAGTATGCACATGGTAATGAACCAAGTCATCACATGGCTTATCTTTATAACTATGTGGGTAAACCATGGAAAACGCAGAAGCTAATTCATCAAATCAGTACTGAACTTTATTCAAATGCTCCTGATGGGCTTAGCGGCAACGAAGATTGTGGACAGATGTCGGCATGGTATGTTATGAGTGCAATGGGTATGTATCCGGTTACACCGGGAAGCGATATCTATGTAATGGGGACTCCACTTTTTAATGAGATGCTGATAAATCTTGAAAATGGAAAAGTGTTTTCAATAAAGGCCCTGCGAGATAGTAAAGATGATATATTTATTCAATCGGTATCTTATGATGATAATTTCTACACAAAGTCATATATAACTCATGATATGATAATGAGTGGAGGTGAATTAATATTCAATATGGGATCAACACCAAATCCTGAATTTGGTAAAAAGGTTGAAGATCGCCCGTTTCAGAAAATTACTACTAATTTAATTACTCCTGTGCCATATTTCAAGGCACCATCAAAAACTTTTACTGAAAAAATAATTGTATCGTTAGCTGATATTCAAAACAATACTGACATATGGTTTTCTAAACAAGAAAGTATTTCAGAAAAGTATTCAACTCCAATACAATTAGTTAGAAATACATTACTTACTGCTTATTCAGAAAATAATGAGAAGAGGAGTTTTACTGAGGAAGCTGAGTTTATCAAAATTCCCGGGACCATGAATATTACCATCAATACAGAATATAGTCCACAATATACAGCAGGAGGAGATATTGCCCTCATTAATACAATTAGAGGAGGAGATAACTTCCGCACAGGAAACTGGCAGGGATATTACGGGCCTGATTTGGATGTGATTATTGATTTTGGAGAAACTAGGAAGATTAGTGTAGTTGGTGCCGGATTTTTGCAAGATGAAAATTCATGGGTATTCATGCCACGGCACGTAAAATTTGAAGGCTCTATGGACGGAAAAAACTATTTCATACTTGGTAAAGTTGAGAATGATATTGGGCCAAAACAAACCGGCGGAATTATAAAAGACTTTGAAATAAGAAACATCAATAAGACTATCAGGTTTTTAAAAGTAGATGCAAAATCACTTGGGATGTGCCCCAGTTGGCATAAGGGAGCAGGCAATCCTTGTTGGATTTTTGTTGACGAGATATGGGCTAAGTAATGTGCTAATCCTCTGCCCTTAAAGCATCAACAGGTTTTATGCTTATGGCTCTATTGGCAGGAATCACTCCAGCCAGAGCTCCAGCAAAAATTAGTATTATGAGTGCTATAATTGCAGTTGAAAAGTCTACTTCAGGATTCTTAAACATTTCATTTTCAATTTGAAATTTTGTTAAAGCAGTATTTATTGCTTCTATTAATCCAACTCCGGCTACCAAACCAACATAACCGGATATGGTAGTTAGGAAAACCGATTCAGTAATTATTTGTACCATTACCTGCATGGGTGTAGCGCCAAGTGCTCGTTTGACTCCAATTTCGCGGGTTCGTTCCTTTACAATAACCAGCATAATGTTGCTAATGCCAATAACACCGGCAAGCAAAGTGCCAATTCCCACTATCCATATAAGTGCTTCAATTCCATTGAATAATCCATTCATTTGTTCAAATTCTTCGGCCAAATTAAAATGCCCGAAAGCCTCTTTGTCATCAGGGTGAATTCCGTGGCGTGCTGCCAGAAATTTCATGGTTTTTTCTTCAACTTCAGGGGCGTATTCGTCATCTTTTGCAGTAATCGAAAACCATCCTACAATGTCGCCATAATTATATGTTTTTTGGAGTGTGGTAAGTGGAATATAAATAGTCTGTTCTTTTTCTCCTCCGAAATTAATTTGAGTGTTTAAAGGTTTAAAAACGCCAACAACAGTAAAATATATTCCTTTAATTTTTATAGACTGGCCAATGGGATCTTCTTCAGGTTCAAACAGAACCTCTTTTACCCGAGTTCCTATTACTGCTACTTTTCTTTGTTCATTGAGGTCAATTTGATTAAGGAAACGACCATCTATCTCCATTGGATCAACTTTCTCCCAGTCGGGGAACTCTCCTTTAATGGTGAAGGCTCCGGTTTTATCCTTTCTTACGGTATTATTAGTTCCATCACCTGCTGACCAGCCAGTTATTTTAGGTGCGATATATTTAATTTCGTGGATATTTGCCTTAAGGGCATCAATATCATCATTTTTAAAATTAAAGTGGCGTCCTCTTGGAAAACCTTTATATGGGATTGATGTACGCTGTGTCCATACAAAGAAGCTGTTAGTTGCAAAATCCCCCATCCCTGAGGAAACTCCGTTTTCAAGTCCTGCCCCCGAACCCAGCATAATAATGAGCATAAATATTCCCCAAAAAACACCAAAAGCTGTTAACAAAGTTCGAATCTTGTTTTTCTTAAGTGTTTGAAATATTTCTTGCCAATTATCGCGATTAAACATAATGCTTATTTAGGTTTAATATCTTTATTCTTCTTTTAGGGCTTCAACGGGTTTGATGGCTGCGGCTCTTCTTGCTGGAACATACCCCGCTAGTGTACCAGCAATAATTAAAACAATAACTGCACTTATGGAAACTCCTAAATTAGCTTCAGGGTTTCGAAAAAACTCAGATTGTATATGAGGGCTTATTAATTCGAGAAGACCTATTCCAAGCAACAAGCCCATATATCCTGCAACCCCGGTAATTAGAATTGCCTCTTGCATAACCATATTAATAATCGACCATGGCGTTGCGCCCAACGATTTCCTAATACCTATTTCACGAGTGCGCTCTTTAACAGATATCATCATTATATTACTAACACCAACAATTCCGGCAACAATTGTTCCTATTCCAATAACCCATATAAACATCCTTATTGCGGCAAATAAATCTTGAAACTGTTTAAACTCTTCAACACCATTCCATATAAACATTGCATTTAAGTCTTCAACATCAAATACATGCCTTTCGGCGAAGTTTTTGCGGATCTCTGTTTCCATTCGTTTACTATCGTCTACCTCTTTACTGCCAACAGTTACTGCTAATGTATTAATTATATCTCGTCCAACAAGAGCCTTTTGTGCTGTTGTAAGCGGTAAATATATTGCACGTTGGTTATCCTGACGGCCATCATCATCCATAAAAACTCCAACAACTTTAAAAGGAATACCTCTAATGCTAATATGCTCACCTATCGCTTCTTCCTGCTTAAAAAGTACTTCTTTGACGCCTATGCCGATGACGGCAACTTTTCTGTTTTTTTGTAAATCAATTTCGTTTATGAATCTACCCTGTTTCACTACAATTTTTTCAATAATGCCATAATCGGGATGTATACTGCGTAACTCATAATCTCCGTACTCTCTCTTGTATGTAACAGTGTTGTCGCCCCATACATGCATTCTGCCAGATAAATATTCAACACCATCAATATGATTAACTATATCGTCATAATCTTCATTTTTAAAGCTTATGTTGCGGCCTGGTTTATATCCCTTGTATGCCTTGCTAGTTTCTCCTCCCCATACCCAAAGAGTGTTTACTGCAGAACTCTTAAACTGATCATGAACACCGTTTTCCAATCCGTGTCCTGATCCCAGAAGTATAATCAACATAAATATCCCCCATGTTACACTAAATCCTGTAAGGAAAGTACGGAGTTTATTTCGCCTAATTACGCTAATTATTTCAATCCATCTGTCAAGTATAAACATGGGTTTCAGACTATTTGAGGGTCAAAGTTAAAAGAATTCCTATTTAATCTTGAACACTAACTGATAATAAAACTTAAAATTTACAGTGTCATTAAATATTTCCGCAAATTGCTTATTGCAGTGCCGTGGAATTTCTCTCTAGGTTCGAAATAACAACTTAGCTATCCAATCATCAAATTACACCCTCTAACATCACTATTATCAAATCTTCCAAGGATTTCAAAACTACTATTTTGATAATTTTTTCCAAGATCCTGAGTTGCAATAAATGAGCAAGAATATAAATTTGCCAAATCAATTACATTTATCCCTCCAGCTTTACCAACAGGAAGTATGGTCAATGGATCGTTAATATCGCGGATTAATATTTTCATCCATGGGGGACAATTAAAAAATCCTTCACCCTTCGAATATGCTTGGGAGAGTAATTCTGTCATTCCATATTCAGAATATACTTGAGAAATACCAAAGGCCTTTTTAAGTTTCAGGTGCAGTTCATCACGAATTAATTCTTTACGTTTACCTTTCATTCCTCCCGTCTCCATAAGTATTAAATCAGGAAAATTTATTGGGAACTGCTCGGCTAAATCCAGCAATGCATATGTAACTCCCAATAATACTACTTTTTTCTCTTTCTCTTTTAATGAGTTAAGCAATACGTATAGCTCCTCGAATTCGTTCAAATAAAAACCACTCTCGCTGTTTGAGCTAGACTGAATTAAACTATTGGCCATATAAACCAATGATGAACCTTCCCTTTCCAGATAAGATGGAAGTAATGCAATTACAACATAGTCTGTAACTTCACCAAAAAAATAATGAAATGAACTGAGAAAGGATTTTTCATATAGGTGAATATCTTTTACATAATGCTTACTTGTTTGTACTCCAGTTGTCCCGCTACTTGTAAAAATAATTTCTGGGATAAACTTTCCGGATATTATACTATGATCCTTAAAAAACTCAACAGGGAGAAATGGGATTTGTGATAAATGAATTATCTTGGAGATTTGGATTTTTAAACTATCAACGAATTGCTGATATACAGTGTTATTTTTATATTGAAAATGAAATATTTCAAGTGCAATATCGTTAAAATCACTAGGACTATTAATATTAAATATCCTCTTTTTTAAAGCCGTAATTTCTGGCATGATTTTTATACTTTTATGCTCTTGTTTATAATATGATTCGTAAAGCAACAAAAATACTAATTCTTCTTCTGATTCTGGGATCGGTGGTGCTTTCATGCCGTAAGTTTGAGGACTTCCCGGATATTCCTGTAATTACATATGATAACTTTATTGTGCTAATGAACTTAGAAACTGGAATTACAGAGCGTGGCGTTCTTGTTTTTTCATATACTGATGGTGATGGCGATCTGGGTCTTGACAAAGGAGATACACTTGTTCCTTTCGATAAAAATGGAGATTACTATTACAACCTCATCATCAAATACTATGAAAAGCAATATGGGGTATTTGTTGAGGTTCCGATATTAGCATGGAACATTGATTCATCATATTATGATACTCTAACTTTCAATTCTCGGTTTCCTGTTCTTACGCCTGAGAGTGGCAACCAGGCAATAAAAGGAGTTTTTCAGGACACATTATTCATCTATAACCCACTTTCAGCTTTCGACACCATTAAATTTAAAGCTCAAATCATTGATCGTGCATTAAACAGAAGCAATGAAATTGAAACACAGGAAATAATTAGAAAATATTAGACTTATTATCTGCTTAAAAACTCTAGGAAGTCAAAAACATACATACGAATTAACGGCTGGCGTTTTCATAGGTTTATCTTACATGCTATTTCCCTACAACCTTCTTACAATGTTCAAGTTGCCCATTTATTATTAATGAATTTAAATCTCCGACCTCATTTTTATATTGATGACGATTTCCACAGTTATACATCTCAACCAATGGATCCTTGTAGACAATCAAAGCAAATAAACTATCTACGGATGGCACTTTATCAAATTTACTGTATTCATCATAGGTAATACTTAAAAACGCAACATTTTTTGAAATTCCACGATTATCTAATAAATATCCTCCATCAAGTTGTGTTGGATATGCAAGTTTCCCTTTATAATATATATCATTGGGATGTGGAAAAGAAGTAATTTTAGATCTATCATCCGATAATATTACAGGTACAAGATTGTTGTAATCACCTTTAGTACTATAGATCAATGTTGGTGGTCCGGCCGAAAAATTCACTACTACTGCATCTTTTTGAGTTGTCACTTTATCAACTTTTTTATTAGATCCACATGACCATGAAAGCGAAATAATTAGAAATATTGAAACAAATTTATACATGGGTTATTCAGTTTTAATAAATTTTCGATGCCATACATTCTCTTCAGTTGAAACTGAAACAATATATGTGCCAGCATCAAGGTACCCAACAGGAATTGAAATGCATTTTCCATCTTCAATCGTACCATCAACATTCATTACAATACTTCCTGACATATCTGTTACTTGAACCCGATTAACCTTAGCATTGTTTTCTATATCCAAATTTAGCAAATTAACAACCGGATTTGGATATATGGTAAATCCATTAGTAACTATTTTATCATCTATTCCCAATGGTGTTCTCACAATTTGGATATCCAATAAATATGTTCCAGGTTCCCCCAAGAAAATAGGGAGCCGTCAAGAATTTAACCACTCCACCATTGTTACTGCTTATGGAGTTTGGCATTGACGACCACTGGTATGTTGTAGCACCAAAGTTAGCCGTCAAAGTTCCATAAACATCATGGTTATAGGAGTGCATTCCTGTTCCCTGGGCAGGATGATTCCAGTATTTCATAACTTGAGCCATAGCTGTTGCTACACAACCTGTTACAGAACCTCCCGGACACATGGCATTGTAATTGGGACTTTGATCCCATGTTGTTGTACACAAAGGATTTAGTTGTGTATTATCTATGGTAGAGTTCATCAAATCACCATTAATTAATGGTAATCCATAAACTCTCAACCGATGGAATAGCCTCCATGTTATTTTCTATTGCATAATATATTTGACTTTTGTAACCTTCAATCCATTTTCTGAAACTGAAAGGTAGTATATCTGCATCAAAATTACCTGAGTTTGTATATCCCAAAATTGGGCTTGCTACATCATCTCCGGAAACCATTATTATTCCATTTTCATCGCCAATATCAAATATATAAAGCAATGTTATGGTTTCAATAATTTCAGGCACAAAAGCCGAAGGAATATTTATTTCATATGCATGAGCCAATACCAAATTTATAGAATTTCCATCAGTTCTGGTTTGCTCCAAAAAGTTTTGAGCTACACTCATGGCTTTCTTAACATCAACTTTTTCTGCATATGAATAGCTAATAATCGCCAATAATATTAAACAAATTGTGAGGAGTTTTTTCATATCTCAAGTCTTAATTAGGACAAAAATTTCTCAGTAAATATAATTTATATCAATAAAAAAAGCAAATTGAATGAATAATCGCTGAGGTTTATTGAATATTCGTAAAAGCTTAATAAAAAATGATCGTTGGTGTGCTTTCAGCAATAAATACTAATAACAAAACATTAATAATTACCTGACTATATTTTATTTAGATTTGTATTCAATTATTATCATTCGCAAATAGGTTAGTTACGAGGCAATTAAATGTATTCAAAGGATTATTCTTCTCGAAAAAATATCATAATTGGTGTTTTCATCCTAATCGCCTTAACTTTTATAATTCGTCTTTTCTATTTACAGATTATTGATAGTAGCTATAAGCTTAGCGCTGATAATATTGTGCTACGAGAAGTACGAGAGTATCCTCCGCGTGGTCTTATTTATGACAGAAATGGTGAGCTCCTTGTTTTTAATGAAGCCGCCTATGACCTAATGATTATTCCTCGTCAAATGAAGAATATAGACACTTCATTAATATGTGAACTAACTGGAATTGACAAGCCCACATTTGAGCAAAAGATAAATAAGGCAAAGAATTATTCATCCTATAAGCCATCAACTTTTCTTAAACAAATATCGAAAAAGGATATAGGTAACATACAGGAAAAACTTTATCAAATAAGTGGACTATATATTCAAACTCGAACTTTAAGACAATACCCGCTTCCCATTGCCGGGCATATGTTGGGAAGTATTAGTGAGATTAATAAAAAGGAACTGGAGAAAGATAAGTTTTATCAAGCTGGTGACTATATTGGTAAATCGGGAATTGAAAATTACTACGAAAAATACTTGCGTGGAAAAAGTGGGATGAGCATTGTAGAAGTAGATGTTCATAATAGAATTAAAGGGAAATACAGCAATGGCAGCTTCGATACAGTTGCAATAGCAGGAAAGGATATTTATCTTGGTATTGATGCTCAACTTCAATATTATGGTGAACAATTAATGCAAAACAAAAAAGGTAGTATTGTTGCCATTGATCCAAATACTGGTGAAATATTAGCTCTTATTAGCAGTCCCGGATATAACCCAAATCTGCTTGTTGGGCGAGAAAGGGCGCCTAATTATTCAAAATTATTAAAAGATTCATTGGTACCATTAATGAACAGGGCAACCATGGGGACTTACCCTCCCGGTTCAACATTTAAGATGGTAAATGCACTTGTTGGATTACAAGAAAAGGCAATAAGTATGAGCACAGAATTTGATTGCAAAGGGCCTCTAACCGCACCCATTAAATGTACGCACAACCATAAAACCCCTCTAGCGTTATCCGGTGCCATCGAACAATCATGCAATCCATATTTCTGGAATACTTTTAAAAGTATTCTGGAGAATCCGATATATGAAAATTCACAAGTTGGTTATAAACATTGGTATGATATTGTAACCAGCTTTGGTTTTGGTAGTAAGTTTAAAACCGACATTCCATTCGAAGTAAGCGGTAACATTCCTGATAACAACTATTACGATAAGCTGTATCGCGGACATTGGAATGCATTAACTGTTAGATCACTAAGTATAGGTCAGGGAGAGATTCTGGTTACACCAATCCAGTTGGCAAATCTAAGTGCAATAATAGCAAATAAGGGATATTACTATCCTCCTCACTTGCTGGTAAAAATGGATGGTGAAAAAGAAGATATTAAACCCGAATTTAAGGAAAAGAAAATCACTTCCATCGATCCTCATAACTTTGATATAGTACGAAATGCTATGCTGGATGTTTTTGAGGCCGATCATGGAACAGCAAGGTTTTATGTGCTTGACAGTATTAAACAATGCGGTAAAACAGGTACGGTTCAAAATCCTCATGGTGAAGATCATTCAATGTTTATCGCATTTGCTCCCATGGATAATCCTATGATAGCATTAACAGTAATTGTTGAAAACTCGGGCTATGGATCAACATGGGCAGCTCCAATTGCAAGCCTGATGATTGAAAAATATATTAAAAGAAAATCTGACAGACCTGCTTTGGAAAAAAGAATAATGGAAGGTGACTTAATACACACGGCTAAAAAATAACATTGAGAAACAGAGAGAAAATATCGGGGAACATTGATTGGGTTTCTATAACCATTTACATTGCATTAATTGTAATTGGTTGGTTAAGTATATTCACTGCTTCAGCGGGTGAGGATGTTGGCAATCTATTTGATATCACAACACGCTATGGAAAACAGTTGATGTGGATTGGTTTTGCTACTGTTATGGCTATTACAATAATGGTTATTGACGCAAAATTTTTTAGCACTTTTTCATATATATTTTATTTGGGGATGCTCTTAATTTTAGTGGGAGTGCTATTTTTTGGAAGTACGGTTGCAGGGTCAAAATCATGGTTTAAAATTGGTGGATTCGCTCTTCAACCTGCCGAATTTGCAAAATTTGCAACAGCTCTTGCATTGGCAAAATATCTCAGCACCTTGAATGTGGATATGCGAATGCTCAAAACAAAAGTTATATCAATTGGTATACTTGTGGCTCCGGCATTGTTAATTCTATTACAAAATGATACCGGGTCTGCTTTGGTATATTTCTCTTTTATACTTGTTCTTTTTAGAGAGGGATTTTCAGGTCTTATTTTTATTGCCGGAATAATAATGGCTATCCTTTTTATTGTTACACTATTGTTTAGCAAATTGTATGTAATTGGGTTACTCATAGCTCTCACAGTTTTAACATTTGTTCTTTTCAAAAGCTTGCGCAAGAATTGGAAACCAATAATTGGAATATTAATTCTTTGTGTAGCGTTTGTGTTTAGCGTGAATTATGCATTTGAAAATGTATTAGAATCCCATCAGAAAAAAAGAATTAATGTCCTATTGGGAATTGAACAAGATCTACAAGGCGCAGGCTACAATGTTAACCAATCTAAAATTGCGATTGGTTCTGGTGGACTAACCGGTAAAGGATTCCGTAATGGAGTATTAACACGATATAACTTTGTCCCAGAACAAAGTACAGATTTCATTTTTTGTACCATAGGTGAAGAATGGGGCTTTGTTGGAGTAACTGTGTTAATACTTCTATATCTAATTTTGCTAATTCGAATCATATTACTTGCTGAAAGACAACGATCGAAGTTTAGCAGGATTTATGGATATGGTGTTGCCTCGATATTATTTTTTCATTTCACTATTAACATAGGAATGACCATTGGCCTTGCTCCTGTTGTTGGGATACCACTTCCCTTTTTAAGTTACGGAGGGTCGTCTTTGTGGGCATTTACCGTCCTGTTGTTTATATTCCTAAAGCAAGACGCTAATAGGTTAAATGTTCTATAAAATTAAGAATGGCATTTTGTAATATTGATTACTTGCTCTGTATCCATACAAAAATTATAAATTTGCCCAAAATCATTAAAGAAAAAAGGTTATCATGAAATTATACCCCATAGAAACTGGAAATTTAAAATTGGATGGTGGAGCCATGTTTGGTGTTGTACCAAAAGTAATGTGGCAAAAAGCATACCCTTCAGATGAAAATAATTTATGCAACTGGGCAATGAGGTGTTTACTCGTTGTTGATGGTGAAAGAAAAATATTGATTGACAATGGCATTGGAAATAAACAGGATGAAAAATGGCTTAAGCACTATTACCTAAATGGTGATGACACACTTGAAGCCTCATTGGCAAAAGTTGATGTTACTCCTGAAGATATCACGGATGTACTACTTACACATATGCATTTTGACCACTGTGGAGGAAGCGTTAAATGGAACGATGATAATACTGGATATGAATTAGCTTTCCCAAATGCAACATACTGGACGAGCAAAAAACAATATGAATGGGCAACAAACCCAAATCGTCGAGAAAAGGCATCCTTCCTTAAGGAAAATATTGGGCCAATTGAAGCAAGCGGAAAACTAAAGCTCATCGAAGATGAGGGCGAATTTATACCAAATATTCAATTTAAATTATACAATGGGCATACTGATGGACAGGTGATTCCGCATATTAATGTAGATGGAAAAACAGTAGTTTTTATGGCCGATTTACTTCCTGCATCAGCACATATACCAATGCCATGGATAATGGCTTATGATACCAGGCCTTTATTAACACTTAATGATAAAGAGAGATTTTTCAAGGAAGCCGTCGAAAATAATTACATCCTGTTTTTTGAACACGATTTATATAACGAAGCATGTACTTTACAAGATACACCAAAGGGAGTAAGGGTTGATAAATCAGGAAAGCTAGATGAGTTTATATAATGGCAAAACACAATGAGCTTGGCAAAAAGGGTGAGAAGCTGGCACAAGAAATGCTAAGCAAAAAAGGTTTTGAAATAATTGACACAAACTGGCGATTTGGTAATGATGAGATTGATATAGTTGCCATGGATGGGGGCGAGCTTGTTATTGTTGAGGTTAAAACAAGAAGCACTAACTTTTTTGGCAATCCTGAAGATGCGGTTGATAATAATAAAGAAAAATTCCTAATTAGAGCTACTGAATCATATCTGGAAGAGAATAATCTGGATTTGGAAACTCGATTTGATATTGTTGCTATAGTTCTAAACAACAACGAAACTATAATTGATCATATAGAAGATGCTTTCTATCCTGAATAGTTGCAACAATATTAGAAAAATTTGTGTGTGATTCCAATATGGTGTATTTTTGCATCAAAACAACTTATTATGGCAAGACAAAGTATATCATTTACAAAACCAAATGATGAGTGGTTAAGATCACAAGTGGACAGAGAAGAGTACTCAAGCAAGAGTGAACTGGTCAATGATTTGATTAGACAGGCTAGAAAACAACAGGTTCAAATTGACTGGATTAGAACTAAATTAGAGAAGTCTGAAAAAAGCGGTTTTACCAAATATACTAAAGAGCAAATTTTAAAACAATCAAAGTCTTTACTTAATGGCTAAATATAGGTTAACTAATGAGGCCAAAGAAGACTTGATAAGGATTCATCATTACGGAGTCGGGAAATTTGGAATAGCTCAAGCTGATAGTTACTTTGACTCATTTTTTAATTGTTTTGACATTATTGCCCAACGACCTTTTTCATTTGAATCGGTCGATTATATTAGAAAAGATTATAGACGTTGTGTCTGTGGATCTGATAGTATATTCTATAGAATAAATAATGATATTGTTGAAATAATGGCAATAATAGGGAGACAAGATTTCAGCAAAATACTATAAAAAAATACAAAATAGGCAGCAAAGGTTCCTTGTATTTCCGTTATACAAGCTAACCAATAAAACTAAGGAATATTAATACTTTTAGTTGTTGAACTTGAACAAGTATTATTATTAATTTTAACAGTATAAGCCATTGATGCATCATAATGGCCAGAATTTGTATATGTGTGGTCAATTATTGTATCACTATTTGTTATCACAGTGCCATCACCAAAATTCCAGATTATTTGCTGAAGCGTAGTACCATTACTGGAATTGTAATTAAATTTGAAATGCATTAAATTAGGAGTTTGAGAATCAAGATCCGCGTTTATGCTAACACCAATACTTTCTGCTGCACATTGAATTATATCTTCTGTTGCTTGTTTACAGGAATATTGTGTTATTATTATGGTAGTTAACAATAGTAATGTGCCAATTAGTAATCCTTTATTCATAGTTTGTAGTTTATTGATATTTAATAATAATTAATACTTAAGATTATGTTTTGGTTAAAATAAACTAACCATTTAACCTATACACCATGGATATAAACATGTTACAAGAGCAAACTTAACAACTATCAGAGACTGAAATCCATATCCATTAAAAATAATATGTGCAAAGGTAAAAAACATATCTGCCCTTTTTAGCAAAAACCCCTCATGATATATTAGTTCATTGTAGTCGTTACATGGTTTTTATTATTTTTACCCGATTTAAAATCAGAATATTATTATGTCAGAAATTCATTCCCCATGTATAAAATTATGTCATCGCGATAGCAATGGTGTTTGTTTCGGTTGTAGAAGAACAGGCGAAGAAATCGGAAATTGGTCGAAATTTTCAAATGACGAAAAGAAAGCTGTAATTGAAAATACTTACAAAAGATCAAATGTAAGAGGAGAATCGCCCCCGGGAAATTTTCTGAGATAGTTCTCAAAGTTTGCCCAAAATGCAAGTGCCAAGATAAAATAATTTTAGTAGCGCATAATCAAGTATTACGTTTTAAACTATTGATTATAAACTAGCAATAAATTTTTTAATAACGAAATTGATTCTTCATGGTTCTCGGCACTAATTTCTTTTTCAATAGCTTTATATTCTGATTTTTTTATGCCAGATACACATAGATCATCAAGTAGATCAAAAACTTTTGGATCCTTCAACTCAAGACACACAATAAGCTCGCTTACTATTTCCTTAATTGATAATGAACTTACAACCGAACTAGGACTTAATCCATCAAAATATTCGTGAAGGGCAAATGAAATATCTTCGATGCTTTTTTTCAATACTACAATCTCCGTTTTAATCCCTGATACATTTTTATTTAGCACGTGTTCTTCAACTTTTGCCGATAACTCACTGACCTCAAAAGCTCCGATATTTCCACTTTCTCCTTTTAATGAATGCACTTTAATGTGGGCATTTTCAAAATCACCTACATTGATTAATTTCAATACATTATCACATATATTTATATTAGATGACATGAATTTTTTCAGCATCTTGATATACAACTCTTTATCACCTCCAAACCTTGCGATGCCATTATTAGCATTTAGATTGGGGATTGCTATATTTAGGAAAATTATGTTTTTAATATCATGTTCAACATTCAACAAACCATCAACATTTGTTTCGGGTAACATCCAAATAAGAAGTTTGTCGTAAAGTAACTCTGGATTGATTGGCTTCGTTATAATATCAGCTATTCCAACTTCTGTGCATTTATCTTTTACCGACCCCATAGCATCTGCTGTAACCGCAATAATGGGAGTTTGTATACCACGATCTCTTATTTGTGCCGAAGCATTAAAACCATCCATTACTGGCATATGCAAATCCATCAATATTAAATCATATCTTCTTTCGAGTACATTTTTTAATGCCTCAACACCATTTACCACCATATCTACTTCAACACCTATTTTATCTAAAAGCTCATAGATAACCTGACGATTTAACTCATTGTCTTCGGCGAGTAGTACGTGTTGTCCTGCTATGGCATTACTTAATTCATCTAATCGTGATTTATTTTTTTCTTTTGCCTTAACAGTGATGCTTTCCATTCCAAATACTGATAATATTTTTTGAATTAAAACAGATGATGTAGTTGGTTTGGTAATATAACCGTCAACTCCGGTAATATTCTGTTTAAAGCTACTTTCGCTTGATAATGAATCAGTAATTAATATTGTTTTGATGGGTAGAATTTCCTTATTTGAGCGTAGCGACAGAATTGTATCAAGCCCGCTCATACCTTTCAAATTTAAGTCGATTAATAATAAGTCGAATGGTTTATTTTTGAGAATATTAATTACTTCTTCACCTGATGCAGCTGTTTGAATATTAAATGAATATGACTTTAGAATAGTTAGAAGAGAATTTAATGCAGATGGGTTATCATCACAAACCAGGATATCAAATTCTCTAAGTTCGTTGGGAATTTCATTATCCAACACTGGTTGATCTTTTTGAACTCCAACTTTAAAATCGAAAGCGAATGTAGTTCCTTCGCCAATATTACTATCCATCCATATCTGGCCTCCCATCATTTCGATCAACAGCTTACTAATTGAAAGACCAAGTCCTGTTCCTCCATACTTTCTTGTTATTGAACTATCGGCCTGATTAAATTTATCAAAAAGAAAAGGGATTTGCTCTTCGCTAATTCCTATACCTGTATCCTTCACAGAAATCTGAATAAAGAGTTCCTCTTTACTTACCTCTTCTTCCACTTCTATACTTACAACTACTTCACCTGTATTTGTAAATTTTATAGCATTATTACAAAGGTTGGTTATAACCTGACTTATACGCAGTGAGTCGCCAATTAGCATTCGTGGAATATCAGGACTCACATTAATCACAAATTCCAGATTTTTTTCGCGAGCAAATTGTGAATTAAGAACAATTACAGAGTTTATTACCAGTTCCAAATCAAAGTTTACATTTTCAAGTTTCAATTTTCCGGCTTCAATTTTCGAAAAATCGAGTATTTCATTTATTAAGGTTAGCAATGTATCGGCCGACCTATCAATTTTATGTAGGTAATCCTCTTGTTTTGGATCAACGGTAGAGCTTACTGCCAAATGTGTTAAACCCATTGTAGCATTTAAAGGTGTTCGTATTTCATGCGAAATTGTAGCAACAAACTGACTTTTTGCCTCAGCGGCTTGTTTAGCAAGAATCAAAGCTTTATCAAGTTCCTTTGTTCTATTACCAACCATTTCCTCAAGTATGGTCTTTTGTTTTTCAATAATGCTAACTCTCCATTTTATTATTGTCCAGATTAGAAATAAAAATGAAACAATGTACAATAGTATTGCCCACCATTTGAGATACAAAGGCCACCGAATAGTAAAAGGAATTTCAAACTCACTACTCCATAAACTAGATTTACCTTTTGCTCGAACCATAAAACTATAATGCCCTGGAGGAATATTACGATAATCAGCTGAGTTTTCTTTTGTTGATAAACTCCAATCGTTATCTAGACCCTCAATTTTATGTTGATATTGAATTTGGTTTGGAGAGCTCCAATCGGTAGCTGAGAAATTAAAGGTGAGGTGATTAAGATCATAGGGTAAACTTAAATCTACGGGGATATGCAGAAAAGGAGATACGCTATCAACTCTAATTCCTTTATTTGAATTATCTTTTGTATTTAACTCATAAAAGTTTACAAACTTGTTATTTACAAAAACACCATTTACATGAGGAATTGGAGCCATGTCAGCAGCCCTGAATGTTGTTAAATCAAGCATTGTCAGAGCCTTATCTGTACCCCACCATAAGCAATTCATATTATCAAGAAATACAGAATTATATGAAAAATCTAGCCCAACCAGTCCATCCATTCTCCCATAATTAAGAATCTCAGGAATAGAATTTGCATTGGCATCTAAATCAAAGAATGTGCTATCTGGAAGTTTTACCTGACTTAGTCCCTTGATTGTTCCAACCCACAAATAATTTTTATTATCAATAATCATTGAGAAAAGCTGATCATTACATAAACCGTTTTTGGTGTTAATAGTTCTAAATGTTGAACCATTAAACCCTGATATACCTGAATTTGTACCAAACCACATAATACCTTTTTGATCTTGGGTTATTGTCCAAATAGTATTACCCGCTAGACCTTGGTTGGTTGTATAATGAACCAAAGTATCATTCAACAAACAGGAAACCCCACCATCCATAGTACCAATCCAAATGGCATCATCTTTATCTTGAAATATGCTTAAAACAATATTATCCCCAATCCCGGTTTTCTTAGTGATTGTAGTAAAATCTTTGCCGTTAAATTTTGTTGCCCCTCCTTCTGTACCAAACCAAATATTTCCTTCTTTATCATGAAAAACTATCCTGACAACATTGCTAAGTAAACCACTTTCATTATTATAATTTGTAAACTTCAGATTACCTGTACTAAAACCATTTGCATTAAGTTTACTAACACCATTTTGATAGGTTCCAAACCAATAATTATTATCCACATCCTGTGAAATAGAAACAACAATTTCATTTGACAACCCTATTTCTGTGCTAATTAGCGTGAAGGATTCCAACTGTCCAGGTTTATTTAACTTTTCAAATACCATTACACCGCCTTCAAATGGTGCAAAACACAATCTATCCTGATGATCCTGATAAATGGATGTAATATTGTTATCAACTAGTCCTTGACTTTTTGTATACTGTTTAAAGCTGTTAATATTGATTTTAGATACACCAGATCCATCTGTTCCTATCCATAGGTTTCCTTTATTATCTTCAACTATTGTTCTTATATAATTATAACTTAACCCTTCTTCTGTTGTAATATTGACAAAAGCTTCCCCATCAAAATAAGTTACACCATTACCATAAGTTCCAAACCACATGTTTTCATCATCATCCTGGGTAATGGATAGTATTACATTATTACCTAACCCTTGATCTTCAGAATAATTAATAAAGTCTTTACCATTAAATTTTGACACTCCCCCTCCATTAGTGCCAAACCAATAGTTCCCGCTATTATCCTGTGTAATTGATAAAACTATGTTATCACATAAACCATCAATAGTATCGTATGTGATAAATTCATTTCCATCGAATTTAGTAACTCCTCCTCCAAAAGTACCAGCCCAGATATCTCCTTCATTATCTTCAAAAATTGAAAATATATAGTTTTCTCCTAATCCATGATCTTTTGTATATGAAGTAATCGATTTACCATCAAATTTCATTATCCCATTTGTTGAAGCAAACCATAAATTACCATTTTTATCTTCTATTATTGCTGATATAGTGTTTGATGTAAATCCTTGTTCTGTTTTGTATTGTGTAGTATATATACCATCGTAGCAAAAAACTCCCCCTCCTCTGGTTCCATACCAAATATTACCTTTACTATCAATAATCATAGAAAGACTTAGTTGCTTTGTAAGTATTCTAGGATCATTATATTGTTCAAAAAATTGTCCATCGTATGATATCAACCCCCCAGTATGTGATTCAAACCACATCACATCATTTTTATCCATTGCGATTGATTTAATATATGGATTTGGTAGTTCTTGATTTGCATCCAAAACACTTATGTCAAAAAAAGCATTTTCTTTATAGCTAAATGGAAGTGCCTTAATCCTTCTTGGGTTTTCTGTGAGTATACTGATAGGTGGGAACACAGTATCATTGTGTTGTATCGACAATAACCCTTTTCTTATAGCGATTTTTTTATAGTAGGCCAAACTATCTGCTTCCAAATGTATGATTGGTTGCAGGTTTGTTATTCTAGGTTCATTATTCTTAGGTGAAACTATTTCTTTCTGAGTTTTTTTTAGATGATTAATTACCGGATATTTACTTTTCACTTCAGGTTCACCTGCAATTTTTTCAATTAACGTCTTATGTAGCATCGAAACACCAGGAATAATCTTATCTACTCCAAGGTACTCAACTTTTTCAGGCACCTCCGAAATTACAATTTCAGGTAATTTAACTCCATTTTTCCCAGGAATCCTTACAATCAGTGAATCAGGATTTATCCATTTTTTGTGGGGCTTAAATTCCTGTGGCAGATCATTAATATGAGTAATAGTTGATGATTTCTCATGAACAATTTTTTCATCACAACTTTGTATAAAAAAAAGAGCACTTATGAGAAAAACCAGAATTATGGATAATGATTTCATTCAAGAAATATTAATAAGAAAAAAGGCTAACAAAATTTAGGTAAATATACATATTTGTTTAATACATGGTTTTTCAGTTAGATTTGGAATAAACTTAATATTTCAAAAACAAGTAATGATAAAATTAAATTGAAGATTTTCAAGTAATTAAACTAACTTTGTATTATGAGTATTGACACTTTACATATAAAAGGAATGGTATGCCCACGATGTATCATGGCAGTTGAAGGAGTGCTTTCAAAACATAAAATAGAATATATAAAGGTTATTTTAGGAGAAGTTCATTTATTTAAACCTCTTGATGAAGAACAAGAAAAAAAACTTGAAACCGAATTAGTTACCCTTGGATTTGAAATACTGAGTAGTAGAAAGTCGCAGCTAATTGAAAAAATTAAAAATGCTGTAATTCAAATGGTTCATCACCAAAACCATCCTGAAAAAATTGGCAGATTAAGTGAACAGCTTCCAATATTACTCGGTCATAGTTATTCATCCTTAAGTATGTTATTTTCAGAAGTAGAAGGCCAAACCATTGAAAAATACTTCATCCTTCAAAAAACTGAAAAGGCAAAGGAGCTTCTGATCTATGAAGAACTCAATATCAGTGAAATTGCATATAAGTTAAACTATAGCTCAAGCCAGCATTTATCGAGGCAATTCAAAGATATAACAGGCATGACTCCTTCATCGTTTAAGAAAGCAAAACACCTCTCAAGGAGGTCATTAAATGATATTTAGAAACTGTGCATTCCGAATTATGCACATCTTTTATAAAATTATATACAGTACAGGGAACTGAAAAGATATATATTTGCATCTTAAATATAATTTAATGTTTAAAAAGATCAGTCATATACTTTTTGCCCTCATAATTCTGATAACCTCAGTGGGCGTGACTGTTTCAAAACATTATTGTGGTTCAACTCTCAAATCAGTAAGTGTTATTGTAGCTCCTGAACCTTGTTGCGAAATACCAGATGGATGCTGTCATGATGAATCAATAACCATTAAAATGGAGAATGATTTTTCGGTAACTTCATTTTTTGTTGATTTTACACAGTTAGCGCTTGAACTACCGGCAATGGTTGAGCTAATTCAGGATGAATACTCAGGGTTCGAGCCTATCACTCGTTTTATCCATAAACCACCACCGTTGACTACCCAAACGGTACTTTCCTATTTACAATCTTATTTGCTTTGATTTAAAACTCAATTCTCGGTTATAGTAACTTGAATCTGCTTCATGTACTAATACTGCTGTAATTAATTATTACTGAGTTTTAATTCAAAATATAATTCCATGCTTAATAAAACAATTCGTTTTTTTCTTGAGAACAAACTGGTTACCTATCTGGTATTAATAGTATTTATTGGTTGGGGCGTAGTAGTATCCCCATTTGGTTGGGATACCGGTATTCTCCCTTCCGACCCCGTTCCTGTTGATGCAATTCCCGATATTGGTGAAAACCAGCAAATAGTATATACCGAGT
>JABMPH010000439.1 GCA_013203805.1 Bacteroidota bacterium | reverse complement strand
TTGAACTCCCCACTTTTTTAAGTACCGATCCACAATAATATTTTCTTCCGAGGCATCAGTTCTAAGTTCGGGCCATAAACCTTCTTCCCAAAGCTCCTTGGGTAGAATCCAGGGCCTTTGATGGCCATTTTGATAGCCATGTCGTTTATCGGAGATATTGGATTTTCTCCATTTGGTTTGGTGATTATTCATGAACGAATCGAAATCTACCATTTACCAACTTTCTATTATATTAATGTTTCAATTTTGGCTTTACTCCAGAAATTCCTAATATGCCATATTCTACGCGATATTCAATGCCTTAATGTAATATTTTTTGTGTGGTTTCACTTTCATGAAATGGTAGGAATATGCCAGACTCTAAGTGCCAAATTTGTAAGCATTTCCTGTCTGATTATTATGCAATCGGAAGTCCAATCATCAAATTGTTTAAGGTCTTTAACAGCCCTATTTAGTTGAGTATTAGCACCAAATCCTGGATCAATGGCAATTGATTTTGTCAGTAAAAAGGCAGACTTTTCATATGCAACAACCTTTTTTGAAAATACTTCATTATTGATTGAACTATTCAGCGTTTTTTCCAGAAGAGTCAGATTCCCTAGTTTGATTTTATACTCATCATATTCGTTCGGATTATCAAATTCAGACAACAGCATTTCATTAGAGGTCTGTGGTAATATATGCTCAATTTCAACCGTAGAGGCAATATACATACCAAGATTTCTATGAGTAGGATTATTCCAGGCTAATTCTTCTACATGTTGGGTAAGCTTAGCTAAAATATACTTAATACTATATTGTTGAATATTCTCAAAAGTCAGCTCCTGAAAAGCGAACTTAAAGCTATTTACTCTACCAAGAATGTCTTTTGTAATGTACTTATCAATAAAGTGATTTAATTCGACTTCATCATTTGTGTTTCTTAAATCTTCTGACCAACGGGCAAAATTTCTTTCAAACGTTTTTGTAGTTTCCCTCGTTACTATGTAGCAAAAAATGAGATCTTCAATTGCGCTACTTAATTTGTTAAATAATTCTGGAAGCAGGTGACGTGCTGCTAATAACAGGATGAAATGCTGACGTAAGGCACCACTTAAATGGGTAAGATTCTGAAGATAATAATTGTCTTGGCCATATACATCTTTAGAATTAATGAAATTAGCATAAGCTTTTGCACATTCAATTAATCCATCGCAAAACAATATTGGATCAGTATTGATTCCACTTTTATCAGCATTGATAACAAACCAATCATATATTTGATCTTCCCGTAAACCTTTTGTCTGGTCTATTTTATAATGAGACATGATGAAATAACGTAAAAATCGAAGTGGCTTTTCATTGGCCTGATCAAGTATATCAACTAATCCCTTCCACTTAATCTTTAACGTTGGGTACTTATCCTGTGGTGTCTTCATAAACAGTAAATTCTTAAGTAAATCCATTGATGTTAAACCAATACCACGATCATTAATCGTCTCAAAAACCTTAAGCGCATTTGTTATAGTCGGGGTCTCAATTCGGATAAGTTTAATTCTCTTTGTAAAAGACACAACAAATTGTTTAATCGTATTTGGTTCATGCCCTAGATTAATTCGGAAAAACTCCTTAATTGTGTTATAGGCACTAATAATCTTTTTCACAGATTCTGTTTTCTGCGGCAACTGTGATACTGGTTCATCCGCCAATACTATTTTTTCTAATATTCCATCGCTATCATCATATTGAAGAGTTAGTCGCGCTCTTTCAATGTCGTCGCCAGTGATAGGATCTGCACTCACAAATTTAATTTGAGTGTTAAGCCAATTAGGTGGAGTAGCGCCACATTGAATTAAAAGATCCCTTGCGCAACACAGCAAAAGGTAAATTGTAGTCATTCTCTGCTGCCCGTCAATAAGGTGATAAATACCGCTATTATTTTTACAAACCACTAAACTACCTAAAAAATATTCAGGTCCTTGCATTAATCTTCCTTGTTCATCATAAAATTCATCATAAACATCAAACAACAATTTGTCCACATGCTCCCGTGTCCAGACATATTCCCTTTGATAATCTGGCACCATGTAGAATTCATGAAATATATCCTCTATTGTTAGATCGTTAGATTCTATACTAAAAGATTTAGACTGTTTATCGACCATAGTTTATTCCTCCTGAGTTTCGGAGCGTTGTTTTGAATTAGAATGTACTAATTTCAGTATAAAACCCCGATTATGCTAACTTCTTTGTTATTACAATAATCTTCATATCTTATGTGAAACCAAAATCAAGTCTTTTAGTTTACATATTCTGAGAAAATGACGGTGGTATGCTTCTATCTTTTTAGCAAGACATCAGCATTTCCAATGACATTTTGATATGCTTCAGCAAACTCCTTTTGCGCTCTTTCCATATCTCGCTCGAAATCTTTTTGCAAACTTTCAATTTTGCCCATTGCTCTACGAAACTTGCTTTGATCACTTGATTTGAATTTGTATTCATGTCCTTTACTAGACTTTAAAGAACTTCTCCTGACTAAATCACCATAAGTCGTTTTGATCATTCTTCCTCCGCCAGGACATGGTATTTCAGTTTTTTCTCTTTCTAGTTGGCTCATATTAACTC
>JABMPH010000438.1 GCA_013203805.1 Bacteroidota bacterium | reverse complement strand
GTTAATGCTATACGGCTATCGATAAAGCCCATGTCTATTCCAATATCAAACTGGTCAGTTTTTTCCCATTTTAAATTTGCATTTCCAGGTGTATCAGGAGCAAAACCCGTTGCGGGATATCCGCCGTTGAAAAAATAATTTGTACCAGAGATAGTACTTATATATGCGTAGTTTTTAAATCGGTCGTTTCCACTTCTGCCATAACTAACTCGAAATTTAAGGTCGGTAAAAACACCCATATTTTTAATAAATTCTTCCTCAATCATTCGCCAGGCAATTGCTGCTGATGGAAAAAAACCATATCTATAATTGCTTCCAAATTTAGATGATCCATCAATTCTACCTGTTACTGTAAATAAGTATTTTTCGTTAAGATTATAATTAATTCGTCCTAGATATGATAAGATTGCAAGTTCGTCAAACGCAGAATATATGGTTGGCATATTTTCAGCATTTTCGATACCATAATAACCGAGAATGTCATTTGGGAATCCTGTTGAAATATCAATATAACTTCTTCCTTTATTTTTTTGAAAGGTCATTCCAACAACAGCATTTATTTGGTGTATTCCTCCAAAATGCTTGTTATAGCTCAGAGTATTTTCGGTAAGTATAGTCTGAAGATCGGTTATTGCAAATCTGGCCTGCCCGTCATTGAATGATCCGGAATACACAGTTCGTGGAGTGTACATATCCTGTGTTTGATGATATAAATCAGTTGCTAAACTTGTTCTAAATTTTAGGTCATCAATAATATCATATTCAAGAAAGATATTCCCTATTAATCTATTGATATTGCTAACTGCATTTACGGTTCTTGTTACAGCAACAGGGTTGTCGAGCCATGCATCGGCGTTTGGATCCGTGAGAGTGTAATTTCCTTCATCATCATAAACGGGAAGAGCAGGATTAAAAGTTAATGCTGTATTAACTACCCCTGGGAAAAATCCTCCGGGAGTATCTGTTGGTACCGTATTATTTTTTGTTTTGTTGTATCCAATTGATGTTCCAAGTTTAAGCTTCTTGCTAACTTGTCTGTCTAGGGTTACGCGAAAGCTGTATCTGGTAAAGTCGGAACCAACTATTATTCCATCTTGCAGAAAATAATCACCACTAACTGAATACTGTGTTTTTTCATTTCCTCCCGAAAAATTTATCTGGTAGTTTTGGATTGGGGCATCTCTGTAAATTTCCTTTTGCCAATCTGTTCCTGCGCCCAGAGAATCCGGATTTGGGTATGACGGTTTATAATTAGTAGGATCTGCATTATAACCTGCTTCATCAAATAAGGTAGCAAATTGTGATGCGTTCATAACATCGATTTGTGATGCTTTTTGTTGCATCCCAACATATGCACTGAATGATATCTTGTCTTTACCAATTTTACCCTTTTTTGTTTTTACTATTACAACGCCATTTGCCCCACGTGCTCCATAAATGGCAGTTGCAGAGGCATCTTTTAATATATTGATTGATTCTATGTCATTTGGGTTTATTGAGCTTAGTCCGTTTTCGGCCGGGCTTCCAATCCATGAAAAATTTTGTTGGCCTTCCATAATTACCCCATCTATTACATATAGAGGCTGAGTTCCAGCCATTATTGAGCTAGCCCCTCTAATTTTCATCGATGTAGCTCCCCCAGGTTGTCCTGATAAAGCGGTTACCTGAACTCCGGCAACTCGTCCCTGTAATTTTTTATCGAAAGAACTTGCTGGAACTTCCGAAAGATCATTCATATTCACTTGTGCTACCGAGCCTGTTAGGTCACTTCTTTTAACCGATCCATACCCAATTACAACAACCTCATCCAGACCGATATTATCAGATTCCATTTGCACATTAATAACTGATGATGACCCAATTTCAATTTTTTCGGTACGCATCCCAATATAGCTGAATTGTAATATTTTTATGGCTTCATCAATTTTTAAGGTGTAGTTCCCATCAATATCTGTTACAGTTCCATTATTGGTTCCCATGGCCATAACTGTTACCCCGGGAATAGTACTTCCGTCGGAATTATCTGTTACTGTCCCGGTAATGGTTCGCTGCTGACTTAGTAACTGGAATCCAGCAATGAATAAAGTCAGAAAAATGATAAATCTTTTCTTTTCCATGTTATTTATAATTTGATATCAACATTATTGAGTTGAAAAAAGCCAAGCTGATTAAATGTACATATGTATGAACATATAAATGTTTAGCAAATTTAATTATTTTTTTTAAATGG
>JABMPH010000437.1 GCA_013203805.1 Bacteroidota bacterium | reverse complement strand
TTATAATACCTAACATTTTCTTCCAACAATCTGCAAAAAATCTATTGAATTGCTCTTGTCTAGTTGGCCATTTATTTTTGAAGATAATTTTGTCTTGAATGTACTTTTCTTCTTGCGATATAGACATCAAATCCTGACTTTGACTGAGTTTATGATGTACAATAGAAACAGTTATTAAACCATGTTTAATTCTCATTTTTTTTAATCGTTCGGCATAATCATTGTCTTGAAAATAGAAATCAAAAAGCTCATCGAAAGGAAATAGACACTTTATTGTTGTAGCAGTCGCGACTATACACCAACCAACAATATGTAACCGCACGTCATAGCCCAACAACAATTCATTGTTTTTATTAACTGGTTGATGACCTACCCAATTAGGATCAAAGGGACATGCACTCCCTAAATTGTTACTAATCATTAGCTTTTGAATTTGAAAAAACCAACCCTGCTCAAATTCCAAATCATTATTGGCAATCACTACATAATCACTATGAGCAAAAGAAAAAGCCTGATTAAGAGCTTTATTATAATTAAAGCTTTCCTTAAAGTTTATATAGACATTACAAAGTGATTCTGTCTCGTGAAATGGTATAGAAGATGATTCTACCAAAATAATATTAAATTGAAAGTTCTGCTCACTATTATGCAAGGTATTAATAGTATTTAGTAACAAATTATAATGCTTCTCAGTCGCAGTATTTGATAAAATGATTACATCAACAATCATAATATTATTTCAAGAACCTTTTTAAATGATTTCGCCCAAGCATCCCAGCATAATCTTTCTTCAAATATTTTTCGAGCAGACAACGTTAATAATTCATAATTGTTATCAGAATGCCATATTTCTTGAATTTTCTTGGCATATTCGCTACCTGTTGCATCTTGTTTAAAGAGAAAACCATTAACTCCCTCTGTAATTACAGAAGAAACGCCACCGGTATCTGTAGCTAAGGATGGCAAACCATGCGCACTGGCCTCTGCAAAAACTAATCCATAGCATTCTCTACGAGTTGGTAGAATAAAAAAATCTGAATTCCAAAACAATTCCTCTAATTGCTTATAGTCCTCAGTGTTCATTTTATTTAAATATGGAATAACTCTCAATTTGGGATGAACAACAACTTCAGGGGGTATGCAACCACACACCGTTAACTCGGCATTCAGGCCCATATCAAGTAATTTCAATAAACATTCGAACGCAATATCACCACCTTTTGGGTACCATTTTTTTCCAATAAATAGTAGGCGACAAATTTCTCCCTTTTTTTTTGGCAATCTATTATCTGTTTTGGGTATAATATCTAAATTAGCACCCAAGGGAATAACATGCACTTTCTCTGGAGGCAAAGCATAATCATCGATTGTGGCATTTGCAGCCCATTGAGAAGCAAGTATTATTGCGCTAGATTTTGTTAACGCTAGCTTTTCAATTTCATTCACTCCAACATCAATTGCAGGAAATTGTGAGCCAAAATAGCGAGAACGTAAGGCATAACTTGAATCACCAAATGAAACTAAAGGTATATCCGTTTCTACATATGCCAATGCTTGAGGAGAAGCTGATGATATCAACAGATCGTAATGATTGTTGCAAAGTTTTTTTTGCACCATCGTTGAATATTTACGAGCCATAAATTTACCATGATGATATTCACCATGCAGTTTTCTGAAAATACGCGAACAATCACTACAAGCATTTGCCCATAACAACCAGGGTGTATTAAGGGGGCCAAAAACCTCAACCTCACCAAAATACATTTCTAATGTTTTCTTCAAATAATAATGAGTCCCAGACCAAGCATTTTTATCATTTGGATCAACTGTAGTAATAAAACCTATTTTTAGTTTATTATTGTTCATAGAATATCTATTTGATTATAGTTGCAATAAAAAATAAATGAAATAGAATAAATATTTAGCAAAAAGGGGTAAATTAGTAATGCAAAGCAAAGTAAAAATTGATTTAGGTTGTGGGAAGACTAAACCTGAAGGATTTATTGGTATCGATATAGCTGCTGGTGATGGTGTTGATATAGTTCACGATTTAGGTCAAGGCATTCCAATGGAAGATAGTTCTGTTGATTATGTTCGTGCTTATGATTTTGTAGAACATCTCCCAAACAAGCTTAATACTATGAATGAAATATGGAGGGTATTAAAACCTGGAGGAACTGCTGAAATATTTGTTCCATCAACAGAAGGATCAGGGGCGTTTCAAGATCCAACTCATGTTAGCTTTTGGAATAAGAATAGCTTTTTATATTTTACTACTGAAGTAAAAGCTTATTTAGAATTGGGACAAAAATATGGATTTAAAGGCACGTTTAATCTGATTAAATTTGTTACCTTAGTCAAAGGCAAACCCTGGAATGAATTTGGATATTTCGAAAAAAGAAGCATTATTAAGGAAACTCTTTTTAAAATGCAGAGTCCAATTGTTCATCATCATGTCATTCTTGAATGTGTTAAATAAAAGAAAACGTATCAAAGACAATAGTTTTGCTTTTATAGCATGCGTTAATGATGAAACCGCCTACAAACAATGTCTAACTCACCTTAAAAGCCTGATAGTGCCTCGTGGATATAAAGTAGAATTCCTATCGTACCGCAATCAAGAAAGTATGGCTCATGGATATAACAAAGCCATAAAAAACTCTTCAGCAAAATACAAGATATATTTACATCAAGATACTCTTATTATTAATAATAATTTCCTATTCGATATTTTAAATATATTTATACATCATCAAACAATTGGACTCATAGGTGTAATAGGATGTGAACAGTTAACTTCAAATGGCATCTGGTGGGAGTCAGAAAAATGCATAGGAAAGGTTATGGAAAATAGAAATATTTATAAAACTCTAGATTTTGGAACTATTACTGGAGAACTAGTCGTAGCTGAAGCAGTTGATGGTTTAATCATGATTACTCAATATGATGTCCCTTGGAGAGAAGATATTTTTAACGGTTGGCATTATTATGATATCAGTCAATGCTTTGAATTCAAGAAATTTGGATATCAAATAGCTATTCCAAATCAAAAAGATCCATGGTGCATACATATGTGTGGAGAAACTATAAATACATCAAAATACTCTCATTATCAAAAAAAATTCATTAATCAATATATCACTAAAGAAAAGCATTAATACCTAAATACACATTTACATTATTCACCATTCAACCGCTTAATCAACGCATCAAGAGTATTATCCCACTGACTTATTTCTTCGCAAAATACTTTGGCTTTTTTGCCCATTTCAAGTCTTATATTTTTATCCTCTATTAATTGTTTTAGACATTTAACAGTTTTAGCCTTATCTACAGGTTTATCCAAAATAAACCCTGTTTCATTATCAATAACTATTTCGGGAATACCTCCACTCCTAGTTGTAATTACTGGCAAACCTGAAGCCTGCGCCTCTAGAAACACCAACCCCAACGGTTCCTCCCACTCTGGCATGGCACAATAGATATCCGATGTTTTATACAACCCTGGCATTTGGTCAATTTTCAAATAATCCAAGAAACAAATCGACGTGGGATTAGACTTAACCAAATTCATAACTTTTTGATAGTACCATTCATCTCTCTGACTACTCACAACCTTTCCTCCAGCTAACACTAGGCAAATATCCTGACGCTCTGTAAAAACCTCGAGAAATGCCTTTACAACATGCAGGACGCCTTTACGCGGGCGAATCGCACCTGTGTATAGAATTATAGTTTTATCAGCAGGAAGCTTATATTGCTCTCGGAGTTTTTGTTTTTCTTGTACAGAACTTACCGGACAAAAGGCTGAAGTATCTACTCCATTACGAGCAACTAAGCCTTTATCAGCAAGCATCTTGAAACGTTTACTAACTATTTCATTAACAACATACTTACTAACCCCAACCAATAAATTGCACGATTTCAAAATTCTGTAGGCTTTTAACCAAGGAATACTATCGCTTAACTGAGTATTATGTTCATGCAAAACCCAATAGGCCTGATAATTAATTAAAGGTTTTAACCACAAAATATAATGAGGTCGATTATGAATATATATAATATCTGGTTGCCAGATATTTATTTCATCAGCGATTTTTCTTAAATATGAATATGCTGGTTCTCTTAAAGTGTTATACCAATTCTTCTTACGGTCTTGAGCGCATATAGGGATATGAATATAGCTTGCTTCATTTGTACTTGCTTCTCCCCCGTAATAAGTACGGACTTCAAAGTTTTCACTTAGATAACTATTAATTGTGGTTGTAACGTGAGTAACAGCTCCCTCGTTGAGATCAAAAGGACGGGCTTTTTCTGAACAAATAACCGCAATCTTTTTCATGATTTAGATTGTAGCAGTTAATAGATATGTTCTGCTATTATTTTAAGATGAGAAAAACCAAAGTCCTCATCATCAACAAACTCTATTACCCCTGGATCGGCGGAGTAGAAAAGCATGTTCAAGATTTAGCTGAAAATCTGGTTCCTTTTGAAGATTTAGACTTAACTGTGCTTGTTATTAATGAAACCGAAAAAGCTCAAACAGAGATAATTAATGGCGTTAAGGTAATAAAACTCTCTAATCTGGTTTATCGTTTGTTTAAGAAGACCGTAATGTTCTCAACTCCAATAAATCTAGGAATCCCCTACCAGTTACTTAAGAACAAAGCGGATATACTCCACTTTCATTTACCAAACCCTTTAGCTGTGTTCTCCTATTTTCTAACCAGACCTAAAGGACAGGTAATCATCACCTGGCATAGCGATATTATTAAGCAGAAAAAGTTTCTCTACTTTTATAAACATCTGGAACACTGGTTTCTCAGGCGCGCCAAAGCAATTCTGACTACCTCCCCGAACATGATTAAACATTCTCCATTTTTACAACCTTATGCTGACAAATGTCATATAGTGCCACTAGGAATTAATCCCGAAAAACTGGAACTCTCTGATAGTGATATAGCAGAAGTTGCCAGTCAAAAAGACCAACAGAAAACTAAACAGCTACTTTTTGTCGGCAGACTTATCTATTACAAAGGCGTGGATATTCTCGTTGAAGCTATGCAATCGATTGATGCCCAGCTTACTATCATAGGAGATGGCAAGCTCAAAGCCGAACTTGAAGCTAAAATAGTTAAGCTAAGACTTTCTGATAAAATCACAATTATTCCACCTGTCGATAATCATAACCTAGCCAAGCACTATCATCTTTGCGACATCTTTGTGCTACCGTCTGTAGCCCCAAGCGAAGCCTTTGGCATCGTTCAATTGGAAGCAATGGCTTGTGGTAAACCAGTTGTATCAACAAACTTGCCTACGGGAGTCCCTTTTGTTAATCAGCACCTTAGAACTGGTCTAATAGTTGAGCCAGGAGATATTCAAGGTCTTGCTATGGCAATTAATCAATTGTTAGGTGATGATTTATTTAGAGCAGAACTTGGGAAGTACGCTAAGGATAGAGTTCTGAAGGAATTTACAAATGTTAGAGTTGGGGCTCAGGTGCATGGGATTTATAAGGATGTAGTGGACAGGTCATAAAGCCCCCTCTGCCCTTCGTCCCGCCATTGGCGGGATCCCCCTAAATGGGGAGAGTAATCTGTAAGATTTATAAAGCGCTTTAGCCAAAGGCAAGTATCTGCTCAGCTATTCCAGCTACATCAAGATTATACTTTTTATAGAGATCAGCATTTTCACCATGCTCAACAAATTTGTCTGGAAGTCCAAGTGTTAAAACTGGAACCATTACCTTTTCTGCATTAAATAGCTCCAAAACAGCACTACCAAATCCTCCCTGAATTACACCGTCTTCCAGAGTAACAACCAGATTAGATGCCTGACTTACTTTTAAGATTAAATCTTTATCTAAAGGTTTAACAAAACGTATATTTATAATCGAAACAGCAAAATTTGCTTCATCGAGCTTTTTAGCAACTATGACTGCTTTTTCAACCATATCACCAAGTGCCAAAATACAAATCTGCTTTTGATTGCTCTTTTTTTCAGCAGAGAGGACTACTTCACTTTTACCTAATAATATAGGCTCAAGAGCTTGTTCTGACTGAGCAAGCGGACTCTGCCCTTTGGGGTAGCGAATACTTATGGGACCATCGTAAAGAACTGCAAATTGAAGCATTGCCTTTAACTCGTGAGTATCTTTGGGAGCCATAACGACCATATTAGGAATAGACCTTAAGAAGGCAATATCAAAAACTCCGTGATGCGTCGGGCCATCAGGGCCAACTAACCCTGCCCTATCTAACATAAATACCACAGGAAGGTTTTGCAAACAAACATCGTGAATAACCTGATCATAAGCTCTTTGGAGGAAAGTTGAATAAATGGCAACAACCGGTTTCATCCCCTGAGAAGCCAGACCGGCCGCAAAAGTCACTGCATGTTCTTCGGCTATACCAACATCAAAAAAACGTTCAGGAAATGTATTATAGAAGGACTCAAGACCTGTCCCGCTTGTCATTGCAGCAGTAATTGCACATATCTTTTGATTGTTTTTTGCTAATTGACACAAGGTATCTCCAAAAACTTGAGAATAGCTCGGTCCCTTTGCCTCTTGAATTGCCTTCTTATCTACAGATGGCCCGATACCATGAAAATGAACCGGATCTTTTTCACAAGGGCCATACCCCTTGCCCTTCTTAGTCATAACATGGATTAGAACTGGTTGTTCAGTGTTTTTGGCATAAGAGAAAGCACTCATAAGTAAAGGAATGTTATGGCCATCAATCGGCCCCAGATAACGAAACCCAAGTTCTTCAAAAATAACCCCGACTTTAAAGTCTGTAATCATATTCTTAGTTCGCTCTACCAGTTTTTCAATTTTACGATTTAGAGGATGTCCAATTTTCGGGATGCGGCCTACTACGTTTTCGATCTGATGTTTTAAGGATAAGTAAGGTGAAGATGTACGAATACGGGTTATAGCACTAGCTAGAGATCCTACAGGACGAGAAATCGACATTTCATTGTCGTTAAGCACAACCACAAAATTACCCTTAACTTGCTCCGAGACATTGTTAATTGCCTCTAAAGCCAAGCCTCCGCTCATGGCGCCATCACCAATAACTGCAAAAACTGAATAATCGTCACCCTTGATATCACGTGCCTTAGCAATACCAAGAGCCGCTGATAGAGAGGTAGAAGCATGCCCGGCCCCAAAAATATCGTGAGGACTTTCTTTACGGTTTACAAACCCAGAGAGTCCACCTGTTTGTCTGATGGTATGTAGTTCATTTTTCCGACCAGTAAGGATCTTATGTACATAAGCCTGATGACTTACGTCCCACAATATTTTATCATTAGGACTATCTAAAACTGTATGCAGGGCAACCGTGAGCTCAACAACTCCTAAATTAGATGCTAAATGCCCTCCGTTTTTCACAACTATAGAGATAAGCAATTCACGTATTTCATGGCAAAGATTATCAAGCTCTTTGGCAGAGAGCTTTTTTAAACTAGACGGAAAATCTAGTGTATCGAGAAGATTACTCTTAATAATATGATTCTTCACTAACCCGCTCCTTATAACTATCAATATTTCAAATAACCACTGTAATTTCGACTAACTACTGTCATTTCGACCAAAGGG
>JABMPH010000436.1 GCA_013203805.1 Bacteroidota bacterium | reverse complement strand
TTATCAAAGTGTTAAAGTTCAGGCGTATAGTTTTGTTCCGTCCTCATATAATGTTCAATGGCAAAAGGCTATGGAATGGGTTAGAGATGAGACTCCTGAGAATGCAGTCTTTAGTCATTGGTGGGATTATGGTTATTGGGTGCAAAGTATTGGAAATCGCGCCACTGTTTTAGATGGCGGTAATGCGATTGCTTATTGGAATTATCTTATGGGGAGATTAGTTTTAACAGGAGATAATCAGGCAGATGCATTAGAGTTTTTATATAACCATGATGCTACGCATCTTTTGATTGATTCCTCTGATATTGGAAAATATACTGCGTTTTCAAGTATTGGAAGTGATAAAGATTTTGACAGATATTCTTGGATGAGTCCTTTTGTAATGGATGATAAACAAACCCAAGAAACAAATAATGAAACTTTATTTTTTTATCCGGGTGGATTAACATTAGATGAAGATTTAGTTATTGAGGACTCAGGTAGAGAGGTTTTATTGCCTAAGGGGGGTGCAGGAATTGGGGCTGTGGTCGTTTCTGCAAATACTCAAACAAACCAGTATCAACAACCGTATGTTATTGCAGTTTATCAAGGTAAACAGTATAGGGTTAAATTAAGATATTTAAATATTGAGGGAAGATTTATTGACTTTGGTTCTGGAATTGAAGCTACTGCGTATATATTCCCAAGATTAGACAATAATCAAGGAAGAATTGCTGTGAATGGTATAGGAACTGCACTTTATATTTCTCCTAGATTAATGAGGGGGATGTTGGCTCAGATTTATATTTTAGAAGACCCGTTAAATAATTTTCCTAATTTTAAAATAGCACATACTCAATCTTCCTTGATTGTTGAAGATTTGAGAAATCAGGGATTGGATTTACCTGAATTTGTGTTTTATCAAGGAATTCAGGGACCTATAAAAATCTGGGATGTGGAATATACCGGAAATGAAGAAATTAAGCAAGAATATTTAGATAAGGATCCTACAAAATATCTTGATTGGAAATTGTGAGTGAATTGTAAAGAGATAGTTTATATTAAAATTTAAAAGGGGTGGATAAATATATTATTATGGAAATTTGGATATTTGGAGCGATTTTAATTAGTTTTATTTTGACAATGTATTCTTTACCTAAATGGATTAAAAAATGTCAACAAGTTGGATTGCTTTGGGGAGACATGAATAAGATTGGAGGAGAGATGAATCGGGCTGGGGGGAATAAAAATGTTGCGGCTTCAGGAGGGGTGGTGGTTGTTATGTCATTTGTTTTGGGAGTTTTGTTTTATATTGCAGTAAGAACATTTATTTTAGATATTGATGGAGTTGGAATTAGTATTTTTGCATTGTTAAGTGTTATTTTAATTTTAGCTTTAGTTGGATTTGTAGATGATATTTTGGGATGGACTTATCAGGGGCTTTCGATTAGATTTAGATTATTTCTTGCTTTTGCAGCGTCTGTTCCATTAATTGTAATTAATGCAGGTTCTTCTATTATTAATATTCCCTTTTTAGGATTTATGGATGTTGGATTTTTTTATCCCTTAGTTTTAATCCCCTTAGGTATTGCTGGAGCGACCACTACCTATAATTTTTTGGCCGGGTTTAATGGATTAGAGTCTGGGCTAGGAATTATTATTTTAAGTTTTTTATCTTTTGTTGCATTCTTAACTGGAAGTTCTTGGTTGTCTGTTGTTGGACTTTGCATGGTTGCTTCTTTAATTGTTTTTTATTTTTATAATAAATATCCTGCAAAAGTTTTTCCAGGAGATGTTTTAACGTATTCTATTGGAGCGTTAATTGCAATCATGGCTATTTTAGGTAATTTTGAAAAGATTGCAGTTTTTGTTTTTATGTTATATATTGTTGAAACAGGGTTAAAGGTTCGAGGAGGATTAAAAAAACAATCTTTTGGTAAAGTCAATAATGATGGAAGTTTAGACTTACCTTATGATAAAATCTATGGGTTGACTCATTTAAGTATTTTAATCTTGAAAAAGTTTAAGAAAAAGGTCTATGAAACTGATGTGATTTATTTGATTTTTATATTTCAGATTATAATCTGCTTATTAGCTTTGATCATTTTTAGAGAGGGATTGTTTGGATGGTAGTTAAATTTGAAGTAAAGGTGTTTTGATGAATATAAAAAAATGGTTGCCCCTAATTGGAATTTTATTATTTGTTTATATTTTAATTAAGTTGGATTTAATGGAGGTTGTTAAAGAGATTAGAAATGTTGATATGATGTTTATTTTTATTGCATTAATATTTATTGTTATTATGTTTTTTATTCAGACATTTAAGTGGTTTACTATTGCTGTTTTTCAAGATATAAAAATGCCGTTTTTAGAGGCAGTTAAAATAACTCTTATAACTAATTTTTATGGATTTATAACTCCTTCAAAATTGGGAACTGTTGTTCGTGCAGAATATTTAAAAAAATATACTGGAAATATTGGTAAGGGGCTTTGTAATTTTACATTAGATAAAATGTTAGATATTGCTTCAATTATATTTTTAGCGATTTTATTTTCTTTTATGTTTAAAGATAAATTAAATTTACCTATAGGATTTTTTGTTTTGTTTTTTTTAGTTTTTGTTTTAATTTTATTATTTTTTGTTGGTAAGAATAGAAGTAAATTTGTTTTGAGGTTTTTTTATAAAAGGCTTGTTCCTGAAAATATGAAATGTAAGGCTAAAATTACGTTTGATTCTTTTTATGACCATATGCC
>JABMPH010000435.1 GCA_013203805.1 Bacteroidota bacterium | reverse complement strand
TTATAAGACCTATCCACAATGAAGCAATTAGAAATTTTACCATTCCTTTAAATTTAAAATTCTACAGGAGGAATATATTTTAGTGCCCCGTTCTCCATGCTGCCAACCCATACATTTCCCATCATATCAATTTCCACACAAAAGTTAAATTCTGAAGGAAATCCATTATAGAGTTTATAGGAGGTCATTACAATACCGTCATATTTTATTACGCCATCCAAAAAAGTTGAAAACCAGATATTCCCGTTCTTGTCTTCATTTATATCTGTAATGAAATAGCTTGATTGTCCATTTAATAAACTAAGATTCGTAAATCCCTCAGCATTGTGATAAATTACTGTTGAGCCTCCATCTGCTGCAATCCACAGCCTTCCTTTACTATCGGTATACATGGCTTCTATTGGGGGGTAATCCTCATTATATCGTGTAATTTCCCATAATTTATTGTTTAATTTCAAAGCTGCATAATCTGTTGCCATCCAAACAAAACCATCCGCATCCTGACTAATATCATTGATAACATTAATATCATCATTAAGGGAGAAAATGTATGGCCCGGTAAAGTATCCTTCTGTGTCTATGTATTTATAATATGAGGAGCCCTCTGTACCCACCCAAATAACATCCTCTGAGTCCATAAAAATTTTATTTACATCCATTGCTGAGGCTTCTTCCCCGAGGTAATAAAACCAATTTTCATCATCAACCAGAATAAATAAGCCCTCTTTAGTCCCAAACCACATATCCCCGTCCATATCTTCCAATATGGTTTTAACATTGTTATTCCCGAGATAGCTATTGGAAGAATTGTAGGTAGTCCAGGTTTTTCCATTAAAACATGTTACACCGTAACCATAACAAGCAAACCAAATATTTCCTTTGCTGTCAGTAAGTATATCTCTAACTTGATTCCCTGGAAGTCCGCTGGTTAATTTATCGTAAGTAAGCCAATAATCTGAATCAAGTGGATCCAGTAAAGCCTCAGGCTGCTCACAAGAGTTAAGAAAAAACAACAAACCTGTAAGTATGAATAGCCTGATAATTAGTCTAGGTTTTTCCATAAGAATTTTATTGCTTATGGATGCAATATAAAACAAAAAGCAATACGGGTCAATTAATTCTGAATGAAGGCAGATTGGGATCCAACTACCTAACAGCAGTGGGATCACTTCATCTTTCTGTGGAGTAGAATTTATTTAAGCATAAATCTTTGCTACTCGGTATAAGAAAAAGCTTATATCCGTAACTCCTCTAAGAGCACTTCTGAAGTTTTTCAATTTGGCATTAAAAGATTCAGCAGAAGCATTAGTACTCCTGTTATTAAAGAAATTTAGGATATTTATGTAGTGCGAATAGATGGTTGCAGATATTGTATTAAATGACTTAAATCCTGCTTCAGTAACATCATTGTACCATTTTGCAAGCTTTGTGTAGGCAACGCCTTTATCTTTAGTTTTAGAAAATATTAACCGTAGTTGATGAGTTAGGTCAAATGCCTTTTTGATATCTGGATATTGTTCAAAAAGTATTTTGGCTCTATGTTTCTGACCTGGAGACCATTTCTCAGCAGATTTAAAGAGTAAATACCTGCTCCTTGCCAATAATTGTTTCTTGGTATCGCCATTATCAAACCGGAAAGCAACATAAGGTGCTTGATTATCTTTTGCATTCTCAATTGCATTGGTCTCTTCATTGATAGCATCCCATCTATGGGCAATACGCATCTCCTGTAATGCATCATAGGCTAGTTTTTGAACATGAAAACGATCGATTACCCGAACAGCCATAGGAAAACACTTTTCAACGATTAAATTCATTGATCCAGCCATATCAAGAGTTACTTCTTTTACTTTGTCCCTGTTGCTTTTAGGTATAGTTTTTAAAATTGAAATTACCTTTTCTGACGAAGTTCCTTTAACCATTGCCACTATTGCCCCTTTTCTTCCTTTTGCTGATTTATTGGTGAGAATAGTATAGAGTTCGCCATTTGATAATGAGCTCTCATCTATACTCAGATACTCTCCAATATTATCAGGAAATAACATCCAGTCTTCAGCATGCTCTTTCTGATCCCATAGATGGTAATCACTTAAATGATCCTTGTATTGTTGTCCAAAATGGTTCCCATTGATATGATAGAACTTTTCCAAACTGTTGCTGCTTATAGCATAGTTATCCAAGTATACCTTTTAAAAAAGTTGCAAAATCTTTCGTTAAACGAGTTCCTTTTGCAACTGTATCCCAATCCCGGCTTACCACCTCTCCTGTAGACTCTATCAACCACCGTCGACGTCGAACATGTAAAAACATTGGTTTATCGCGTATAGGGAAGTCCTGAATAGTAAGAGTTGAATGAAACCCTTTCGAAGAGAGCTTTTCTTTCTCAAAACCACCTGGAAGATTATTCTCCTCATCAAGATAAGCATGTATCTCATTGCCTATTACTTCTATTTTAATAAGATCAAAATAATCAAATATCTCTGCTGGTAAGAGCAGCTGTATTAGCATTCTGTATTGTTCGTTATCGGAAGACATAAATCTGTACTTAATTTAAAAGTACAAAGATCTATATTTTAAATTTATCCACAACTTTATGAAGTGATCCATAAGCATGATTCTTACCTTGAATCCGGTTATAACCTTTATGTCAATGGCCATACTCGAGATTCTTGCTGTTAGCTGGATTGACTATGAAAATTTCAGCTATTTGAGCATTCTAGGTGCAATTTTGGCTCTAATTGGAGTAAGTATTGTAGTATTGAAAAAGAAAAAGGGGTAGGTGGTGGTGTTTTATTTGTAGGGACGCACGGCCGTGCGTCC
>JABMPH010000434.1 GCA_013203805.1 Bacteroidota bacterium | reverse complement strand
GTAGCATTGAGATTGGAAAAAGTTCTGATTGCATGATTAAATCACAAAAAAGGATTTTTATTGCCAATTGGTCAGCCTATAATCAAACAAAACTTAATAATACCATAATGGTTATTGATTCTGATAATGACATACTTATTGATTCAATAACTGTTGGAATTGAACCCAATAGCATGGTACTGGATAAAGATGGGCTGCTATGGGTTCTTTGCAGTGGTGGATTTATGAATGAAGAATTACCATCCTTATGGCAGATAAATCCCGTTTCGATGGAAATTGTGAGAATAATATATTTCGAAGACATTCTTCAAAATCCTGAGAATTTATGTATCAACGGATCGAAGGATTCTTTATACTATTTGAATAATGGTATTTATGGATTATCAGTTTATGATGATAAACTACCGCAGAATCCTGTTATTTCTTCCGATAACAATACTTACTACACTCTTGGGGTTGATCCAAATAATAATGAAATTTATGTTTCAGATGCATTAAATTATGACCATGATGGACTGGTTTACAGGTATACAGCCACTGGTACATTTATTTCATCATTTGAAGTTGGAATTATTCCTGGAAGTATCGTATTTAATTATTGATTTAATACTAATCATTTTTTTGTCATTCTGAGCATAGCGAAGAATCTAGTTACTTGTAGAGATACCTGCCTAGCCAGTCAGGCAGGCTTCACTGCGTTCAGTATGACAAATGCCTCAATATTGCTTAGTGAGTTAAAGAAAGAATTAGTCAATAATCTCCCCATTTAATATAACTGTTTCAACCTTATTAGTTCCATAATAATAGGGCATGTATTCATAAGTTGGAATTTCGCTTGTGATAAACACATTTGCCTTTTTACCTATGGCAATACTTCCAAGCTTATCACTAATTCCCATGGCATAAGCAGTATTTATTGTGGTTGCATTAATAGCCTCTTCGGGTAGCATTTTATATAATATACATGCCATTGATATAATTAGTTGCATATTTCCCGATGGTGATGATCCCGGATTAAAGTCACTGGCCAGAGCAACTGGCAATCCTGCATCCATCATTTCACGAACAGGAGTATATTTCATTCCCAAAAAAAATGCAGCTCCGGGCAATACTGTTGGCATTGTTTCAGAGTTTAATAACGCTTCTATTTCTTTTTCTCCCGTAAACTCCAGATGATCAACCGACAAAGCATTGTATTTTATACCTGCCTGAATACCACCCGAATAATCAAGTTCATTGGCATGAATTTTACCTCTTATATTATATTTCATTCCTGCCTCCAATATCCTTTCGGTATCTTCAACAGTAAAAAATCCCGTGTCGCAAAATACATCAATATAGTCTGCAAGATTTTCATCGGCAACAAGGGGTAACATTTCATTTATAACAACATCCACATATTTTGTTTGATCGCTTCGATATTCCAGTGGAATGGAATGAGCTCCTAAAAAAGTTGACTTAATAGTTAATGGAGATAACTCTTTAAGTCGCTTAATCACTCTTAGCATTTTAAGTTCCGACTCAACAGTAAGACCATACCCACTTTTAATTTCAACGGCACCGGTTCCATATTTAATAATTTCATTCAATCTTGCTAATGAGCTTTCAACCAATTCATCCTCCGTTGATTCTTGCATCAACTTTGCTGAATTCAATATTCCACCACCGCGCTTTGCTATCTCTTCATATGATAATCCTTTTATTTTATCAATGTATTCTATTTCGCGGGAAGCAGGATAAACCAAATGAGTGTGCGAATCAACAAATGACGGGAAAACCATTTTTCCTGTTGAATCTATTGTGGTCAAATTTTCAATACTATTTTGTAACTCTAATTTGTTCAGATCGTCCATACTTCCAAACCCAGATATTATCCCATCCTCAATTAGCAGAAATGCATTTTTTAATGTCCTTAGTTTTGACATTTCAGCGCCTTTAACTAATCGTTTTGGTTCATCTTCAATTTGTACAAGCTCTTTAATATTTTCAATTAAAATTGACATTATCCAATGTTTTTGTTTTTTAGAATGATTTTACTTAAAAAATTGATGCATAACCCATAACGTATCCAATATGGCTAGTTACAGTTGTTTCAATCAAAACTAGCTTTCCCCGCAAAGATAAATAACCTATGCATACAACCCTGAAATAAAATATCTTGTCAATGGGTTATAAAAGATATTTTAAATAATTTATATTTTAGGTATATTTGCCGTCAAATTAAATCAAATCAAATTTCAAACCTATGAAATCAAAAGTTTTACTAAGTATTTTAGTAATATTTGCAGTAACTGCAAGTATCTTCGCAAAAGACATTAGCCTTTCAAAAGCTGAGCAAGTTGCGGTAAATTTCTTTTTTGAAAAGTCGAATCAATATGGTGAAGCAGTAAATTATCATGATTTGAATATTACACATTCGTATTTTGCTGAAAATGCTTATTACGTAGTTAATTTCGAAAATGGATGGGTTGTTGTATCGGGTAACGATGCTATGAATCCAATAATTGGTTACAATTTTACCGACAATTTCCCCATAGTGGAAAATGGCTTCTACGGTTTTCAAAGCTGGATGCGGTCATATGTTGACCAGGTGAATTTTATTCGTGAGAACAATATTGAAGCTGAAGCGGATATCATTTCACAATGGAAATCATATACAACTAATGATCCTACTACTTTTAATTTAAGAGGCGGTAGAGACATTGACCCATTAGTTACCTCACTATGGAACCAAGATAATCCATATAACGCCATGTGCCCTGAAGATCCTGCTGGTCCTGGTGGTTGTGTTTATGTTGGCTGCGTTTCAACTGCAATGTCAATTATTATGCATTATTGGAGATACCCTCTAACAGGTACAAGTTCTCATGGTTACACTCCACAGGGATATCCATACCAATTTGCCAACTTTGGTGAAACTGATTACAACTGGGATGGTATGACAGATGTTATTAATGACAAGTATATTTGGGAAATTGCTGAAATAGGATTTCATGGTGCTGTTTCTGTGGATATGATGTTTGGCTGGGATGGTTCGGGTGCATATAGCAATGATGTACCATATGCTCTGAAAAATTATTTTAACTACCAAAATAGCACTCAGTATGTAACAAAAAACGGCACTACTTCAAGTACTTGGGAAGGCTGGATGCAGGCTGAATTAGACAATTCACGACCAATTTATTATTCAGGACAATCTAGTAGTGGTGGGCATGCATTTGTTTGTGATGGTTATCAGGGAATGAACTATTATCACTTCAATTTTGGATGGAGTGGATCAGGAAATGGTTATTACACACTGTATAGCGTAAATGGATTTAACCAACAACAAGCAATGGTAAAAAATATTTATCCTGGCGATGCAAGTTATCCATATATAGCATCTGGAGAAAAAGAACTTACTACTTTAGTTGGTTCGTTTACAGATGGAAGTAGCCCCGCTGAAGATTACCCTCAGGGAATGGATGCAAAATGGTTAATTAATCCACAAAACGAGATGGACTCAGTAACAAGTATTACCCTTTCATTTATTGAATTTGACACATATAATAATGATAAATTAAAAGTTTATGATGGTGGTGATGAAAGTGCGGAGTTAATTGGAGATTTTAGTGGAACTGATATTCCATCCTCAATAACATCAACCGGAAATCAACTATTTATAACTTTTAGTTCTGTTGGAGAAGCTCCCGGATTTAAAGCCGAATACACTTCACAACTACCAACATGGTGTACATCAACTCAAATTACTGATCCTTCTGGTACAATTTCAGATGGCAGTATGGGTTTCTATTATAATAATGGAACCAGTTGTGTATTTAACTTAAGCCATCCCGAAGCTGTACGCTATAGCCTTGATTTCACTGCAATGGCAACCGAAGAAGGAAAAGATAAAGTTAAGGTTTATAACGGTGAAGATGCTTCACTTATTGGTGAATTTTCAGGAAATACTATTCCTGACCCAATAGTTGTTGAAACAAATGCAATGCTTATTATGTGGAGTTCAAACTCTACCATAAGAGACGAGGGCTGGTCGTTTGATTTTACTGTTGATGGTGTTGGATTTGAAGAAACTCAGGTTGAAAACCTGAGTATTTATCCTAATCCTACAACAGGTATGCTTAATGTTAAATTTGCTGCTGAAAAACAAGGAGATGTTCAAATTAAACTTATAAGTATTAACGGTCAGGTTATTTTTAACGAAATAATGAGCGCTTCAACTGGTCAGTATAATAACAGTTTTGATATTAGCGATCAGGCAAAAGGTATTTACTTATTAAGTATTACCAGCGATAATGAAAAAATAGACAGAAAAATAGTTCTTAAATAAGACTATAATTCTAAGCAAAAAAGAGGCGTTGAATTATCAACGCCTCTTTTTTTGTGCCTAATAAAAACCTATGCACCTAATAATATAGTGTGAAAGATACATTATGGCAGCAAAGAAACCTTCTCATTGACTTGTGAGAGCATTGTTTTAAGCAGCTTATCATCATTATCACCATTGAGGCAACCAAGCACTTTTTTCTGAAAACCATAGCATGTCATATGCCGCATGTCTAACTGTCGGCCAATTTCATATGACGAAATGGCAGCAACATTACAAACAAGATATGCAATTTCCAGTGCATTGTTTATTGGAATTTTACATCTATGAAAAATTGTGTGTGCTGTAGCCGACTCTTCCTTTTTACATCTTGTACACCTTCTGGAAGATGGACTCTTTCCCTTACAGTAGTTGGTACTTCCACATTTTGTACATACAAATCCATCCTTCCATTTTGTATTCGACAATAATTCTAAAGCCGTATCATTATCTGGAATAACCAACCTAAACTTATCCGCATAGGATGAAGCTGCAATATTTTTTAATTCACTTCTATTCATTCTGTCTAATTAATAAAACTGCCAATTATTTAATAATGGAATAATTATTGACTACAAAGATAAGCAAAGTGATACTAATGTGATATAAAATATTGTATCTTTGCAACGATTTTCTAGTAAAAAACTTTAAATCATTATATATGAAGAGATTAAATATAATAACTTATTTGGCTATCTCACTTAGCATTGTAAGTTGCAGTAATATCCAGGGTAATCAGGCCATAGAAAAGCCTGCGATTGAAAATGAAGGAGTAATCGATGCAAATACAGTATCTCCTGAATATCTTACTTATGAGACGTTTAAGGAGAAGGTATGGGATTTTGAAAAGAATCCACAGGAATGGGTTTACGAAGGAGATGTACCCTGTGTTATTGACTTTTATGCGGATTGGTGTAAACCGTGTAAAATGGTTGCCCCAATTATGGACGAATTGGCGATAAAATATGATGGAAAATTAAAAGTTTACAAAATTAACACCGATAAAGAAAAGAAACTTGCTGGTGTTTTTGGAATCAGAAGCATACCATCTGTACTATTTTCACCCATGGAAGGAAGGCCTGAAATGCAAACCGGTGCACTACCAAAAGCCGAATATATAAAAAAGATAGAAGAAGTATTATTAAACAAAAAACAATAACATAAATCATAATTAATAAAATGGAACATTTAACTAAACAGTCATTCCAGGAAAAAGTATTCAATTTCGAAGCAAACAAAGATTGGAAATTTGAAGGAGAACTTCCTTGCATCATAGATTTTTATGCCGATTGGTGTCAACCTTGTAAAATTGTAGCTCCAATTCTTGATGAATTATCAGATGAATATAAAGGTAAAGTGAATATCTATAAAGTAAATACTGAGGAAGAAACAGAATTAGCTGCTGCTTTTGGTATTAGAAGCATCCCTTCTATATTATTCTGCCCTGCTGATGGTCAGCCACAAATGGCACAAGGAGCATTACCAAAAGATACTTTTGTTCAGGCAATAAACGACGTATTATTAAAAGAGAAATAGTATATCCGATAATACACTAAGAACAGGTTTTATACAAGGCCTGTTTTTTTTTGCATTATTTTTGCCAAATACAAATTATATTTATGCATTTAATACCAGAATTACTTCTATCAACGGCATACTTACCTCCCATTGAGTACATGGCTTTAATTGCTCATAGTAAAAATGTTATAATCGAAAAGGAAGAATCCTATCCAAAGCAAACATATAGAAACAGATGTAGGATTATGACCGCCAATGGTATTCTAAACCTTACAATACCTGTTCTAAAAACAAACGGTAATAACACAAAAACAAAAGATATAATCGTTTTAAATAATGATCGCTGGTTTATAAATCACTGGAGAGCAATGTGCTCAGCCTACAGCGGATCTCCATTTTTTTTATATTACAAAGATGATATTGAACATTTCTTTACGGGAGAATATGATAACCTCCTAATTTTTAACACTACCTTATTAAATAAAATATGTGAAATAATCGGACTTGATTTCAATGTATTATATTCCGATTCCTTTCTCGTTCCAGATATTGAGAATTATGATAATATGAGATTGGATTACAGATATTCAATCTCACCAAAAATCGAATCAAACCCAGTTATATTTGAGCATTACACCCTAGTGTTCTCAAACAAGTTTAGTTTTACGCCAAACTTAAGCATACTAGATTTACTATTCAACCTTGGTCCGGAAACAAAAGGCTATCTTGATAATGTGTGGAATTCAATGATGAAATAAGCGATTCATTAACTAATCAGGATAAGCAATTCTTACGTGATGGATATTTAGTAATTTCTTCTTCAATACCTTTTTTGCAATATTAATTTCCTTCATTGTAATATTAGCATTAAGAAACTGCCCTCCATCCATGAGCGATAAGAAAATATTTTCGACCAAGTCGTTTATTTTTTGTTCATCGGGATCATTAATACTTCTCGATGCGGCTTCCACTGAATCAGACATCATCACGACAGCAGTTTCCTTGGTAAAAGGAGCCGGACCATGATAGGTAAATTCACTCTGGTCTACTTCCATGCCTGGATTCAACTTACGCTCAAGTCTATAAAAATACTCAACCCTACGAGTACCATGATGGGTACGAATAAAATCAATAATCTGCTCAGGAATACCTGCTTTTCGAGCCATTTCAATACCGCCAAGAACATGGCCAATAATAATTTTAGCACTTTCTTCAGACGATATTTCATCATGTGGATTGTGCCCTGCAACCTGATTTTCAACAAAAAACATTGGATTCTTCATTTTTCCAATATCATGATATAAAGCTCCGGTACGTGCAAGCAAGGCATCACCACCTATTTCATATAATACTTCAGATGCTAAATTTGCAACCTGTAGTGAGTGCTGAAAAGTACCCGGAGCCTTCACACTTAAATCACGCAGCAGGGTATTGTTAGTATTTGATAATTCCAACAAAGTTAATTGTGTAATCATTCCAAACATCTTCTCGTAAAGAAAAATCATTGGAAATGCTAATAAAACTAACATCGAACTACCTGCAAAATAACCTATTGTACGCCATGAAAAGCTCTCAATAGAACCTTCCTGTATTAACAACATGCTAACATACACTATTGTATATGTTATAAATACCATTAATGTGGCTCTAAATAAATCAGAACGTTTACTTAATTTCTGAACTGAATAAACAGCAATTACACCTACTATAGCTTGGGTAAAGAAAAACTCAAAACTATTTGGTGCGTAAAATCCCAATAACATAAGGGTAACCAAATAAACAAAAATGGCAATTCCTGCATCCAGAAAGGCAGCAATAACAATGGGGAGCAATGCAAATGGAATTAAATATGTCCAATTGGGGAAAGCAATAAAAACGAGGTCAGTTATTGAAATAAAAATTATTTGAGTTATTATGAGAAGAACAATATATTTAAGTTGATCGTAAAATTGTTTCCGGTAAAACTTCATAAATAGATATTGAACCAAAAACAGTAAAGTAACCAGCGAAATCATCCCTATTATTATAAAAGACTTGGAATCGGATGTATCAAGCTCCTTTTCGTAATCATATTTCAGTGAAATTAGTGTTTGATATTTATCAGCTGTTACAAGTTCTCCAGTTGATATAATTAACTCACCCTTTTGTACAAGCCCCCGAGTAGTTGAAATGTTTTTCACCAATTCTTCCTTTTCAGTTTTATTCTTACTCTCATCAAAAATTACATTTTGAACCAATGACTGAGAAATAACATTTTGCAGGAATATACTATCTGATACGTTTAACTTTTCAATACTTATTCGTGTATCTTCAATTGCTGATCTTATGTCGAAAAGTTGCCCTAAAGTAGTTTCAGCAACAACATTCCCCTGGATTAATCTCAATTGAAAATAAGGGTCTTTTCCCTCAATGGCTGGGTTATATCGAATTATCCCCCTGCTTTCGAACTTTTTATATAGCTTCACTAAGAACTTTTCGTATCTGGCAGAATCCGTTCTAATTGAATCAGCAGTATGTAGCTCCCAGGCTAATTTAAAGTTTTCGATAAGCTGTTTCTCTCCAGCTTCAGCTATGTCATCATCATATCTAAAATATGGAATAAAAGAGGATTCTATTTGTTTCTTTTCTTCATTAATTTGCTCAGATGTTTTTAATATGGCAAAATTAAAAGGTGCAATAAGGTCGTCATGACTCCATGGTTTACCTATTTGAAATTCATATTTAAAAAAGCTCTCCTTTGGACTTACCCAGATAACAATTCCAATGGCTAAAATAAATATGAAAACCTTTAATATCTCGTAATAATTATGTTGTATTTTTGAAAAAAGTGTATTCATTTAAGTTTTTTTGACACGGCAAAATTAATCAAAAGAAACAATAAACTAAATTTTTCTTCCAATGACGAATTATGGCATATGCGAATTATCTCTTGTTCCAGTCCGAAAACAACCTTCGGAGCAAAGCGAGATGATTAATCAGTTAATTTTTGGTGATACAATAATCATTGAAGATAATGAAAAACAATGGTATCTGATTAAAACTGTTCATGATATGTATGAGGGTTGGATTGATAAAAAGCAAATTAAGATTATTAGTGAATCAGAATTTAAGAGTTTAAGTAATGAAGTGTCGTTTTATTTGAGCGATGTTTATGGCATTGCGAGAAATAATAGTGGTAAATCAATTAATTTAGTATTGGGAACGCGTTTGCCGAATTACCGAGATAACTCAATCTCTATTTCTGGCATAAACTATAACATTGAGTGCAATACTATAGATAATTCACGTCCTGTAAATTCCGATATAATTGTTGAAACAGCAATTCAATATCTTGGTGCACCATATTTATGGGGAGGCAGATCTCCTTTTGGAATAGACTGTTCGGGATTTGTTCAGGTTGTTTTTGGCATGTTTGGAATACATCTTAAAAGGGATGCCCATCTGCAAGCAGAATCGGGAACTACCATTAATTTTATTAATGAAACACTACCGGGTGATATTGCATTTTTCGACAACAGTGAAGGGAGAATTACTCATGTTGGAATTATTATCGGTGATAAACAAATAATTCATGCCTCTGGAGAAGTAAGAATTGACAGAATTGATCATCAGGGCATATATAATGAGATAGATAAAAAATACACTCACAATCTAAGAATAATAAAAAGGCTATTATAGATTAATAAAAGGTCAATAAAGTCTCAACTTTGAAGGAATCATACCATTATTACTCAACTTTCGCTTAAAAATCTCGTCTACGAATACTCCTCTAACTCCAACCTCTACTCCCTCTGCCCAATGACCTACCATACCACCACCACCCGCATTTCCAGTTGTGAGTATAGCAAAGATAATTTCTCGGGTTGCAATATCAAAAAATGTAACCCATTGCATTGAGTATTCTCTGTCTTTGTTAAAATTAACCACATTAATAACCATACCAATTCCTTGTGATTCATTTATAACATATGAGTTTATTATTTTTTGAAGGTCTTCAAATGAAATAAAGAAATTCCCATATTCAACAAAATTATTGAAATCACGTTTATAGTAATTTTGGAATATCGGTGTCCCCATCAACATATGTGGTTTATTCATCCACTTACTAAGCTGATTGAACCCAACTTTATCGTTTAATACATTGTTCCAATCGTTGAAATATTCTTGTATCAGTTTCACGCTTTGCCCCATCTTTTTTGGGTTGCTTAACTTCAAATAAGTTAAATCATATCCATAGTAAACAATATCCTGACGAAAAAACACTTCATTTGCACGGTTTCCAAAAATTTTTGCTCCCCTTGATTTTTGTGCCTGACAATTTGATGTTCCAAAATTTGAATTATAAACAAAATCCTTTGGATTGTCGTGGATGTTATTTGAAACTTGGCTTGTTTGAGGTTTGGTATTGCCTCCACTAAAAACATCCTTATCTCCCGATTGATATTTTATCATAAATATTTCAGACTTCTTAAGATGATATGTGGGACCATTAATATTTGAGAATTTCTTGTAATCAATATTTTTATCATTAATTTCCAATACTTTAGCCTCAATTTCATCCCCGTTTACAAGGATTATATAATCCTGGCCGGTTAAGTGAAGTCCAAATAATAATATTAAAACAGTCAGCAGATTTTTCATTTTTCCGAGTTTATTAATAATAGTTTCAAAGATATGGAAAAAATTAATCTATACTTATTGATTATAAATTCAGACAAGATGTCACAGAAAACATTGTCCTTTAGCAATAAACCATATCTATAAACTACCATGAACTATACTATATAGGATGAAAATTATATTCTTCTGCTATATCGCTTAAATATCACCTTTTGGCATAATTTATGATAAGATACTCTTAACGAAGAAATAATCAATAACAAAAATAAATTATAATTAAAATGGTATTACAAACGAATTTAGAACATGTAGCTACTGCAAAAGATCATGCAGAAATTATTGAAAACAATAAAAACGTAATGATTTGCTGTGGACGTATGGGACCTATGTGTCTACCGGTTTACGACATTATGGAAAATCTACAAGACGAATATTCAAATGTAGCATTCCGCGATATGCTATTTGACAGCCCTGAAGCTGCAGTTATTAGAAATCACCCGGCATGTAGTAGTTTTATGGGTCTTCCATTTGTAGTTTACTATAAGAATGGTGAACTTGTGTCAGCAACCTCAAGTATTCAAAACCGTGAACAAATTACTGAAATATTAAACCGCGAGTTTAGTTCGTAATATAAGTTGTCTGTAAATCACAATTCCAATGGAAGAAAAGCAATATGACGTTATAGTTCTTGGTGGTGGTCCGGCCGGATTAACAGCAGGAATTTATCTCGCACGAGCGAAAGCCAGGGCCCTAATTATTGATACTGGAACAATTGGCGGTCAAACCGTTCTAACATATGAAGTAGCTAATTATCCCGGTGTTGAAATGATATCAGGGTATCAACTAAGTTCAACGATGCGTAAACAAGCGCAATCATTTGGATGTGATATCATTTCAAATGTTAGTGTAACCAACATGGATTTGGATAATAAATTGAAATCAGTAGTAGTTAATGGGAAACAGAAGTATACTGCAAAATCTGTTATTCTCGCAACTGGTGGAAAATCGAGAACATTAAATGTTCCCGGAGAAGCTGATTTTAAAGGCAAAGGGATTTCATATTGTGCAACATGCGATGGCGACTTCTTTCAGGATAAAGAAATTGTTGTGGTTGGCGGTGGAAACTCAGCTCTTGAAGAAGCCGATTCATTAACTAAATATGCCAGCAAAGTAACTGTTCTACATGAGTTTGATCATTTTCAGGCGTTACAACATGCCGTTGAAAAAGCCAAATCAAATCCAAAGATCGAATTTATAATGAACTCTCATATCACAGAATTTAGTGGAGATCAAAAATTAACTCATCTAGTATATAAGGATCTGGTTACGGGTACTAGTACTGAAAAAGCAATTGATGGAGTTTTTATTTTTATTGGATATGTTGCAAATACCCAAAAACTAATCGATACTTCAGTAAAACTTAATAACAGAGGTGAGATAATTACCGATGAAGATCTTCAAACAAATATCGAAGGTGTTTATGCAGCCGGCGATAATAGAGCTGTTAAATATCGCCAAATAACAACTGCTGTTGCTGATGGAACAGTTGCTGCATTAAATGCCTTGGAGTTTTTAAATAGCTAACTTTTAACTTTTCTAAAGTTCTAAACTTTAGAAAAGTTTTTTAGAAAAGTTAGTTAGCTATTTATAACCCTTCTAAACTATTAAAAGTGCTGAAAATTTAGCACTTTTTTTATTGCCATACTTAACAAATCAAATACATTTGCCCCGACAAATTCTTCGGGGCAGGGTGTGATTCCCTACCGGCGGTAATAGTCCGCGACTCGCGCCTTTGGTGTGACTGATCTGGTGCAACTCCAGAACCGACAGTTAAAGTCTGGATGGTAGAAGAATAGATTTGTTGTAATGAAAGCCAGTTTTTGGCTATTGCCGGTTTATCTGTTTATCAGATTCAGCCAGCTTCATTGTAATGTCTTTATTATGCCCCGAGTAAACATAAGGGTACTAAAAATAAAGTAGTTACAATGAACAAAAAAATCAAATTACTCACCTTGCTTGTTCTAATATCCACAAGCACATTTGCCCAATCTATCATCACCGGAAAAATCCTAGACCAGGAAACATTAACTCCTATTCGAGATGTTAATATCCGGTTTTTTGATAATTCATCTGGAACAACTTCTTTACCAGATGGTACTTTTCAATTGCAAACCACAAAGTCGAAAGCCTATTTGATTCTTACATCAATAGGGTATAAAGAAAGGAGTATCGTTCTCAAAATCAACTCAAGCGAAATTGATTTGGGAACCATTCTTCTACAGCCTCAACCCTACTCCCTGGATGAGATTTCAATAAATGCAGGATTAAAAAGCGAAAAAGAACTGCCTGTAACTGTCTCTAGCATTGATGCACGAAGTATTGAAACAAGGCTAGGCGACAGACCTCTTCCGATGATATTGCAAAATACTCCCGGAGTTTTTAGTGTGAGAGATGGCGGTGGAAGTGGTGATTCACGTCTAAGCATCAGGGGATTTCAGCAGGAAAATGTAAGCCTATTACTAAATGGAATTCCAATTAATGGAGAGGAAAACGGGCTTGTTTATTGGAGTAACTGGTTGGGATTAAGTAATGCCGCTGCTGAAATTCAAATCCAAAAAGGGGCAGGTCTGGCATATGCGTCAATTTATGCAATTGGAGGAAGCATAAACATCATTACTCGTAACGCACAAAAGCAAAAAAGTGGCTCCATTGGCTTTGAGGCAACAAGCTATGGAAATATAGTTACCACAATTGCCCTCAATAGTGGACTATTAAAAAATGGATGGAATACTTCGTTGATGGTAAGTTTAGGTAGTGGCACAGGTTATATTGACGCAACTTTTGTAAAATCATTTTCGTATTTCTTTACTGCCCAGAAAAAGATAAACGATCGCCATAGTTTAAATATAACACTACTTGGAGCCCCTCAACGCCATGGACAAAGGACTCTAAAACTATCCAACGAAGAAGTAGCTCTTAAGGGCTTAAAATTTAATAAGGACTGGGGTGGATTAAATGGCAAGGTTAAAAATGCTTCTCAAAACTTCTATCATAAACCATTTTTAAGTATAAATGAAGAGTTTAAAATTAATGATCGCAATTTAATTTCAACTTCCATTTACTTTTCAGTCGGACATGGTGGTGGTCAATGGTCGGAGAGTTTCAATTATGCTCCTTCAATTTTTTCATACCGCACCACTTCAGAACAAATCGATTGGAATAAAATCTATGAAAATAATGCAACTAATCAGCAATCATATACACTTGATAATGGTGAAACGGTAACTGGTTATTCAGTAAATACACAAACAAATTTTCTGGCAAGCCATATCCAAACAGGCTTGATGTCGAATTATGAACTAAAAATTAATGACAATATTAGATTTCTTGCCGGAGTACATTATCGCTACTTTGATTCGTTTGTACGTGAAGAAGTTGATGATCTATTGGGAGGTAAATTTTTCATCGAAGATTACTCTTGGTCGTTGGCAGGAGTTGCCGGTCGAAATCAAATCAAAACTGTTGGAGATATAATTAAAGTGGATAATAATTCCATTATAAATTTCGCAAGCGCATGGGCACAACTTGTGTATAACACTGATAGAATAAACACCTATATTTCTGCTACTTCCAACAACAATTTGTATAAACGAGTTGATAGATTCAATTATATTGATAACACAGATAGTGAAGTTGTTTACAAACCCGGATTTGATCTACGTGCAGGCTTCCTGTGGAATGCAAACGAGTTTCAAAATATTTACATAAATGGTTCAT
>JABMPH010000433.1 GCA_013203805.1 Bacteroidota bacterium | reverse complement strand
GTTTTCACCACATTTCTACTCATAAAGATAATCGCCAAATAACCGAATCTGATATATTAGAAATACAACATTTTGAACTACCTTTACCTCTTGTTTCATTATAACAAATGAGGCAAACATAACTAAGAAGGAGAGTAATATATGTCTGCGTTATTATTGAAAGATGATGCTCATAAAATAATTGATCAATTACCAACTAATGCAACATGGGATGATCTATTGAGCAATATTTATGTTCGAGAAGTAATTGAAAAAGGATTGAAAGATAGTAAATCAGGAAAAACTAAAGACGTTCACGAAATTAGGGAAAAATATGGTCTATCAAAATGAAAGTTCATTGGACTAAAACTGCAGAAGATCAGTTAGATGCAATTTATTCATATATAGCCCAAAATTCTGATACTTATGCTCTGATTACAATTGATAAAATTACCAAAAGGTCTCAACAAATAGGTGACTTTCCTTTGTCTGGGCGAAGTGTTCCAGAATACAATACTCAACAAATAAGGGAAGTATTTAGTGGCTTATATCGAGTAATTTACTATATTAAACCAGATCAAATTGATGTTCTTGCTGTAATTCATGGAGCAATGGATATTTTGTCTGATGATGAGTAACAACACACCTAACAATCGCGCGTATAAGTAGTCAGCTATTCTAAGTGCCATAAAAGTGGCGTGGGAACCCTCAAAATAGTAATTTAACTTTGGCAATCAATTACTAAATCATTGGAGGTATTCCCACTATGAAGAAGCGTACTTATAAAACAAAAAAAGTCAACCAAATTAACTGGAACATAATAACAGAAAAACTAGCTGGAAAAGAAGTAGCCCTAGCTATTGATATCGCAAAACAGAAGCAATTTGCCTTGTTATTCAATAAAAGCAATGATGTCTCTGAGTTATTTCGCTGGAACCATCCAGAAGAAACACCAGCCGTATTAGAGGCCATTAATAGCTTATCTTGTCCTGTTGTTGTGATTTTTGAATCAACAAGTACTTACGGCGATGCATTACGTTTTCAGTTTAGAAAACTTGGATTTGATATTCACCAGGCCAGTGCTAAACGTGTACATGATGCAAGAGAAGTCTATGACGGTGTACCCAGTCTACATGATGCTAAAGCGGCAAGTATAATTGCCAGGTTCTATCAAGATGGATTGACGACACCCTGGCGTGAGTTGACTGATGCAGAGCTTAGATTGAACGCGTTAGTGCGGGAACACGAGATACACAAAAGCCAGTATCAACGTAATCAAAACCGCCTGGAGGCATATTTAAGTCGCCACTGGCCAGAAGTGACATATTTGTTGAATTTAAATTCGGTAACGCTTGAATGCTTATTGATAGAATACGGCTCTGCCAGAGGGGTAGCTGCTCATGCCAAAGAGGCTGCGCTAGAAATGAAAAAGAGTGGCGGTAGTCTGTTAACAAAACAGAAAATAATTGATGTAATAGGCAGTGCAAAAACCACCCTTGGCGTACCTTGTGCAGAAGGAGAACGGTTATATTTACAAGCACTTGCGAGAGAAATGGCACATAGTCGAGTACAGGGGAAACAAGTACAGAAAGCCCTTGAAGCACAAATAGATAATGATCGCGAGCTTTGTGAAATGGGTCGTTTGATTGGTCGAGTAACAACGGCCATATTGCTCTCTTTACATTTGGATCCACGAAAGTTTAATTGTGCTCAGACTTTTCAAAAGGCCCTAGGTTTAAATTTAAAAGAGAAAAGCAGTGGGCGCTATGTCGGTCAATTAAAAATAACCAAACGAGGCAGCGCTAAAGCTCGTAAATTCCTTTACTTTGCGGCACTACGTTTGTTGCAAAAGGATCCGGTAGTGAAAGAATGGTATCAGAAGAAAGTGGATCATAAGGCTAGGAATAAAACTGTCATAGCGTTAATGCGCAAGCTATCAAAAGCATTGTGGCATGTTGCAAAAGGACAAGCGTTTGATGCAGCTATGTTACTAAGTGTATCGAAGAAGACTGCATAAATAATGAAGTCATCTTCGAATGTCGAGGAAAACAAAATGAAAAAAAGGTTCCATCAAAAGGTCAAACCGCCTTAAATAAAAGGGTTAAAAAAGAGTTGTCAGAATTTCCGACAGAGTGACCTTCGCATTATTCTTAAGACCCTGTTATCAGAGGTTCGTAAGTAGTCTTTGAGGCACTCTGGCGGATACCCTAGGAAATTAAATACTCAATGCAGCTGAACTGATGCCACCTATATGAGTGGACATCCAATATTGACAGATTTGGTTAACCTTCTTAGGCGCTTTCCCGGAAAGGTTTGATACATTAGTAAATAATTACCACACATTAATTGAGTTCACTGAATGAGGTTATTCAGCCAGAAGAACTGTGTGTGGAAAGTAACCATAAATAAACCTTTAAATTACTAATTGACTTTCCTATGACAGAATAAATACTATGTTGTTTCTTATTTTGGGTCAACAATAACCTCTAG
>JABMPH010000432.1 GCA_013203805.1 Bacteroidota bacterium | reverse complement strand
CGGCACGCACCATATTCAAACCGTCATGACCATGTTAAAAAAGAACAACAATAATAGTTGTCATTTCAAGGAGGGAAGCTTTCCATTTTTTAAGGAACGAGACAAGAAATCCCCTCAAAAAGGATTCCATAATTTGGGGATCTCTCCCTTTGGTCGAGATGACAGAAAAGCAAGAAAAATGATCAATATATTAGTCATTATATTCACCCTAATTACATCTACCAATCTAATTGCTCAAATCGAATACAATACTCTTTCCCGAAGCGAAAACTACCGAATTCACCCAAGCGATGTTATCCAAACAGAAGTATTTATTACCAAAAGTCCAAACAATGAGAATATTCTTTTTTCATCATGTAATACATTAACATTTATACCATTTTTTGTAAGCGAAGGGATATTTATAACTGAAGATGGCGGTAATACGTGGCATGGAAACGACAAATGTACAGGAGAACCAATGGACTTTCATGGAGGTGACCCGGGAATTGCAATTGATAAAAATGGTCGTTTAATATTAACACGATTAGGGCGTTTACCATTTGTTGGTTTATACTCTCACTTTTCGACGGATAATGGAGCAACATGGTCATTCCAAACTGCTATTTCAACTGATGATCTTGAACGCGCCTCGGTTACCACAGATGCAGTAGTAGTTAGTCCCAATTATGGAAGAACCTATGCTACCTGGGTTAAGTTTTCCTCTCCTTTTCCGATGATGTTTTCATATGTAGATAGTGAAAGTAATTCGTGGAGCGTACCTGTTCAAATTAACTCGCCAGCAAATAGAAGTGCAGGTGGTGACATTGCTGTTGGCCCTGGCGGCGAAATTTATTCATGTTGGGCAGGTGTTACCGAAACCTCCCCTTTTAAAGAAATTTATGTTGGTTGCGCTTCATCCATTGATGGAGGAACAAATTGGGGTGTAATTGAAAATGCATTTGATGTGAACGGGATAACAGGATTGCTTCCTGAAAAGGGAAACATAAGAGTAAATGGATTGCCCGGACTTGATGTTGACAAAACAGGAGGAGAAAGAAATGGTTGGATATATATTGTAACCGGGCAAAAAGATCATTCACCTGCAGGTAGTGACCCAGATATAATACTAAACCGATCATCAGATGGAGGAATAACATGGTCGTCAGGGATAAGAGTAAATCAGGATGCTATCAGCAATGGTAAAATTCAATATTTTCCTACAGTACACGTTGACAAATTTGGGGCTGTGAATATTATTTTTTATGATGACAGAAGTACAACCAGTGATTCAACAGGAGTATTTTTAGCCCGATCAACCGATGGTGGAGATACATGGAAGGAATACGAAATAAGTGATCATAATTATAAACCAACTCCAATAGGGGGTCTTGGACAGGGATACCAAGGAGACAACATTGACATAACATCTACATCCACAAAACTTTGGCCTGTATGGATGGATAATTCAACCGGAACATATCAAATATGGACAACTCCAATTGATTTTACCGCATTGTCCATTATCGATAAGGAAGAAAAGCCATCCATAATATTAAAACAAAATTTCCCTAACCCGTTTAATAAGACCACTACAATAGGATATACAGTTGTTGATCAGGGCTATGTGTCAATCTCAATTATTGATTTATTTGGAAACGCTTTAGTTTCTCTTGTTAATGAAAATAAACTGCCAGGATATTATGAAGTTTCATTTTCTACCAATAAACTGGGATTAAATTCTGGCACATATTTCTACCAACTTAAATCTGATAAACAGAAAGAATCCAAAATAATGATTCTATCTAATTAAGGTCATTCGTTGGGCTTTTGTTGAAAATTCTCCATCAATTAATCGATAATAATATATCCCAACCGGATTACCATCTCCATGAAAGACAACCTCATAATTACGTTCAGATATATTAGTAGGAATAATAGATTGTAATTTTTTACCCGTTATATCCATAATGTTTAGTCGAGCTTTTGGAGATAACTTTTGGCCAATTGGCACATGAATTTTTATTGTAGTTACAGATGAAAATGGATTGGGGTAGTTTTGATCCATGTTTATACCTGTTCGGTAAAATTCGAGTTCTTCAATATTAACCTGAGTTGAAGGAGTAAATTTTAAAAAGGCTCCATCGTTACCAACTGCATATCCGTGAAGAGAATCAGGAAACATCACATCAAATATTGCCAAAGAATCCGGAGTTGAGATTTCAACCCATTTTACCCCAGCGTCAATACTATAGATAAATTTTCTTCTTGGCCCCAGTGGTGACCAGCCCTCCCAATCATTAACAAAATCCACATCATAGGCTATTCCCTGAATACCTATCTCATCATAATCCCAATTTACTCCTCCGTTTAATGTATGCATCATACCAACACCATAGCCAAAATCGGGATCACCACCCGACCCCAATACATTTAGCGAATCAAAAATGTGCAACCCATGAACCTCATCAGCCGGAGCATCATCAGTACTTATGGCATACCAGTTTTCACCGCCATTATTTGTTCGCCAAATAACACCTGCAATATCAAAAATTCCTCCCGATGCATACCCATATTGCTCATTGTAAAACTTAATATTTAGTACAGGAAAAAATGCAAGAGTGCTTGTGTCAATATTAGCCTGCTGCCATGTATTTCCGCCATTTTCAGTATGAATTAAAGTATGAGGAGTTCCACCCATCCATCCGGTTAACGAATCGAAATAAACAATAGTTGTAATAAATATATTGTCTTCTGGATAGTAAGTAGTTATCCAATCTTCACCTCCATTAGTAGTTTTAAGGAGCAAAGTACCATAGGGAGGTGATGTATAATTAAAGGCTGAAGCCCATCCAAATTGGTTGTTTAGAAAAAAAAGGCTAACAATACCATTATCCGTATTGCTTTCCTGTAACTCCCAACTAACTCCACCATCCGAAGTATGTATTATTACTCCCGAATCTCCAACTGCCCAACCCCTTATGCTATCAGTGAAGTACACTGAATTAAGGTTTCCTTGCGTTGGTGTTACAACGGATTCCCAGGTACCTTGAGCAAGACAAACTGATTGAATTTGAGCTAAAAAAAATAGTATTAATATTTTAAGAAAATGTTTAGTCAAAGCAAATGAATATTATGAATGGACAATAATTGATAATGGCACAAAGTTAATAAAGCTGGAATACTTACTGCAATTATATTGAGGCTCCATACTACACTGAAGTGGTATTACCGTAAATATACTCCTTGCTATAATCGCTTTATCAAATTCAAATAAAGCCTGTTATACTGATTAACAGACTCAAATATACCTTCGTAAGCCATTGATAGTGATAGCTTTTTCATTATTCTCCAAGTTAGGTTTACATCACCCACATGCTGTATTAAAGTAGATTCATAATTAATAAACTTATAATCAACATATCGATAACTCACGCCGCCATAAAGTTTTCCTGGAATAAGATCGCGTGATAAGTTTATACTGTAAACATTACCCGATAGATAACTACTTTCCAGCATTGTAACAGAAAGTGTAGCTGATACATCTAATCCTGGTACTCGACTATAGGATAAATACCCATAGAAATTTTTTGAAGGTTTAGGGTCATCTTTTCTATCTCGATATCCTGCTTTGACTCCTACCGATAAATATTTTATTGGTCGATAAACCACCTGCCCTCTCATGCCCTGTATATTTTTATCATCGGTTAGTTGTTGAACAACACTACTGTCGTAAGTTTCATAATAAATCATACTTGATTGCGACCTATACGACAATGAAAATGATAATTGTCTCACAGGTCGATATCTAAGCATCAAATACAAGTTTGATAGATTTACATTTGAACTCTCAACTCCGTTAACTTTTTGATATAATTCCAACTCAGCAGATCCCAGAAAATAAAAATTCTTAACAAGTGAATTATAATACTGAAAATAAGCAAACCTACGATCAGTTTTCCAATTGTTTTCCTGATCTACAAAAGCAATTGTGGTTTGCATATTCCCATTTTTACCATTGTAATTGTGACCAAGATAAGCTCCGAATTGAAACAAACTAAAATCGTAGCTATAATCCATATAACTGGGACGAGAACCAACAATTGCTCCTACTGAAATCGACTTAAAGCTTTTTTCAACCTGTAATCCATCAATGGCGCCAATATTCGACAGCTTGGGGTTAATTTTTCGACCAAGCCAGATATTTACACTTTCAACAGGTTGGTAAACTAATGCCAGATTATAAATCTTTAATCCATTAAAAATATTGTCCTTTATCTCACTCCAATTTTTGTTTGTATGAACAAATGATAAATAACTCTCAACAGAAAATTTCGATTCCCCAATATTTTTAGCATTCATCGAAAAAGTATATCGCATTCTTTGGCTGCTACCTCCATCAGTATTCGAGAAATTAGAATATGAGGCAATAGATAATCGTCCATCAATTTTCTGTTTATTGGTCTTCTTTTCCGATTCAGTACTTTTAACTTCAATAATTGTTGGAGCTATAGCAATAGCGCTTGGAACCTCATCGTTTTTTAGAACTGGTTTATCAATAGTTTTTTGTTTTGCAGATGTTTGGATTATATCATTTACTTTAAGTGATACTCCCAAAATCGGAATACAAACGCAAGATATTGAACTTAGATTACTCACAACTAAGGCAGGTTGAAGTTTTCCATCCTGAACAGTCATTAATGTGTCTCCAACAGAAATATTTTTCGTTGAATTGAATTTTACATAAATATTCTGTGATGTCACATAGGATACAGCACCTTCTATTGGTTCAACAATTTCCTGGCTTTGAAGGCTAATCACCAGAAAAAGAAACATATATATTAAGGCTATATTTTTCATTATCTGATATTATTTTGGAAATGTCTGATTAAACTTTTACTATCACCATCCGGATGACAATCCAAACATGCAATACTATTATAAATATAACCAGTCACACCACTGTGGTTATCATCCTCGTCAGTTTTATTATGCTCATGACAATCAATACAACTAAACATTGCATAATTACTTGGTGTTGTATGACAATCGGTACAAGTATTCCATTCTCCGTCATGTTTACCACTGTAAATGGGGAAATACTGATTATCATGATCAAATGTTGAAGGTTCCCATGCCATCTCAGTATGACAGGTTAAACAATCAGTTGAAAATTGAGCACTTGCATGAGGTGGATCATTTGTTTGATTATAATCATCCAAATGACAACCAATGCATGTGTTTGGAGTACCACTATATTGAGTTTCGTGGCAACTATTACAATCAAGTGATACATGAGCTCCGTTTAATACATAATAATCATTATGAACATCAAAACTTGCCGGTTTCCAATCAGGTTCAGTGGTATGGCATGTTTCACAATCATTGGATAATCCTAGTTGAACATGGCTGGGGTTGGTGGTTTGATTATAATCAGGTGTATGGCAATCAACACAAAGATTAGGAGTTTCAACATATCCTGCTGGGTGACAACTAATGCAGTCAGTACTTAAATGAGCTCCTGTAAGAATATAATAATCGTTGTGAACAGCAAAGCTAGCTGGCTTCCAGCCAGGTTCTGTATTATGACATGTTTCACAATCATTTGATAATTGTATCGCAACATGATTTGGATTAGTGGTTTGATTAAAATCAGGTAGATGACAATCAAAACATGTTGTAGAAGTACCAGTATATTGAGTAACATGACAACTACCACACTCAGCGGTTATATGTGCTCCGGTTAGTAAATAATAGTCGTTATGTACATCAAAAGTCGCAGGTATCCACCCGGGCTCCGTAGTATGACATGTTTCGCAATCGTTAGATAATTCTATTTCTACATGATTGGGATTAGTAGTTTGATTAAAATCGGGAGTATGACACTCAAAACAATCAGTTGGGGTACCTGAATAACTAGTAATGTGGCAACTGGCACAGTCGGTATCAACGTGAGCGCCTGTTAAAGGAAAAATTGAAGTACTGTGATTAAAGCTTCCTTCTCCTGATCCTGTAGGATGGCAATCTATACATGCCACACTATTGTACAAATAACCCCCTATTCCCTGATGTTCATCATCCATATCATTTTTACTGTGTTCGTGACAATCGATACATGTAAAAATTGAATAATTGCCCGGGTCGGTATGGCAATCTATGCAGCTGGACCACTCGCCATTATGCGCTCCAGAGTATATTGGGAACACATTATCATGCTGGGTAAAATCGGCTGGCCTCCATCCAGGATTGGTTGTATGACATTCGAGGCAATCGGTTGTTAAGTCTGCTTGTTGGTGATTTGGTGAAGTGGTAGCAAGATAATCATCCTGATGGCAGGACATACATTCAGGCGAAATATTTGAATAGTCGGTACCCGTATGACATTGGTTACAGTCTACACCAGCATGACCTAAAGTTAAGGGAAATAAGTTATGTGTAAAGTTAGCTCCTGTCCAGGTAAAAGCATTCATTTGATGGCAATCCATACATTCTGTAGAATAATTACCTTCAATATGATTTGGACTTGTTGTAGCCTGGTAATCTGCCAAATGACAATCGACACATTCAACACCCAAAGGCTCGAACTGCAACAAGGAAGCCGACTGATGACAGTCATAGCAATCGGCAGTTATGTGAGCTCCCAACAGAGGAAACCTACTCTGCTGATGAATCTCAGTAATATTACTCACAATCCACGAATTTGAATTATGGCACCTGGCACAATCAAAACCAACAGTTTGCTGGTGCATATCAGTATGACATGACATACATTGGGGATCGGCATCGGAGAAGATTAAAGTTGGGTGACATGAAACACATGTTACATCCTGATGTAATCCCTCCAAATGAAAATCCGTAAGGTTGTGATCGAACTTGATGTTGTTTTTGTCAACGGTCCAACCTTGAGATGTATGACAATCGTCGCAACTCATATCAAAATTATCACCATGTGGAGAATCGGATGACTGACTAAAGATGCTAATCAAAAAAACCAGTATTAATGACAGTTCTCGCATTTTAATTTGTTTAGTTTATATAGTACATAAGTATCCTGACCTATCTGTTTGTTTTTATGACACGCATAACATGCCACATTTTGATGTTTACCATCAAGTACAAATCTTGTATTATTATGATCAAATTTGCTTGCTTTCCAATTATTATAATCGTGACATGCGAAGCAATTGGTTACTCCATTGTTTTCGAACTGATTAAAGTGTTTATCTGTATGACAATTTGTACAGTCATCATTTAATATGCTAAAACGCTGCTCATACCTTCCATCTCCAACCGGCTTAAAATGACAAGCTCTGCAACTTTGATTTTTGTGTTTACCCAGCAATTCATATTCTGTTTTCGCATGATCAAACTCAACACTTGCCCATTGATTTTCATTGTGACAACTTTTGCAAGATGCATCGGGGTAATATTTTTGGTCGATAAATTGCTCATGTATATTATCATGGCAATCGATGCATTTACCACCTACTATTTTAAAATTCCACTTATCCTCTTTTTTATGACAAACAAAACATGGGGTGGCAATATGTGCCCCAGCAAGTTTAAATTCAGTATTATCATGCCGTTCAATTGTAAACGAAGATCCAACAAAACCCTTAGTTGAATGACAGTCGGAGCAATCACTTACCTTATTCGGTTTCACAAACTGACTTTCATGATAATCCTTATGACAGTCGGTACAACGGTTATGTTTAACGGGCTCGGTGAGCTTAGTACTATGACATTCTTTACAATCAACAAACTGATGTTTTGCTTCTAGCTTAAATCGAGTTTTACTGTGATCAAAAGCATCCATCGATTTAATTACATGAAATGATTGCACACTATGGCATTGAGTACAATTTTGACCAAATTTATTATCATGAATATCTTTATGGCAACTTGTGCATGATTCAAATGGAATATTCGCAAACTCCTGAAATTTATTACCATTTAAATTAGTAATTTTATGACATTTGATACATTCTACATTCTGGTGTTTTCCTATTAATCTAAACTTTGTTTTATCATGATTAAATGCTGTGGTTGGCTTAAATGCATTAAAATCATGACAACTACTACAATCGGATGATAATGTTTTTTGGTGATAGTCATCATGGCAAGAAATACAATCGGTTTCTAAACCAAGGTAGGTATAGTCTTTCTTTTTTACTTCGCTATCTACAATAAACTCTTTTTTATGACATTTTTTGCACTCTTGTTTTTTATGGACTCCCAATAATTCATATCCGGTTTTGTTGTGATCGAATTCAATTTTATCGAAACGGATCATTTCAAATTTCCTACCATGGTGATCGCTATGGCAAACAATACAATCTTTGCCGGCAATTTGATCAGATGAGTGATATCCCTTGTTACTATCTATGCGATCTTTGAGTAGAGTATGGCATGCCAAACATTTAGCATTCGACACTTTCTCACCAAGAGTATGGCATTCAGTACAATTCGACATTCCCTCAAGATGAGCATGAGCTTCTGACAGATCGCCAGGAGAAATTTGAGAATATGCATTGATACCAACAAGCAGTAACATTGCTATTGATAATAAACTGATCAATAATATTTGTTTAATAGAAGACAGACTTTTAAGCATTAATTTATTAATGTTTTAATAGGGCTTCTCCATATTTTTTTGTGATATGCAACCCTATCTTTTGTAAAAATTGTGTTGGGAGTTCACCTCCGGCGAAAATATAGACCAAGTCGTTTTCAAGGTTTATTTCTTTATCATTGTCAGGTGAAGTAAGTATTACTCCATCCCTATTTATTTCTTGTAGGTTAGTATTGAAACGCATATCGATGCGGTTTTGTTGTATCGCCTCATCAATTCGCTCCCTGTTTTTGGGTTTTATTCTTTGAAAATTAGGTTTTCTATATGAAAGTATAACATTATTATTATCAGCAAGTAACATCGCAGATTCAACTGCTGAATCACCACCTCCAACAACCAGAATATTTTTGCCAACAATGTCTTCAGGCTCTAACAATCTATATGCAACTTTTTCAGAATTTTCACCCAGAACATTTAGCTTTCGCGGAGTTCCTCTTCTTCCAATGGACAAGAGCACATTACGAGTGGTAAACTCTTCTCCTTTCAAGGTGATTACAGTAAAATACCCATCCATTTTAACGATTGTTTCAACTTTGGAATTCTCTCTTATCTCAATTTCATTTTTTGATAATGCCATTTTCCAAAGGTCAAGAAGCTCAGCTTTACTGGTTTCATAAAGTTTAACCTTACCATATAATGGGAGATCCATTGCAGAGGTCATAACAATTTTTTGTCGTGGGAAAGTAAAAACAGTTCCCCCAAGCGAATCCTGTTCCAAGGTTATGCTTTTGAGTTTATGCTTTTTTGCTGTTAGTGATGCAGAAATTCCGGCTGGTCCGGCTCCTACTATCAGTAAGTCGAATTCAGCTTTATGCTCCTTCTTGTTGGATTTTACAATATTTTCAACTGCCTGTTTTCCCTGTTCCACTGCATTTTTAATAAGACCCATACCTCCTAACTCACCAGCAATAAATATCCCTGAGATATTTGTTTCAAAATTATGATTTATATGAGGTAATTCAACTCCGCGTTTTTCGGTACCTATACACAGCGTAATAGCCTCGGTTGGACAAGCATGAAAACATGCGCCGTGCCCAATACAATGTGAAGCATTAATAGTAGTTGCCTTTCCATCTTTAATCCCAAGGATATCTTTTTCAGGACATGCTGCAATACATGCTCCTGTTTGAATACAATGGTTTATATCAATTACCGGATGCAGTGATACAGGCTCATATATTCCCTCTTGTTTTGCCTTTTCAATTTTTCTTGCAACAATATCTGACTTCTTCTTCTGATTTCTTAAATAGTAAACGACTACAGCAAGAGTAATAATAATTACAATCGAATATGTTATTATTTGTTCGATTAATTGTTCCATATTAAAATATCCATCTATAACCAAAAGTTAAAGTAACCACAACGTGTATAATCATTATTATAAGCATAATAATGGCAAATGGTAAATGTGCAACATGCCAATATTTAAACAAATTTTGCATCGTTGTTAAACGATCGATACGTCTGTTTAGAGATATTTCGTTGTTTACCAATTTTAATATTTGATTGCTTTCTTTTCTACTTAGTTTATTCTGTTTTAGTATTTTTTTTACTCTTTTCAGATTCCGTTTATCATCAAAATATTTTTTTAAGGTGCGTGAAAAGATATTACCCGATATAATTTCAATCCTTTTTTTTGTTGATTCAGTAATGATAGTTATACTTTCTTGTGATAAGCTGTAGTTGTTTTTTATTATATCGCTTATATCACTTTTCAAATCACGTACCTCACTTAAACTTAATTCACGCCCTTCTATGGATCGCGGGATTTGAATATATATAAACCTGCCAATTACACCACTTAAAAAAACAGCGACCATGCTCCAGAAACTTATGGAAACTATACCGCCAAATTTAAATGCAGTGTGAAATAACACCAGTATAGGACCAAGTGTGCAAAGAAAAATATGAAACTCCAACCAATGTTTCAATAATCCCCAACGGGCAAATGCTCTTACTCGTTTGCGAATCATATAGGTTGAAACCCCTATAAACATAAATAAAGATCCTGCAATCCCAAAACCATGGCCCCATGGACCGCTAGGTTTAAGCACCTTGTGATCAATGTGATAAAACCGTTCTTCCAAACTAGTGTTATAATATGAAGTGCCAATATAAATAAGCATTACGGTAACTAAAATCACAATAATAGTGAGCAGACCAATGAATAGAGTATGCGATTTTTTTGTCATATTACAAAATAGGAAATATAGTGTTATCAAAGATAAACAAAAAAGAAATATAATATTAAAACTGGATAATAAACTGTGAAATATTCACATTATTGTATTAGATTTTTGGGGGCCACACGAAATTCCGGGCATCAGGAAATGTTTTTTCTATTTCCATTCTTAACCAAATCAGCATTTTAATGAATGTCCATATATCATCTTTTTCATAACTCTATGTTTTTTATTAGATTCTGCTCTACTTTACAACCTTAAAACTAACAATACGATTATTTGACGTGGCTATCCTGATAAAATATATACTCTTTTCGGGCAAGAAGTATTGAGTTTCATTTCCATACTCGGTAATTATTCTACCAGCAATATCAAATATTAGAACTTGTTTAATTGTTACTCCAGGAATCTCAAACCTAACAAAATTTCCGTCTATTTTAATGTGGATATTTTCTTTACTTAATTCTTCAATCCCTACAATAACTTCAACAACTACATCATCGGAAACACTACCACACACATTGCTCACAATAACTTCGTAATTACCTGATTGTATTACAACTATTGTTTGTGTTGTATCTCCTGTTGACCATAAATATGAACAACCCGGATTTCCGGCATCGAGTACTACCGAGTTTCCTTCATAAATTGTGATGTCATCTCCAAGATCAACTTCAGGCAATTCACTTACAATTACATTGAGATAAGTAGCATCACCAATTCCACATTCGTTCATTGCTCTGACCTCAATATTATGCATACCCAATTCCGACCAATAGTACGACATTGTTGTAGAATCAGATATCTGAATAATTCCATCAACAATCCATTGACAAATGTCTCCTTCTCCGACCACGGTTGTATAGTTAGATGTGGTATCTATGCAAATATTATCATCCCCTTGTATTGGCGTCGGTTGATCCGGAAACTCTACCACATCTACCAATATAGTACAGGCAGAAGAAATAACAGTATCACATTCAAACTCAAGCATAACATTGAAATTACCACTAGCTGACCATGTAATTTCAAGAGTACCGGTAGTTGATGATTGCAACACCCCATCAACATACCAAAGAGCATTACAGCTCAATGGAATATCAGAGGTATAGATTGAGGTTGTGTCAACACATGACTGAGTTGGCCCTGAAATAGATATTGGATTTTCGGGCGGTGGCGGAATGGTATCTAACAATGTACATGCTCCCAAAAAAGGATTATTAATTACAAAACTTGTAACAATGATAAATATCGGCAAAAACTTCATGCTAAAAATTAGTTATCCCAAAACTAAACAAACTATTGACAGCATTTTAATCAAAACTATAATTCAAAAGAAGGATCCCAAAAGCAGCTATCGAAATTCATAATCCTATTTTCTTCAACAACTATTCCTTCACTTCTGAGGAGATCGGCCATAATATCTCTACCTCCAAAATGTTGCTTTCCTGTAAGCAATCCATTTCGATTTACAACTCTGTGAGCTGGAATATTTTTTGGTGTATTTTTCGATGAATTCATTGCCCAACCAACCATACGAGCTGACCCTTTACTACCCAAAAATTCTGCAATTGCCCCATAGGTTGTTACCCTTCCATGTGGTATTTGAATAACCACATCCCATACTTTTTGAAAGTAACTCTTCTCCATTTTTTAGATCATATGAGTTATTTGCTTTTATGGTTGTATCCCAATCAAAACTAATGGGACTGATGGAACACCTCTGCCTTGTCTTGCAAGATCATATAATGCCCCTTCATAATATCCTGATCCTGATGACATTTCTGCTTGCATTGATTTCATTGGAAGAATTTCTATTCCCACATCTATTGTATCACCAACGTAAAAAGCCAAATGTTTTACAAATAAATCATAAGCAATGAAACTATACTTACCAAATTGAACTTCAACGGCAATCCTGTTTTTAACAAAATCAGTTTGATTATATGATTTAATTGGAATCTTACCTTCGTCTTCAATAAACCTTTTTTGATCCGCCTCTTTCAGGTGCATTGTCTTGCTTATCAAATTATAATCATCAGTAACCCAATAATTAGTTCTGCTTTCAAACCAGTTTAATTTCTCAAAGTCAACTTTTAGTCGTTTATTTAAGTCTTTTGGACTGAAAAGCTTTTTACCGCTCATCGTTTTTTCTTTGCTTATTTTGGTTCGATAATCATCTGCGTTTATGTCTGTGATTATTTTTTCTATTTCGTCCCACATAGTTTTTTGATGATATTGAATCCATTCAAAACCATTGAGATGTGAGTACATTGCACCTATTTTCATCGATTAAATATTATATTGTTTAAACTTGACAGAAAGTAAAACCCAACCAATAAACTAATTTTATTCTCTTCCAATTTTTTATTTTTTTCATTTACGATTGATTCAATAATATTAACATCAATATCACTTAAATCAACACGTTCGATAATGCTTTTTATGCAACTACCGATATGATCTAAAAAATCAAAAACTTCACTTCCAGATGAATTTGAAGTCCAAACAGCTTGCAATTTACCACAGTTTAGTTCTTCATATTGCTTACTAATTACATCAATATACTCTGAAAAAATAATATTATTTGAAGCATTAACTATTGGATTTAGTGAATTTCTAATGTCATTGTTTAGAGCAATTTGCTTAATATTTTTTGAGTTTCCAAAGAAGAATTTAAATGACCATTCTGGAATTTTAGATTTTGGATTATTTGAAAGTTCAAACCTGACCCCACTACCGAACCTTAGATTCGGAACGGAAAATTGAAATTTTCTATTTAATGGATATTTTCTTGCGGGTAACCCAAGGTTAGATTTGAATGCTGTGTAATGAGGTTTTTCGTGAAAATAAGAGGAACTGGATGGATGTTTTATATCACAAGGTTGAACTTCTAGCATACTTTGAAAAATATAATATGTTAAAATAGGAGGTACTGCATTGCCTATCATTTTAAATTTAGAATTAAGCGTTTTTCCATAAAACTGGTAAGTTATTGGAAATCCTTGCAATACACCTTTTTCCCTAACATTTAATCTTCGAAAACCGTTTTTTGAATCAATAATTATACTTTCCCTTGATACCCGGGTACAAGTTGCAGTAACGGTTCTACTTGGCCTGTCAAGCTTGTCGGGAAACGACATATTATTATAAACAGGATGATAAGTTTTAGAATCTCTATTAATTCTGGTTTCTTCCTGAGTTAGATTGACCTCATTTTCTAATTCAGTAACATCTTGTCTGGGAATCTCATAACCATAATTAGGATCTTTAACAATTTCCTTACTTAAAGAACTCAAAACCTGTCCCAGCGTAATAAGGGTAATTTTTTGTTTATAGGAATTAAAGAGTTCAACAGGGAAGTCTCCAGCTATCATCCGTTTTCGGTTCTGGGGAACACCATATTCAGAGGTATCAACAATAAGTATGCTTTTAACAAGTGATCTAAACCTGCTTAATGTACCACCGTTTAATTCTTTTTCAAGTATTCCGGCAACCCGTGGAACATTTTCCATTACCCAATATTTTGGTTTTAAAAATTCCACCACTTCAAGAAACTTATATATATCAATTAACCCCTCCTGTATGTTTCCATTTCCCCCTTTATTTGCGAATGAAAACTGAGTACAAGGTGGACTGCCAACGATAAAATCAATTTTTCTTGAATAGTTTAAATCTTTCTCAACATTAATATCTCTTATATTTATTTCTTTATGGTTTGTTCCAAAATTCAAATTATGTGTTTGATTTGCCTCGTACCACCATTCATAGGACGCCAAACTTTCAATACCTGATAGTTTCATTCCAAGTGTCCAACCTCCTATGCCACTATATAAATCGATCGCACATTTCATAGTTGCAAAGATACTAATTAAGGATTATAATTAAAAAGAGTGATATCATTAACAACATACTACTGTCATTAACAAAACTGTAAAAAGTGCTTCAAGTTAAAAAGCTAAATAGGCTTTAATCTAAATTTAAGATATTTAATTTTAGTGCCATTTTCAATCCATTTCTTTTCATAGAATGTTTGAATTTGCGTCAGTACTTCATCGTTTTGTTCACCGTAAACATCATAAGTATAGTAAACTAACTCATGTCCATGTTCTTTGATCACATCTAAAGTATATTCAAAGAAAATAATATTATCTGTTTTTAGATGAATTGTTCCATTCGGCTTTAAAACTTTATAATATCTATTGATAAATTGGGGTGAAGTTAATCGCCGTTTTTCTTTTATGGGAGTTGGATGTGGGTCGGGGAAAGTAATCCAAATATTTGAAACTTCATATTGACCAAACATAAATTCAATCAAATTTATTCGTGATCGGATAAATGCCACATTACTTAAATTACCTTCTTCTGTATTCTTTAATCCTCTCCAAATTCTGGCGCCTTTAATGTCCACACCAATGAAGTTTGTGTCGGGAAATCTTTGGGCCAATCCAACTGTGTATTCACCCTTCCCACAGCCTAATTCAATTGTAAGGTCATTATTGTTTCCAAAAAAACCATTATTCCATTTACCTCTATATTTAAACCCTTCAACTAGCTGCTCATAACTAAGTTGGAACATATTGTCGAAAGTTTCGTTTTCGGCAAAATGGTGAAGCTTATTCTTTTTACTCACTTTGGGGAATATTTTCTATTTCACAAGTAACCAGGCTTTTGGGTTGGCATCATTGCGTATGGCTACTAGTTCCTGATTGGCTAATCCTCTATTATTAAACGACATGAAAGCAACTCTAAACATCCCATATCTGTTTGTGTCAGCTATAAGTGCCTTATAACCTTGTTGTTTAAGGTCACTCACTAATCGCTTGGCATTATTTTCATTTGAAAATGAACCAGCTATAATAAAAAATCTATCTTTATTACGAGAACTTTCTTTTGGTGTATCAATAAGGTTATTGGCAATTACCACTTCTTTTTCAGGTTGGCTAACTACGTCTATTGACTCCTCTTTTGATATCTCGACTGGAATTATTATTTCATCCTCAACAACAGGTTTAACAATTATATTTCCGGTTTTTTTGTCGATATAAGGTTTTTTTATATCAGAACCCCGATCAATATCTGTACTATTATCTATTTCTACCTCTTTCGGTTGAACTAAATTTGGAGAATTAGTATTTTCAGTTTGTTTATCCTTTTCAAGAATTACCGGAAAAAACGAAGCAGTACTTCTACTAAGTTTAGCCACATGCTTTGTATTAATATTAGTTGCTAAATAGTCGTTTACACTTGAATAGAAAAATGGAATATATGGAATATACATTTTAGCATAATAGCTCATTGCATCTCTTCTCATATAAACGTAACCTAAACTCATAAAAAACATAACAGCCGCTAGGAAAATAAGTTGATTGGCAAAAGGAGACCTCCTTCTGTTAGCTTCCATCTTTCTTATAACGGGCTTTTTTGGTTCCTCTATTTTCTTATCAGTTCTATCAATTGATTTGGTTCGTTGTTTACTTTTATCGATAGCTGATTTAACAACCTTTTTAACTTTCTCTTCATCTGTTACTCTCCTTATTGAAGGTGAAACCAATGAACCTAATCCAAATGAATTTGAATTATAATTAATACTTCTGTCTTGATTAAATTGAATATTTTTATTAACATCGAAGGAGATGGATCCTATACTTTTGAAACTAATTTTTTTACCTGCATTTAAAGCATTGTGACATAAAAAAACAAACTTATCAACTCTTTGTTTTGCAGTCTTATAACCGATTTGCTCTTGCTGAGCAACATAATTTACAAGGAGTCCATCATTGGCTCTGAGGTGAATATTAAAATGGATTTTGCGATATGGAGGAGAAAATTTATCTGTAACTTTGTTAATTGAAACAGAAATATCTTCAGCAATAAATCCTCCCAATCCAGGTATTACAACGCATTCATAATCAAACAATAACTCACCTACATATTTGGCTATTTTCATGTTTATTATTTTAAAGCTAAATGAGGGTTACATGTCACCTCATAGTTCATAATTCAGAACCTGCTAAAGTAGTTATTATGTACGTAACTGTCAAGAAATAGTTTCAAGTTTAAGCAAGTCGTCAGGTGTGTCAATGGCAATACTTTCAATATCAGTAATATCAACACTTATACAAAATCCATTTTCCAGCCAACGTAGCTGCTCGAGTGATTCTGCTTGTTCCAATTTACCTAATGGCAATTCAATAATATGCTTTAATACATCAACCCTATATCCATATAATCCAATATGCTTAAAATACGTCAACTGACCCAACCAACCACTAACATCAATACCGCGAATCATTGGTATAGCCTGCCTACTGAAATAAAGGGCTTTCTTATCATTAGTTATAACTACTTTAACCACATTTGGATCAAATAATTCTTCACTTTGAGTTATCTTTTTTGCTAGAGTAGCAATTTGAACTTTATTATCTTTAAAAAGATTTATAACACTATCTATTTGAATTGGATTAATAGTTGGTTCGTCGCCCTGAATATTTACCACAACATCATAATATTCACCACTTTCCTCAAGAATAGATATAACTTCTTTACATCGAGTAGTTCCGTTGGTATGATCTATGCTCGTCATTAGCACTTTTCCTCCAAAAGATGATACATGATTATAGATACGGTTGTCATCTGTGGCAACAATAACGGCTGATAATAAACTCGACAAGGATGCTTGTTCATAAACCCTTTGTATCATACTTTTACCTCCAATATCAATTAAAGGTTTTCCCGGGAAACGGGTTGAAGCATAACGCGAAGGAATTATACCAACACTTCTCATTTTTAAGAAATCTAACTGTGATATTTAAATTAAAACAGACCGTTTACATTAGCATTTACCTTATCAATTACAATGCTTAAATCTTCTGGATTGTTGAAATCCATATCATCAACATTAATAATTAATAACTTGCCAGAATCATATCCAGTAATCCATCCTTCATACCTTTCATTGAGAAGTTTTAAATAATCAAGCCGTATTGATTCCTCATAATCGCGTCCTCTCTTCTGGATTTGCTCCACAAGCGTTGATACAGATGCCCTTAAATAAATAAGTAAATCGGGTGGTTGAATAAATGAATTCATTAATTCAAAAAGTGAGCTGTAGTTATCAAAGTCTCTGGTCGACATTAAATTCATTTCATGCAAGTTGGGAGCAAAAATATATGCATCCTCATAAATAGTCCTATCCTGAATAATATTTTTTCCACTACTTCTGATCTCAACAACTTGTCGAAATCTTGAATTGAGAAAATATACTTGCAAATTGAATGACCAACGTTGCATATCTTCATAAAAACTATGGAGATAGGGGTTATGATCAACATCTTCATAATGAGGTTTCCAGCCGAAGTGCTTGGCCATTAGTCTTGTAAGTGTTGTTTTCCCGGAACCGATATTCCCCGCTATTGCTACATGCATCTTTACTATTTTTTTTACTAAAGTATATAAATTGTTGTTAGCGACTATCTAAATCTAATCATATTGTATTATTGCATTAATATTTTACAATATAATCCTTCTTTTAGCAATTCGTCCTCCTAAGGAGAAAGCATTTTTAACATGCTACAATTTGACAGTATAAATTGTAATAATTTCAAAGTACCAATTTTAGTCAGTATCTCAGTGTTAAAAACTAATTCATTTTCAGTATCTCCTCAACGTATTCTCTACTACTCGATAATCGTGGAACTTTATTTTGCCCTCCCAGTTTATTCCGTTTTTTCATCCACCTATAGTATGTATTTTTCTTAAGACTAATAATTAAGGGTGGCTTAAGAACAAGGTTATGATAACGCTTAGCCTCATAATCTGAATTCAAGGATTTTAATGCATTATCGAATGCCTCATTAAAAAAATCATAACTTTCCGGAGCTTTGTCGAATTCAATTAACCATTGATGTCTGACCTCATCATTTTCAAATAAAGGAGCTGCGGTATAATCAGTTATTGTAGCACCTGTTTTAGCACAGGCAACTGAAAAAGCTTTCTCGGCATTATCAATTATAAGCTCTTCTCCTACAGCATTTATAAAATTCTTTACTCTACCTGTAATACGGATTCTAAACGGATTAATGCTTGAAAACATAACCGTATCACCAATCATATACCGCCAAAGACCTGCATTTGTACTTATTATTAAAGCATAATTTACACCTACCTCCACACCTGAAAGTTGTATCGTCTCCATTTCGCCTGCATTAATACCGCTTACCGGCAGGAACTCGTAATATATTCCGTAGTCAAGCATTAATTGCAAATCGGTACTCTCCCTTTGATCTTGAATAGCAAAAAAACCTTCAGAAGCATTATATGTATTTGAGTAGGCCATACTATCGGAACCAATAATACTATTATATTGAGCTCGATATGGTTCGAAGTTAATTCCCCCGTGAAAAAACACTTCCAAATTTGGCCAAACCTCGTGTAGGTTTTTCTTCCCGGATTTTTTTAGTATCATCCGCAATAATACCAGCATCCAGGAAGGAACTCCCGAAATACTTCTCACGTCATGATTCATGGTTGATTCAGCCATTAGTTCAAGCTTGTTCTCCCATTCATCCATTAATGCAATTGTTAATGACGGGGTACGTTTAAACTGTGCCCAAAAAGGTAAATTATGCATTAAAATAGCCGATAAATCACCTTCAATGTATTGAGTATTACTAACCTCTAATATATTTCTGCTGCCACCCATTACCAAGCTTTTCCCTTCAAAAAGTTCCGATTCAGGATACAAATTAAAATACATAGCCAGCATATCTTTACCACCTTTAAAGTGGCATTCCTCAAGTGCTGATGGACTAACAGGAATAAATTTACTCTTTGATGACGTTGTACCCGACGATTTTGCAAACCAAGTTATTTCCTCGGGCCACAAAATGTTCTGCTCTCCCTTCCTTAACCTATCGACCATTGGTTTTATATCTTCATATGAGCTAATGGGCACTCTACTTTGGTAATCTGATACCGAATTTATTGTTTTATAATCATATTTCTTTCCCCATTCAGTGTCCTTTGCGGTCGAAATAAGTTTTTTAAATACCTCATTTTGAACATCGATAGGATATTTATTAAATAACTCTATTTGATGAATTCGTTTTTTTATCCACCAGTTAAGTACTGAATTTACAAATGCCATAAAAATTGACTATTACTATTGGGGAGTCAAAAGTAAGGAATTTTACAGACTTGTATATATCAAACGTGCCACTATTGCAACAAATTTAAAATATATTTGATTTCTAAAAGTTTTAATAATTTTACTTGATAATGAGACTAAAAAATAATTATTTAACGGTATGGCAACAGAAATTGAAAGAAAATTTTTAGTAGCTGGCGAATACAAACATCTTGCCGCCAGCAACACAAGGATTAAGCAAGGCTATTTATCATCCAAACCTGAACGATCCATTCGGATACGAATAGTTGATGATAAAGGTACCATTACAATTAAAGGCAAAGGAAATCCATCAGGAATGAGTAGATATGAATGGGAAAAAGAAATCACGATTAATGAAGCAAATGAACTTTTTAATATTTGTGAACCTGGAATTATTGATAAAACACGTTACATTATCCCTGAAAAGTCCGGATTATTGTTTGAAGTTGATGAGTTTTTTGGTGAAAACGAAGGCCTTACTATTGCTGAAATTGAATTACCATCGGAGGAAACTTCATTTACTATCCCTGACTGGTTGGGTAGAGAAGTTACTGGAGATGTAAGGTATTATAATTCTATGTTAAAGAATAAACCGTTTAAGAATTGGTAGTTAGTACTATTAATTGCAAATGAATTCAATTTGGTGAACAGATTAACTCCCAGCGGTCGTTGATCTGGAAAGGGAGGGCTTTACAATAAAAACCAACCCTACGGGTTTTTAGGTTTTTTTATTTTCACTGCGGAATGCAAATGAATTTGCATCCTTGTGAAAATAAAAAAACCTCACACTTCCGTGTGAGGTTTCCATTGTAGCGGGAGCCAGATTCGAACTGACGACCTTTGGGTTATGAGCCCAACGAGCTACCTCTGCTCCATCCCGCAATATATTTTAGTGTCTTATGACTTGCTATTCTATCCTTTATTAAGGGAGTGCAAAGATATATTTTGTTTCTTTGCAATGCAAACTATTTCTAATTTTTATGCATAAAGCAGGTTTTGTTAATATCATAGGCTACCCAAACGTTGGGAAATCAACTTTGATGAATTCAATGGTTGGTGAAAAACTATCTATAATTACTTCTAAAGCGCAGACAACCAGGCATAGAATTATGGGAATTGTAAATGGGGATGACTTCCAAATAGTGTATTCCGATACTCCGGGCATAGTAAAAGATCCGTCGTATAAAATGCATCAGTTCATGAATCAGTATATAAATACTGCCTTAAAAGATGCAGATATACTTATTTTGATGACTGAACCCAACTATCCCTTCGCCGATCAGGAAATAATTGATAAATTTAATGCTTCACAAGTTCATGTAATAATTGTGATTAATAAAATTGATTTATCAAATCAGGAGGCCATAATGAAAGAAATGGAAGTCTGGAAAGTAAAAATGCCAAAGGCAGACATAATTCCTATTTCTGCTGTAAATAACTTTAATATTGAAAAGGTATTTGATACAATAATCCAATATCTACCCGAACATGAAGCATTCTATCCTAAAGATGAGCTGACAGATAAATCAACCAGGTTTTTTATTTCCGAGATTCTTCGTGAAAAAATACTATTGAACTATAAAAAGGAGGTTCCTTATTCAGCCGAGGTAGCTGTTGACCAATATAAAGAAGAGGGGAATTTGGTTAGAATATCAACTATAATTTATGTATCGCGCGATTCACAAAAAGCAATAATACTTGGTCATCAGGGGCAAGCCATAAAAAGAATAGCTACCGCAGCCCGCCTGGACATTGAAGAATTCATTGGGAAAAAAGTATTTCTCGAAATTACCGTTAAAGTAAGTAAAGACTGGCGAGATGATGAAACTACACTTAAACATTTTGGATATGATCAATGAGAAAATTGAATAGTATCAAAATGAAAGCACAGTACACAAAACTCTAAACACGGAACTCTCAACACTAATCACAAAACACTAAACCAAAAAACAATGAATAATACAATAGCCATAGTTGGACGACCAAATGTTGGGAAATCAACGCTATTCAACAGATTAATAGAACGAAAAGAAGCTATTGTTGAGTCAGTAAGTGGCGTTACGCGCGACAGAATTTACGGAAAAAGCGATTGGAATGGCTATCAGTTTTCAGTAATTGACACTGGTGGATATGTTCATGGATCAGATGATACTTTTGAAGATGAAATTCGTAAACAGGTATTATTTGCAATTGATGAAGCTGATGCAATAATTTTTGTAGTAGATGCTAAAGAAGGCGTTAACCCCCTTGATGACGATATTGCCCGGCTACTCCGAAGGTCGAAAAAAGACATCTTTACAGTTGCCAACAAAGTTGATTCACCGGATAAAACCAATGCTATAATTGAATTCTACTCATTGGGATTGGGAGAAGTTTATGCTCTCTCAGCCGTAAATGGAAGTGGGACTGGTGAATTACTCGATGATATCGTTAAAATTTTCCCAAGCAAAACCATTAGTAGCGAAGAAACAGATCTCCCTCGTATTGCATTTGTTGGCAGACCAAATGTTGGGAAATCTTCAATTGTAAACACTTTACTTGGAGATCAGCGAAATATCGTAACAGATATAGCCGGAACTACCCGTGATTCAATATATACCAGATATAATGCCTTCGGCCATGATTTCATGCTTGTTGATACCGCTGGTCTTCGTAAAAAGGAAAAAGTTTACGAAAATATTGAGTTTTACTCAACCCTTAGAACTATTAGGGCTATCGAGAACTGTGATGTTTGTGTTGTTATGATTGACGCTCAAACAGGTGTTGAAAAACAAGATGTAGCTATCTTTCACCTTGCTCACAAAAATAACAAAGGCATAGTAGTGGTGGTTAACAAGTGGGATCTTGTTGAAAAAGAAACAAATACACATCTAAAGTTTGAGATAGATCTTAAAGAAAAAATTGCCCCTTTTACTGATGTTCCAATTGTTTTCACCTCGGTACTAGAAAAACAACGTATTTTTAAAACTCTCGAACTGGCAGCCGAAGTTTTTGCCAGAAGGTCTCAAAAAATTCCCACATCAAAACTTAACGACTTACTATTACCAATTATTGAGAACAATCCACCACCAATGGGTTCGAGAGGTAGATACATTAGAATAAAATACATTATGCAGATAAAAACTGCTACACCAATGTTTATTTTCTTCTGTAACCTACCAGATGATGTTAAAGATTCGTATCGTAGATTTCTGGAAAATAAGATTAGAGAACATTTTGATTTTACGGGCGTACCTATAACTATATACTTTAGAGCGAAATAGTGGACTCCATAAGAATCGACAAATGGTTATGGGCTGTGCGTATTTACAAAACCCGTTCACAAGCAGGAGAAGCATGCAAAGGTGGAAAGGTAAAAATTGATGGGCAGAATGCAAAAGCATCTCGTGAAGTTAAGGTAGGAGATGTAATTGAAATTCAACAAAAAGGGATACTGCGAAAAGTTCAGATATTTAAAGCCGTGAAAAACAGGGTTGCTGCGAAATTGGTTCCTGAACTGATGAAAGATTTAACCTCTGCCAAAGAATATGAAAAGTTAGAAATGCTAAATCAACTCAATCAGGAAAAACGTGATAGGGGAATCGGAAGACCTACAAAAAAAGACAGGAGAACAATTAGTAAATTAAAGGACTTTTAGTACTTACTTTTAACGCTTAATAATAACCAACTCAATGACCATGAAAAGAGACTTACTGACATTCATATTTGCCATAGCGTTCATTTTAGCCATATCATCATGTGCAAAAAAAACCAATACCACATTCAGCTTCGCGTTTTACAATGTCGAAAACCTATTCGACACCATTGATAATGCAGATGTTATTGATGAAAGTTATCTACCTGATAGTAAAGTAGCATGGAATACAGAGCGTTACAATCACAAACTCGAAAATATGTCGAAGGTTATGAAAAGCATCGACTCAACAGGTTTACCTGCGTTATTTGGTTTATGTGAAGTTGAAAACTTAAGTGTTATTGAAGACTTAATAAAGCATTCAAACCTTAGTTCTACTGGCTATAAAATAATCCATAAAGATAGTCCTGATGAACGTGGGATTGATGTTGCTTTGTTATATAACCCATTTGTATACAAACCAATAACCACAAGTTTTATTAAGCCAATATTTCATGATGATTCTACAGTATTAACACGTGATATTCTTTACTCAAAAGGTGTTGTGAATAAAAGCGACACTATTCATGTATTTATCAATCACTGGGTATCAAGGTGGGGCGGACAGGAGCAAACAGAACCCCATAGAATTCAAATAGCCAAAACCATCAAACACATTACAGATTCCATTCTCAATGCAATCCCAAATGCAAACATCATTATTGCCGGCGATTTAAACGATAACCCTACCGATACAAGTATTTATAATGTGTTGCAAGCAAACGAAATTACTCAGCCGATTAAAGACAACTCACTATACAATTTATCGATCAAGCAATTCAAAAATGGAGGTGGATCACTTTATTACAATAGTTGGGATATGTTTGATCAGATTATAGTTTCCACTTCAATGCTGGATGGAAAAAATGGACTCAAGGTTAACTCGACCGATCAAGTTGTATACAAGGAAGACTGGATGTTATACAAACCTAAAAATGGCGAAGCACGTCCATCACGAACCGCTTCCGGTAAAAATTATTTTTGGTGGGTACAGTGATCACCTTCCGGTAATGGTAAGAATTGGCTCTAACTAGGGTTCGCTGAGAAAGTAGCCCATATATTTCTTCAATATTTTCAAAACACAACTTTTTTGTGCAGTTTAAAGAAATAATTGTTGGATTGAACGAAATGAATTAATATTCCCTCTATTGAGTTTATTTTG
>JABMPH010000431.1 GCA_013203805.1 Bacteroidota bacterium | reverse complement strand
GTATCTAGTATTGCAAGGAATCCTTTAAAAATAGCAACAATAATTACCGAACCTTTGTAATAGTATATTATTGTTGTTCCAACCCAAATACCAGTAAAAAGGGCTGTGTAAACTTCACGTATAATAAGTGCTATAAATATTGCAATTAAGGGAGGCAGAATCGACATCCACAATGGAATGGGATTAACTGGTTCTGAATGTGTGAAATTTCCAATGCTAATTGTTAGGATTTCTTTTTCATCAAATGAATATGGAAGTGTTATTAACCCGTCTTTTATTTGTGCGGATATTGTATTACCGGATACAAGTACATCTACATGTTTGTAGTTTAGGCTATCAGCAATTTCTTTATTTAATAGTGTTATAAGAATATCCTGTTTAACATTCCGTACCACAATATTAGGAAGCGATAACTCAACATTCACATTATTTAGTACATCTAAATTTTGAGAATGAACAACTAAACTAAATACTGAAAATATGCTGAAAATAAAAAGTGAAATTTTAAGCCTCATCATAGCTATTTTGAAGATGTGAAAATAAGAAAAATCCTTTGCCATTTTACCTATGGTTGGGGAAAATATAATCGTTTAATTGTTTTGTAATTCTATCGATATGTATACTTTTGCATATCCATATATTTTAAATGATACAAACGTGAGACGAATTATTTTTTTAATCGCACTTATTATATCAGGATCAGTCTTATCAGGTTGTAAAAGTAACAGTCAGGAAACACACGAAGTAAATACGCAGCTCATTATTTTCCATGCTGGAAGTTTATCGGTTCCTTTTAAGCAGATGAAAGTTGCTTTTGAAAAGGAAAACACAAATGTTACAATACTACTTGAAGCAGCAGGTAGTGTTAAGTGTGCCAGGAAAATAACTGATTTAAAAAGGGATTGTGACATTATGGTCTCAGCAGATTATACCATAATAGATGAAATGTTAATCCCTGATTATGCAAGTTGGAATATTAAGTTTGCCAGTAATGAAATGGCCATTGTTTATCACAAGGCTTCCGGTTATTCAGAAGAAATAAATGCGCAAAACTGGCATGAAATATTATTGCATGATGATGTACTCTTTGGACGATCCGATCCTAACTCAGACCCGTGTGGATATCGTACAGTGTTAACAACTCAACTAGCAGAAGATTACTATAATCAACCCGGATTAACTGAAAAAGTACTGAAGAAAAATCAGGAATATATACGACCCAAAGAAGTTGATTTATTGGCCTTATTGGAGTCAAATAACATTGACTACATTTTTTTATATCGTTCGGTAGCAGAGCAACATAAATTAAATTTTGTTATACTTCCTGATTCAATTAATTTAAAAGATCCCGGATTGAGAGAGTTTTATCGTAAGGCAAAAGTAAATATTACAGGAAAAACTCCCGGATCTATAATTACTAAAACAGGTCAACCCATGGTTTATGGCATTACCATACTCGATAATGCCCCAAATAAAAAACTTGCACAAAAATTTATTGATTTTGCTTTGTCACATAATGGAGGGATTAAAATTATGGAAGAAAATGGGCAACCATCAACTATTCCTTCGTATTCGGAAACATATAGTGCAATCCCTGAGCAACTTAAGCAATACGCAAAACATATTCCTTAGTAAATAAACATCAAAGATGTACAAAAATAAACTAAGAACTTTTGATATTGTTATATTAATACTTGGCGGTCTAGTTTTGCTATTTATTATTAGTCCGTTGGTTAGTATGTTTTTGGCAACAACTCCACTTCAATTGTTCGAAACATCAAAAGATCCAGAAGTACAGGATAGTATTTGGCTAACATTAAAAGTTTCTTTTTTAGCCACTTTATTTTTTGCAATTGGAGCTATTCCCTTATCATATTTTTTGGCCCGGATAGATTTCCGGTTTAAGAATATTGTTAATGGAATTATTGATTTACCAATTGTAATACCGCATTCGGCAGCTGGCATTGCAATCCTTGGTTTTATATCCCGCGATTCGGTGTTAGGAAAATTGGCTTCATCGGTTGGTCTTAATTTTGTTGGCCATCCTATAGGTATTGCTTTAGCTATGGCATTTGTAAGCATCCCATTTTTAATTAATGCTGCTCGTGATGGTTTTGAGAACGTTCCGGTACGACTTGAAAAAACAGGGTTAAATCTTGGGGTTACTCCAATTATGGTATTTTTTACAATTTCGTTACCATTGGCATGGAAAAATATTCTGTCGGGTTTAATCATGATGTTTGCGCGTGGTTTAAGTGAGTTTGGAGCGGTAATAATTGTCGCTTATCACCCCATGGTAACACCGGTGCTTATTTATGAACGGTTTGGAGCCTTTGGGCTGAAATATGCACGACCTGTTTCTGTAATATTTATAATTGTTTGTCTGGTGTTCTTTATATTCTTAAGAACACTAGCAAAAGAAAAAAAAACAGGTAATGCTTAAGTTAGTTGATATTTCAATAAAATTAGGTGAGTTTCAGCTTAAAGATGTTAATCTTGAACTGAAGAAAGGGGATTACTATGTTCTTTTAGGAAAATCGGGTGCTGGTAAAACTGTACTGCTTGAAATTATTGCAGGGATGATAAAACAGGACTCAGGCACAGTTCATTTAAATGATGAGGATATAACCAATAAAAAAATACATAACAGAAAAGTAGGAATCGTTTTTCAGAATCATTCAATCTTTCCGCATTTAACTGTAAAACAAAATATTGCATATTCATTTAAAGCCAAAAACATTACTAAAAGTGAACAAGAACGTTTAGTAAATCAATATGCCGAATTAACCCAGGTAACACACCTATTGGCTCGAAATACACAAAAATTATCGGGTGGGGAATTACAACGTGTTGCATTGGCACGTATGCTGGTTTCAAAACCTGATTGTTTACTGCTAGATGAACCCTTAGCATCACTTGATGTACAACTGCAAGGTGGTTTGAGAGCTTTATTACGACAAATTAATCAAAGTGGTGTTACTATATTACACGTAACGCATGATTATGAAGATGCAATTGCTTTATCGAATAAAGTTGCTGTAATGCATGAAGGCGAGATAATTCAAAAAGGAACTACTAAAGAAGTGTTTCAAAAACCTTTTAATGAGTTTGTTGCCAATTTCACCGGGATAAAGAATTTTTTTACCGCAGTATTTTCCCCACCTAATACTGCACGGATTAACGGGAAAATTGAAATTAGGGTTTCCAATAATGACCAAATTAAAGAAGGCAAAATCATTATCAGGGGAGAAGAAATTATACTATCTAATTGCAATAATGAATCAAGTGCAACTAACAATTTTAAAGGAGTTGTAAAGCAGATATTTCCTTATATGATTAATTATGAGGTTATTATTGATATCGGAATAGAGTTATCTGTTGTAATTTCACAGAGCTCTTTACAGAGATTTGACTTTCAGGTTGGCACTGAAGCCTGGGTTTCATTTAAGTCTACTGCGATAAAAGTTATTCCATAGTTAGATTGATTATGGTTTTTCAACAATGCATAGTTTATTTGTCTTGCCATTAATAAGTTTATTAATATCTTTACAGTTATATTTGCTTAGATAGTACCTAAACAGGATGTTACAAAACTCATTGTTAATCAATATTCACATTAAACCAAAAAATATCATGAAAAAGTTTACAGTTTTATTATTGTTAATAGCCATAACAATTTCAGTAAATGCACAGGAGAGTTCTGCTAAAGTTTCGAGTAACGCACCACAGTGGAAAAGTTATTTCAGTTTTGGATCAGCTATATTAACAAGACAAGGTTTCCGCGACTTTGGGGATACCTTTTGGCGTGAAGAATTTAAAAATCTATATTCGGATAATGAGTTGTACGTTAAAAATGTTTCTTCATCAAGATACATACCTTTATTGGAATTGAGGTATAAGTACTTTATTAATGCCAATATAGTGGCTGGATTAAGGGTGTCGTATGTAAGTTACAAACATGATGGTGATCTAAATTTTGATAATGGTAATGATTTTAAAGCAAGTTGGAACGTAAATTATTTTACAGGAATGGCTGATTTTAATTTTTATTATTTGAATAGGGAGGTAATAAAACTTTATGCTGGATTATCAGCTGGAGTTTCACAATATAATTTAAAATATACTGATGTATCAGATTCTCAATATAATTCTCTTTTGGATAAAACTGATAACAGACTATATTTTGCC
>JABMPH010000037.1 GCA_013203805.1 Bacteroidota bacterium | reverse complement strand
ATAATAACAATAATTATATTTTACTATTTGTAGGAGATACAACGCCCAAGTATAAAGATAGAATTGTGAGAAAATCAAAAGAGTTGGGGATTTCAAATAATGTAATTATCCGACAAAGTGTAAAAAACGATGAAATACGAAAAGTATTTTCGTTAGCTGAAGTTGCTATTTGGCCACATGGATCATCCATGGCGATGATCGAAGCAATGGTGTGTAATTGTCCTGTTATTGCATCAAGTTCTCAAGTCAACAATGAGCGACTCGGGAATGGAAGAGGGATCTTATATTTGGAAAGTGAAAATAAAGATTTAGTTAATGCAATTGTTAAGACATTTGAGAATAGAGAACAAATTATCATTAATGCAAGGAAATGGGCAATTGACTACTCATGGGAAAAGTTGGAGATAGAAACCATGGATAATGTTATTTAAATATTATAGGAAACAGCAACTTTGGGTTTAAAATATTATTCTTGGCTAGTAACGCGAAATGCAAAGATTTTCCTTTTTTGTATTATTTGGTTTTTTATTTATAATATTTTGCCAGCTATTTTTACTTTTAACATTGTTGATCGAAGCATCTACGTTAGAGGGTTAGCAATTTCAATCTATGGAATTATAGCTTTTTCAGTAGGTTACATATTAATAAAAAATAAGGTGAGAAGTACTCAGCATAGGTTAAATATAAGAATTAACAGATATCAACTATACTGGCTGTTTACTATTTCGCTACTATTTGTTTTTTTTAGCTCTTTTTACTTAAGCTTTATAATAGTCGCAGCTATCTCTACAACTTTGGAAATTCGAGAAAACAATAAATTCCGTGCGTTTCTAATATTTATTTTAGTAACTATATTATTTCTGTTTAACTTTACTAGAATGTATCTATTAATATACTTTTTAACAGTATTTCTTTCATTTTATCTTGATTCAAAAAAAATATATCCTTTAAGATTAGGTATATTTCTATTTGTTAGTTTGTTGCTTTTAATAGGTATGAGAGAATATAGATCCTTTGGTTATGTAACTCCTGATAAGATGTTAACATATTTTAGCCATAATACCGAGGCTTCATATCTCCTCAAAAGTATCGATACATATCATACATATACAATATACTTATTTGTAATTAGAGATTTTCCAACAAGATATAACTATTATTATGGCTCTAGCTTAATTAAACCTCTTTTGGCATTTTTCCCGCGATCAATTTGGCCTGAAAAGCCAGAGAACTTAACAAATACACTCCCAAGGTTATATTATGGGATCGACAGAGGTGAAAACTATAGTAGTGGGATGACTATTATTGGAGAGTTTTATATTAATTATGGGCCAATTGGTGTAGTAGTACTTTCTACAATATTTGGGCTTATTACTGGGATCTACTCTAAACGTATATACAGTACATGTAGTGATTCCTTTAACATATTAGGATTAGCCTACTTGTCGATTTTCCCAAGTTTAATGAGAGGGGGCATAAATACAACAATAATTATGTTTATTATCCTTCATATTACCCTTTATGTCTCTTTACTGTTTTTAAAAAATCTAAACGTTTATATATTCAATTTTGATTGATGTTGAAAAAGTTGAGCCCATATTTTTCTGTACTTTCCAAAGGGGGGGGGCACAGTTTTCTCTTAAATTTGTTTAACCAAAAATGCAAATAATAGGAGTAAGGCCATGACCCATGAAAAAAGTACAAAGAAAACCATAAATGATACACAGTTTTTAAGGCAGATAGTGAAGACGCTATTACATGTCTGTATTTTCCTATAGAAAATCACCGAAGAATCATAACCACTGATAGCCTTGAGAGATTTACTTAAGAGATAAAACCAAGAACCAATGTTATTAAACACTATCAAAGAATTAGTTTGAATTACCTTTTTATTGCACCAATTCCACCACCTGTTAACGGACAATCCCTTGCGGCAAAAACTGTATATGATAATCTAATCGTAGAAAACAAAATATTTTTAGTAGACACATCAAAACAAAAACGTGAAAGAACCATCAAGGATTATTTGAACAGATTGATAGAGATATTTAATATCCTTTGTCGAATTAACTCCATTTATAAATATCATCACATTGATAGGGTATATTTAACACTTTCTGAATCGACTCAAGGAAATATAAAGGATATTATTACATTTTTCCTATTAAGAAAAGTAATAAATAAATCAATCGTACATATGTTTGGAGGTGCAGGACTTAAGAAATTGCTTTTAAAAAATTCAATTCAGTCAAAATTAACAAAATATTATTTGTCAATGGTGCTGAAAATAATAGTTGAAGGTCAAGAGCAAAGAAAAATATTTGAGGAATACAATAAGCAAATATTTATTGTTAAAAATTTCGTAGAAGAATACCTATTTGTTAGTGAAGACGATGTGCGAAGTAAATATGATAGGCATATAGGTATTAATATATTATTTCTGAGTAATTTAATTTATGGGAAGGGATATAAAGAACTACTGGATGGATTCATCAATATTGGTACAGATATCCGAAAAAAATATCATTTGACATTTGTAGGT
>JABMPH010000430.1 GCA_013203805.1 Bacteroidota bacterium | reverse complement strand
TGGCGAAAGTATGTTTAACTCAAGTCCATCAAATTATGGACATGTTTTTGTTTCTGGCGACTATCTACTTAACGAAAAAATTACACTTCGTGGAACAGCATACAAAACATTTAATTTAAATTCAAAAACTCCTGGATTTGAACCAGTAGGATCTCTCTATGATTTTAGTTCGCAAGGTGTAATTATGGACGTTGAGTATAAAGTAACCGACAACTTTAGAATAAATGTTGGTTTTGAATACCGTCAGCAAAACTACCCAATGTATAGCCCCAATGGTTATCCGATGATGTCGGGAATGGGTAACAATGGTCTTTTTATGAACCATAATAACCGTCAAGGGTTAAACCCATTTTAATTTTATCCTTACCTTCATTTAAGTTAATTCATATTTTTGCACAAAAATCATCAATGATCAGTCTTGCTAACCGTATAAATGCTTTTTCAGAATTAGGTCATATTTTATTGGAAGTTGGACTTAACCAACGTAACAAATCATATGACAATGAAATTGTTAACTTACTAGATAAAACTGTAATTGATGCCACACATTACAATGGTTGGTTTATAGAAGAAAACGTTAGGTTTATGTTAACTTCGATTGGCAAAAGTCTTGAAAAGAATAACATCATTAAGTGGATTGAGCCATATAAAAATAAGCTGGAAAGCAATCAATCGGCTAGTACTATTGGAGTTGTTATGGCTGGAAACATTCCCATTGTTGGTTTTCACGATTTCCTTTCGGTGATAATGTCGGGGAATAATATTCTGGCAAAATTATCAAGTGATGATAATAAACTTCTCCCTATCATTGCAGATATACTTATAAGTATTGAGCCAGATTTTAGTTCTATGATAACTTTTACATCTGGCTTAATAAAAAAAATGGATGCTATTATTGCTACTGGAAGTAATAATTCATCACGGTATTTTGAATATTACTTTGGTAAATATCCAAATATCATCAGGAGAAGCAGAAATGGCATTGCGGTATTAACTGGGGATGAATCAGTTGAAGAGTTAAAAAATCTCAGTAATGATATTTTTATGTATTATGGCTTAGGTTGCCGAAGCGGTTCTCACATACTGGTTTCATCAAATTATGACTTTATGCGTTTTCTTGATGTCTGTACACTTAACACACAAGTTAGTATAAATCATAAATATTTCAATAACTACGAATATAACAAAGCTATTTATCTGGTTAACAGTAAAAACCACTTTGATACCGGAAATTTGCTTTTAACTGAAGATGGCAATTTTGCCTCACCGGTTAGCGTAGTCAACTATGAGTATTACACTGATATTAAACATGTAAACAGCTTATTGGAAACTAACAACTCTAAAATACAATGTATTCTTTCAAACTCAAAAGATGTTAAAGATGCAATTCCATTGGGAACAAGTCAATCTCCTGAGTTATGGGATTACGCAGATGGAATAGATACAATGGAGTTTCTTACAAACCTGCAATCATCAACAAAATAAAAACAAAATATATCATTAAAACACGATTAACTTTTCACCAAACCATTGTCAATAATTTTTTATTGAAAAAATTAGGAAATAACTACTAAAGGTAATATTTTTGCAGCCCTTTAAAAGAAGCATAGAAAAATGAAGAAAGATATTCATCCAACAAATTACAGATTAGTCGTTTTCAAAGATATGTCGAACGATTATACATTTATTACAAGATCAACTGCTAACACTAAGGACAAAATTACTTGGGAAGATGGCAACGAATACCCACTTGTAAAACTTGAGATTTCAAATAAATCCCATCCTTTCTTTACAGGTAAAATGAAACTTGTTGATACTGCCGGTCGCGTTGATAAGTTTAAAAACAAATACAAAAAACATTTCGATAAGAAAGCTGAATAATATTGCATCATAGTAAACTGTTGAGTAACAATAGTATTACTTGAAGCATATTGGTATCTTTTCAAAAATAATAGCAGATATTATATCTGTGTAAAATTTAAGTCTTTGCATAACGCAAGGACTTTTTTTTGTTTGGGATAAGTTATTCCCGCCTTGAATAATTTGTAGTATTTTTATTTCCTTGAATTACTTAAAAACTTTTGTGTAGAATATTTGATTATGAATTATATATTATTTGACGGAATTGAACGAAATAAGCTTCTCCCTTTAACATATACCCGACCAGTAGCTGATATAAGAATTGGGATTCTTACAATTAAAGAAAAATGGGAAAAACTATTGAACACCAGTGTTTCGTTTAATACTCAGGAATATTTAAACAAAAAATATCCAATTGTAATTAGCAACGAAAATGTATTAATTAATGGATCAATCCTTCCAACTATCGAATTGGTAAACCAGATTAATGGATTATCGATAAATCAAATATTAATAAAAGGAGATATTGAAATTGCTTTTCGAACTAATGGCGATAGTATTAATATTACTGATAGTTCTAATTACCATATTGTGGAAACACAACTTGAGTTTTTGAGAATTGAGAACACTTGGGATATTTTTAAGCATAATCCTCAGGCTATAATAGATGATTTTTCTATTTTAACTGCCGACAGAGTGACATCAAAAATCTCACATACAAATTCAATATTAGGTGATCCCGCTAATATATTTATTGAAGAGGGTGCAATAGTAGAATTTGCATACTTGAATACCAGTGATGGTCCCATATATATCGGAAAGGACTCCGAGGTAATGGAAGGAAGTAAGATTAGAGGTCCCTTTGCCCTTTGCGAACATGCAACTATTAAAATGGATGCCAAAATATACAGCGGTACTACAATTGGCCCACATTCAAAAGTTGGAGGAGAAGTAAGTAATTCTGTTATTCTTGGATACAGCAATAAAGGTCATGATGGTTTTCTTGGCAACTCGGTAATTGGTGAATGGTGCAACCTGGGTGCCGACACAAATACTTCTAACCTTAAAAACACCTATGATTTTGTAAGATTATGGTCGTATGCTGCTAATACATTCGTTAGTACGGGACTACAATTCTGCGGGCTCATAATGGGCGATCATTCTAAATCAGGAATTAATACAATGTTTAATACAGGAACTGTTGTTGGAGTATCAAGTAATATATATGGTTCCGGCTTTCAACGAAATTTTGTTTCCTCATTTCTGTGGGGAGGTACTCATGGACTCAAAACCTATAATTTCAAAAAATCAGTTGAAGTAGCAAAAGCTGTTTATAAACGACGGGGTATGGAGTTTAACGAAACTGAGAAAGAAATATTTAGTACTATTTTCAAGTTAACTCATGAAAGTTA
>JABMPH010000429.1 GCA_013203805.1 Bacteroidota bacterium | reverse complement strand
GGAAAAAGAATTTGTAAAAAGAAACATTCCCTTTTTCAAACAACATAAATTAAACCTGATGTATGATGGCAAACCAATGGATAAATATTTTAAAGTAGATTTTATGTGTTACGAAAGTATAATTGTCGAAATAAAGGCCGTTCGTTTTCTTGTGGAAGACTTCAAAAAGCAAACCATCAATTACCTGAATGCATCTGCCTTACAAGTTGGGTTACTCGTAAACTTTGGTGAATCAAGCCTCAAATGGAAACGTTTTATAAACACAAAACAAACTTAGAATAACAATCCGCGTAATCTGCCCAAATCCGTGAAATCTATTAAAAAATGCTAGCAAAGAAATATAAATCTGAACTCGTTTCAATCAACAATCCCTTCAAAGGAATATACTCCCTGGAGTTTGCACCCTTACGTGGAAAATATAAATTTCTACCTGGGCAGTTCCTTCATGTAGCCATCGATAAAGAATACGATGGTGTCGGACAATGGCCTGAATCCCGTTGTTTCTCAATGCAAAGCGCTCCTGGTGAAAAAAACATAAAAATTACCTATGCAGTTAAAGGGGAATTCACCAAAGAAATGGAAGAAAAACTGGAAGTAGGTTCCGAAGTTTGGTTAAAACTCCCTTATGGCGACCTATTCCAGCAAGACCACGATAAAACAAAAACGGTTTTTATTGCGGGAGGAACTGGAATAACTCCTTTCCTTTCTTTGTTTAACCATACTTCTTTCGACGAATATCAAAATCCAAAAGTTTACCTGGGATTCCGTTCAAAAGAATATAACATATACCACGAGGAACTAAATAATCCGTGTAATCCAAACCAATCCGTGAAATGTTGGTACGAAGATACTGACAGAGTAATTGACATTCAAGAGATTTACAAAATGAATGGAGCAGATAGCTACTACTTTATCTCCGGACCACCAGCTATGATTAGCCACTTTAAACAAACCTTAGTAGGAACTGGTGTACCAGCATTAAACGTACTTACTGACGATTGGGAATAAGTTTTTTTATGAAAATTTTAATTACAGGAGGAACAGGTTTCATAGGGTCAAATATTGTCATTGATCTTGTAAGGCGAGGACACCAGATTTATGCAACTCATAGAGGCTCTTCATCTTTTGAAAAATGTGAAGAATTTAAAGATGACGTTAATTGGATTAATGTTGAGAAACCAAATTGGAAAGAACAAATAAAAACTATAAAACCCGACCAACTTATTCACGTAGCCTGGGGAGGAATTACAGCAGAACAAAGAAATAATTGGAAAACTCAGATTCAAAACTTTTGGTTCTCAAAAGAATACTTTGATTTAGTCAGTGAATGTGGTATAAAAAAAGTAATAGCACTTGGTTCTCAGGCAGAATATGGAATTCATAATTATCCTGTAAAAGAAACGACTACATTAATCCCTAAAGATGCTTATGGTGCGGTAAAAACATTAACTGCAAATTATTTACGAAATCTATTTGAAAATACAAAAACACAATGGTACTGGATTCGTATATTTTCCGTTTTTGGTGAAAGAGAAAACCAAAATTGGTTAATGCCAACTGTTATTACTAAACTTCTTAAGAATGAAAAAATTGAGTTAACCAAATGTGAACAATATTACAATTATCTCTACATTGGTGATTTCGTTAACCAATTACATACTATAATATCTTCAAACGAAAATAATTCAGGTATTTATAACCTTTGCAATTCTGAGAGTATTAAACTAAAAGATTTGTTGAAAGAAACTGCCCATCGTTTGAATGTATCATCAGACCTGCTTCAATTTGGAGCTATCCCATACAGAAAAGGACAAAATATGCTAATTGCAGGAGATAGCTCCAAATTCAGCAAAATTTTTCAGACAAGTAGTGAGGAATTACAGGGCATTTCTTACGGAATAGAAAAGACGATCAAATATCACAAAGAAAAACTTTCATGAAAGTTACAAGTTATATAGCCAAATTTCTTAAAGAAAAAGAAATTGATACCATTTTTGAATTGCAGGGAGGTATGATAACCCGCATAATTGATGAAATTCATCAACAAGGTGGGATTAAGATTGTTAGCATGCACCACGAACAGGCAGCGGCAATGGCGGCAGATGCTTATGGCCGTATTACGAATAAACCGGGAATTGCTTTGGCTACCAGTGGTCCCGGTGCAACAAATCTCCTTACCGGAATTGGCAATTGTTATTTCGATTCTGTTCCTGCTATTTTTATAACCGGACAGGTTAATCTTAACGAACAGAAAGGTGATCGCTCAACACGACAATTAGGTTTTCAGGAAACTGACATTGTGAGCATGGCAAAACCAATTACGAAGGAAGCCTACGCCATTAAAACAGCAAAAGAAATCCCATCAGTATTTGAAGAAGCTTATCAAATTGCTATCTCTGGCAGACCAGGGCCTGTTCTGATTGATATTCCGATGAATATTCAAAATGAAAAAATTGAGATATCTGATCTGAAAGTTACAGATTCCATTTCGGAGAAAGATTTAACAACTCAACAACACTTTTTTCAAAACTACCTCAATGCTTAGAAAAACAGCAAACGTCCACTGATTTTGGTGGGTAGAGGTATTCGGTCATCAGGCTCGGTAAAACAGTTTCATGAATTTATTCAAAAATACAAGATCCCTGTTGTCACCTCTCTTTTGGGATTCGATGTATTACCTTATCAACATCCTCAACGTATTGGTTTTATAGGAACCTATGGTAATCGCTGGGCTAATTATGCACTGGGTAGTTGCGATCTGCTGTTGGTGTTGGGTAGCCGCTTAGATCTTCGCCAGACTGGTGCAAATACTGCTTCCTTCCAAAACGGAAAACAAATTTACCATGTTGATATCGAAGAAGCAGAACTAAACAACCGCATTACAGGTTGTATCACCTTAAAAACCGATTTATCTGATTTCTTCTCACAAATACAGAATCGTGATTCTGTATTTAAGGTTCCATTGGAATGGATAACCGAAATCGAAGAAAAGAAACAGACTCGATTGGATACCAGTGAACTTGAAAACATTAACGGTATCAATCCAAATATTTTTATCCATAAGCTATCGCAGAAATCACAACTAGCAAAAGTATTTACTGCCGATGTGGGGAATAACCAAATGTGGAGTTCACAGTCTTTGGAAATAACTGAAAACCAAATTTTCCTAACCTCAGGGGGTATGGGGGCAATGGGATATTCATTACCTGCTGCCATTGGCGCTTGTTTCACAATGGGGAATGTATCTGTTGTGGCAATTGTCGGCGATGGTGGTTTTCAAATAAATATTCAGGAATTGCAAACCATTCGTAGAAATAATCTTCCGGTAAAAATCGTAATCCTAAATAATCATTGTCTGGGGATGATTCGCCAATTTCAGGATAGCTATTTTGATAGTTGTTATCAATCTACAGTTTGGGGTTATGATGCTCCCGTCTTTACTAAAGTGGCACTAGCTATGGTATTGAATCGTTTTGCATTAATAACCCCGAAGAAATAGAAACTGGATTAGCAAAACTTTGGAAAGATCCAACACAACCATTTCTGCTCGAAGTCTCCATGGATATTCACACCAATGTATTCCCTAAAATGATGTTTGGTAATCCGATAACGAAAATGGAACCGGAATTATGAATGACTTTACAACACAGGCCATAGTTTATATTATCATTGAGATATAAACAGTTTCACACCAACAGTTTACGCTTTAAAAATGAATCTCTTTAGATTTTAATGAATAAAACAAAATCAAAAACTCAATCCATAAAAAAACTCACTTACTTAAAGTGAAATAATAGAAAATCTGAAATTCATAAAGAAGTATTCTCTTTCTACCGACGACTGAGATATCACTACAAAATAATTCATGGTCAAAACTCAAAAAGAAGGACTATTAAAACCCACAATACAAATAACTATATTATCTTTTGCAGGTATTATTCTTAGTTTTATTTCACAGCTAATAATTGCTTATTATTTTGGAGCAAATACCGAACGCGATGCATATTTTGCAGCAATAGTTGTACCCACTTATCTAACAGCAATTCTAACCGGTTCAATTGGATTCATATTCTTACCTCAGGTTATTGAATTAAGAAATATTAGCAGACAAAATGCAAGAAAATTTATTAATACCATACTGGGTAGTACGACTCTTTGTTTGTTGATATTAATTATTTTTGGAATATTTTTTTCGAAGAGCATTCTGAATTTCACGGCTCCCGGGTTTGATAGTAAAATGGTTGTTTATACAGTTAATCTCTTTCGTATATTATTATTCACATCATTATTTTCTGTCCTGACAAACCTTATCAGTTATCTCTACCAGATTAAACAAAAATTCATCCGGCCTGCACTTGCACCCTTAATCAATATACCCATAATTATTCTTTTAGTTGTGATCTTAAATTCGAAAATTGGTATAATAAGTTTGGCAATCGGCACATTAATTGGATCAATTATTTCATTTTTATTCGTCCTTCCAATTTTATTCACCAAAGAGTGTAGATTTAGTTTTCATTTTGATATTTCTAATTCTCATTTTATTTCTATGCTGAAGGTGTTACTACCACTTTTGGTGGGAGGTATTGTTTTTCGATCAGCACCTGTATTTGAAAGAATGATTGCATCAGGATTAACAGAAGGGAGCATCTCTATTTTAGGATATTCTGGTCAACTATTAAATGTTTTGATAACAATTGCAACCAGTGGCATTATAGTTAGTTTTTTCCCGTCTATGTCAGATGCATGGTCAAAGGATATGACCTTGTTTATTCAATATTTTAATAAAGGCATTCGAAGTATATTGATATTAACCATCCCAATTGCTTTATCTTTTATCTTATTTGGTGATACATTCATTAAAACATTACTTGAACGGGGAGCGTTTACCGCTAAAGACACTTTCGCTGTCAGTAAAACTTTCGCTTTTATGACTCCTGCTTATATTGTGCTTTGTCTGGGTGGAATTACGAGTAAAGTATTTTACATTTCAAAACGAACACTTGATCTTACAATCATTGCTTCGCTTGAGCTTTTAAGTTATCTTTTACTCTCATATTTCCTGTCACGACGTTATGGTTATTTAGGTATCGCAATGGGAACCAGTATTGCATATTCGATTTTTATGCTGATCTATTATTTTTATGTAACCACGTTTATAATAAAAGAATACAATTACACATTAATCTTGGTCGATATTGTTAAAATCACTTTAATTGCACTATTTAGTTTTGGTTTTTCCTTTTTAATATTCAACTCAATAAAAAATTGTACCCACATATATATAGCTGTTGGTATTTCTTTATTATTTGCTTTTACCCTATATCTCCTGTTATTAATCAAATTCAAGAATATAGAAATAATCACCTTAATTAATAAAATAAAAAAATGAAAACAACACAGAATGATCTTCCAATCATGGAAGTTGGGAATGAAAATATCGTACTTTTTCATCCTCATATTGCCAAAAATGCGACAAAATATGTTTCTGAAACGTTAGAAACAAGATGGATTGGACAAGGTCCTAAAGTTGAACGATTCGAAAAAGAGTTCAGTGAAAAATTTTGTAGAGGACTCAATACAGTCGCGGTTGGTTCTGGTACTGATGCTTTGCATTTAGCATATATTTTAGCGGGTCTTCAACCCGGGGATGAAGTTATTGCTCCGGTATTTACATGTACTGCTACAAATATCCCGTTTTTATATATGGGCGTAAAGATTGTATTCGCTGACGTACAAAAAAACACTTTAAATATTGATGTAGAACATGTAAAAGAATTAGTCAACGAGAAAACAAAAGCAATCGTCTGCGTTCATTATGGAGGTCTGCCATGCGATATGGATGAAATACATCAAGTTGCTAAAGAATGGGGAATCCCGGTCATTGAAGATGCAGCCCATGCTCCTGGAAGTTCATACAGAGGTACTCCTGTTGGTGCTATTTCAGAGTTTACAATGTTTTCTTTTCAGGCAATTAAGCACATTACTACAGGCGATGGAGGTATGTTATCAATTAAGGACAAATCTATTTTAGCTAAAGCTGAAAGAATTAGATGGTTCGGAATTGATAGATGTGCTAAACAACAAGGAAATTGGGAAAACGATATTAAGGAAATTGGTTATAAATACCAAATGACCGATATTGCTGCAGCTATAGGCCTTGCTGCACTTGAAGAATTTGATGAAATTTCTTCACACAGAAGAAAACTGTTTGAAATTTACGAACAGAATCTATCGGATGTAGATGGGCTACATTTTATAGGAGGAGGTTATACTGATAGGGTACATGCGGCATGGCTTTGCACAATAATAGCTGAAAAAAGAATTGACTTGCAGCACAAACTTAGAGAGTTTAATATTGAGTCAAATCAAGTTCATTATCGCAATGACAGATATACCATTTTGGGTGGCCGTAGGAACAATCTACCTAATATGGATGCAATTGAAGATAAATATCTGGTGCTACCGTTACATACCAAACTAACTGAAGAAAATGTTTATCATGTTTGTGAAGTTATTAAATCCGGTTGGTAAATATATTTAACTATGATTCGTAGATATCTATCAAAAATAAAGCAGACATTAACATATGCCTACTTCAAGTACTTAAAAAAGAAAAGGAATTATACAGAACCACTCAAATTACATTTAGGATGTGGTTCTGTATATCTAAAAGATTATGTAAATATTGATGTTACTTCTGATTCGATAGCAGATATAGTTTCTGATTTTCAGGATATTTATAAATTATATCCCGAAAATTCAGTATCTGAAATATTAATGGTTCATTCAATAAGTTATTTGCGTCTTTGGGAAGGAATTGATTTTTTTAAAAATTGCTTTCAGTTACTTGAAGAAGGCGGTTCTTTAATCATGGAATTTCCAGATCTAGAAAAGTGTGCAGCTCATTTAGTTAACCATAAGAACGATTATCCAAACTATATTGAGGCGGTTAGGGCTATTTATGCATTTGATTTGCATCAAATTGAATCTAAAGACGAATTCTTTACATATAGGTTTGGATGGTCTGCTTGGCATATTAATAAAGAACTTAAGCACATAGGTTTTTCTGTGATCAAGGCAGAAAACCCCCAAACTCATGGAAGACGTATTTGGAGAGATACTAGAATTATTGCGATAAAATAAAAAAATTATTTAACATAGTTAAATTAGATAGACGCTCATGTATAATTTGAAAAATAAAAAAATTCTATATATCATTAGTGGGAATGAACCAAGTTCAATAGTACGAGCATTGGTATATAAAGATGAGTTGATAAAAAGAGGGGCTCAAACATTATATTTTAACCTTTATTCCCCCCTACTATTACATCTAATTAGCTTTACATCCTTTTATCCAGTAAGATTACTATTTCGGTGTCTAAATAGATTATTCTTTTTGTATAAGACAAGCCGCTTACTGCATATAGT
>JABMPH010000428.1 GCA_013203805.1 Bacteroidota bacterium | reverse complement strand
TACCAACTAAACATCAAAATGCGCTGATAAATCTTCATCTTTATAGTTTTATCTTCTTGAAAAAATATTTCCGTCCGCCTTAGGGGGATGCAAATATTTTTTCAGTTTGCTAAAACTAAAAATCTATTGATTTATTAAGCTCATTCCGAAATTTAATTGGTATTATACCTGATTACCTGCCATAGGAAAATCCAACAACCCTTGACATTGCCTTCTTTATGCACTATCTTTACAATGCTAAATTTATAATATTCAGCAACATAATTTGTGGGAGTAATTTGTAATACTAAACTAAACTATTATGAAAATGCGATTAAATCTAATTTGCGTTTTTATTTTCGCAATTAGCCCGTTGTTTGTTCAGGGTCAATCCATTGAATTGTTATTTACCGGTGACAACAACGGAAGTCATGTACAGCTTGACAGTATCTATATCAGAAATCTTACCCGGGGGGGAGATACCATGTTATATGCCCCTGACACTTCATTTACCATATTGTTTGTTGGCCTTGATGAATTATTCACTAATAGCAGGAATGCTTTCAGTTTATCTAAAAATTTCCCAAATCCGTTTATTGACAAAACAGAATTTAACATTTATGTCAATCGGGGTGGCGTTTTAGATGTCAATGTTTACAACTTGTTGGGCAAACAGGTCGCTCAATTGCAACGAACTATAAGTGAAGGAACACATCATTTCTCGTTTATTCCCGGTGGTGAACAAGTTTACGTACTTTCAGCCAATATCAATGGGTTGACGAGGAATATCAAGATGTTTTGCACCTCTTATAATAAACGGGCTTGCACGATATTTTACGATAGAAGTGATTTTAAAAACGACAAACTAAAATCAACGGACTTAGTTGATGATTTTTCTTTTGAATCGGGTGATGAGCTACTTTTTGTTGGCTATGGTGAATCTGGTGAGTCTGGAATTTTGGATTCACCCGACGAATCAATAATTTATACATTTCAGTATGCCACCAATATTCCGTGCATTGGAACTCCAATTGTGGATTATGAAGGGCAAACCTACAATACTATTCAAATTTTAAGTCAGTGTTGGCTTAAAGAAAACCTTAATGTGGGAATCAAAATCAATTCCCCCGCAATCCCTACAAACAACGACACAATCGAAAAATATTGTATGGGTAATGATGAATATAACTGTGTCATTACAGGAGGATTATATTACTGGAATGAAATGATGACCTACACAACTACAACCGGAGGGCAGGGCATTTGTCCTGAAGGTTGGCATATACCGGATGATATGGATTGGCAGCTACTTGAAGGTGCAGTTGACAGCATGTATAAAATCGGAAATCAAGAATGGCAATATAATAACTGGAGAGGGACAGATGCAGGCGGAAATTTGAAACAAACCGGCACATCATTATGGGAACCACCAAATCCAGGTGCAACTGATGCGTTTGGTTTCACCGCACTTCCCGGAGGATATTTTGTACAGGGTGAATATTGGGGGCCAGGTTATAAGGGTTATTTCTGGAGTTCGGAGGCCGCTGGAAAATATTACCGTAATTTAGATTGGAATCAAACCCAAATTAATAGGCAACCCTTAAGTGGATATAGTGGAATAGCATTATCCGTCCGCTGTGTTAAAAATTAACAACCCTGTTTCAAGCGTCCACGCTTGAAATAATGATAGACTAACGTTCAAAACATGGCTGGATCAAACCCCTAGATTCTTTAATATAGCATTAACTTCCTCTTCGGTATTATGTAGTTTTTCTTTGCAGATGTTAATAAGTTCGGCTGCCCTCTTAACCTTAACACCGAGTTCATCTACATTTACATCCTCATTTTCAATGCTTGAAACTATTTGCTCAAGCTCGGTAATTGCATCGGAATATAGTATCTTATTTGACATATTATTGATTTTTTAATTTTCGACTGATTGTACTTTACTTTTAAAAGAACCATCAAATATTTTGGTTATAACAATATCGTCCACTTTTAATTCGCGGGTATTAAGAATGGCTTTACCATTCATGGTGGTTATTGAATATCCCCTTTTCAATATGTTTAGAGGGTTAAGTAACTTAACTTTCTCGGATAGAGTGTTTAGTTTTAAGTTATTAGTGTGAAAGCTGATTTTTGTGGATTTACACAATCTTTTTTGCTGTTCAGATAATTGTTTGGTATTTGCTTTGCTATAATGAAATGAATTATTAGATAGTTTCGAAATAGAATTAGTCAAGTAATTTCTGTTCTTTTCGATAGTTGCTATCGAAATGCTTTTAAATTCCGAAACGGTTTCCGCTAAACGGTATTTGTTTTCATTTATTAATGCGTCAGTTTTGGAAATTATGACCGCTCCAATATTTTTTAATTTAATGTTTTGATTTATAAATATCTGTTTTGATATAGTTGTGAGCAGGTTGTGAGCATCTTGAATCCGGACAGAAAAATTATGGAATTTTTGAATTAGATAATATCCTACATCGGTTGGCGTAATTTTATTGATAAATGATATCATCTCAACAACCGTTTCATTAGTGGCATGACCTATACCAGTAACAACAGGCAATGGAAAAAGAGAAACTGCCTTTGCCAGCTCAAAGCTGTCAAAACTGCTCAAGCCGATGTCGCCGCCGCCGCCACGGATAATAATTACAGCATCAAAATTATTCTGCATTCCGGCAATTCTTTTTAACTGCTCACTAATTGATTTAATTGCACCCGATCCTTGTAATAAGGCAGGAAACAGCTTGTGGAGAAAGGTATAATTCCACTCATTGTTATCAATTATTTTTAAAAAATCGTGATACCCCTTACTTGTTTCAACTGATATTATAGCAATTCGTTTAAATAACAATGCCGGTTCCAATTGCTTATTCCGGTTAAAAATGCCATGCGACTTTAACTTTTCGATGGATAGCATTTTTTCTTTTGCCAACTCACCCAGTGTAAAGGATGGTTCAATATCAATTATTTGCAGGCCTAATCCGTATACAGGATGATAAGTAACAGAAGTTCGTATTAAAACAGTCATTCCATCCGACAGAGGTTCTTTTGTAACACTTAAAAATTTTGTGTTAATATCATTGAATTGTCCGGCCCAGATTGTACCACGAATTTGAGCTCGCACTACTCCCTTTTCTTTCTCAACCATATCTGGGTAACAATGTCCGCTTTTTGGATAGTAGTTAAGCTTTGCAATTTCAGCTTTAACCCAGTATGATTTTGTGTAGGTTTTTTTTATTACCGATTCAATACTTTGAGTTAGCTCAAGAAGAGAATAGTATTTTTTTTGTATTTCGCTATTAGTTTTTTCCAAAACAAAATGAAATTATCACTTGGTGCAATGCTATGTGCAAATTTATAAATTATGTAGTTGCATTTGTAGTTCATTAAACAGTGTTTTAAATCAATTTATTGTTGTCAATATCTCAGTATACTACAATTTAAGATATTAAGTGCTTAAATAAAATAACTATATTTGTCCCCAAACCAAAATAGATATGGCGAATATTATTAATTTTTCAGATGCTGCATCAATAGGGCTTCATAGCATGATACTAATTGCTAAATCCGACAAACCTATTAATGCAATTCAATTGTCAAAAGCACTTGGGAATTCAAAACATCACATTGGCAAAGTGCTTCAACGTTTGGTTAAGGATGGATTTCTATCATCATTTCGCGGTCCAACAGGTGGGTTTAGTCTTGAAATCGACCCAAAAACCATAACCCTTTATGATATATACGTATCAATCGAGGGTAAATCAAAAGTGAAATTATGCCCCGACGATAACCATATCTGCCCGGTTGACAAATGCATTAAAAAAAAGGTAGTAAAAAGGTTAAGTGATGAATTTGTATCATATATGGAAAGTCAAAAATTAGTTGACTATTTGTAACCTGAATTATTAACTACTTTTTCTGCACCCAATAGGATGGATTTTGTATTGAACTCCCTTTCCAAATCTCAAAATGAAGTTCGGTCTTTCCTTTAAGATTAGTATGGATTCTACCAATAATTTCTTTTGTTTCTATTTCGTCACCCCTGCTAACAAACACTTTGTCCAGGTTTGAATAAACTGTAAAATATTCACCATGTTTTACAATCACAGCGATATTTGTATTTGAAATTGTCGTAATACTAACTACTTTTCCACTAAAAACAGCCCTTGCTTCACTGTTTTTTGAAGTAAGAATGTTTATGCCATTATTTTTTGTTTTTACTTTTTTAAGAACAGGATGATTATGAACCCCAAAGGTTTCTGATATTACACCGCGCTCTGTTGGCCATGGTAATTTCCCCTTATTTGAAGCAAATGAGGATGTTAACTTAATTTCAGAAGGGGTTAGTTCATATGTTTTTCCCGTACTTGCATCCTTTTTGGGGGCGGTTTCGGCTAGAATAATATTTTGTATTTGACGATCCAGATTCTTCGTTTGTTTTTCTTTATCTTTAATTGACTTTCTTAAATGTCTTTCCTTTGATTGAAGATCATTTTTAATACGATTTTTTTGGGCCTGTTCCCTTTCAAGTTCCCTTACTTCCACTTGTTCGTTACCTAGCAGACTATTTTTTTTCGCTCGTTCTAATTTTAATTGTTGAAGTATTTCATTTTTCTCATTTTCAGTCTTTTTAATAATTTCAGATTCTGTTCGTATGTAGCTACTTAATTGATCAAGATACCTCATTCGTTGGTATGCCTGGTTAATATCATCTGCCGAGAATAAAAAAACAAGCTTATTATAAGCCGTACTATACTTAAAGGCATGCCATGCAATTTTAGCATACTTTTGCTTCAGGCTAACTATTTCTTCATCAAGCTTTTTAAGCGATAATTCAGTTGCATCTATTTTAGAATTAAGATGATAAACTTCAGCTTTTAGGGTTGCTATTAAATCGGTTCGCTTATTAACTTTAACATCAATTAATAGTAACTGATTTACAGTTGAGTTTTTATCGGTTTGGGTTTCGTTTAAGAGCTTATTTGTATAAGCAATTTCACTCTCAAGTTTTTTCCTCTTAGCTTCAAGTTCGGCCTGACTATTTTGTGATATAGATGTTATACCTGATAACAAAAGAATAATTAATACATATAATCGGTATGATTTCATATTAACAATTATTATTAAAAGGCATCATCATATTTTGATGGGATGTTGAATGGAAATCGTAGTGGATTATTTATCACTACTTTATTAAACTCAACATCAATAAATATTGATTTATTGGAAACAACTTCAATTCGCATACTAGATGGAAACAACTGGCCATCAACATTTATATAATCCTTATAATGTACTCTGAGTTTATTGTTATCATCCTCACTCTGTTCTTTAATATCAATTCTGGCAATGCGGTACGTTTCTGGGTCTAACCAAATCTGTTGAACGAGTACCCTTGTATCAATTTCACCTTTTCTAATAAACCTTCTGATTTTTCTTCTTTCTCTAATCGTCATTCGATACATTCCATTATCGATGCTCGATTTATATTTCTTAACATCATATTGTGTCAAATCATTACCAATAAGCATGGCCTGAAGTAAGGAATAATCGATTGTAGTATTTAACAGACTATCAACCAGTTCATATTTTCCAGAGAAATATGTTTTGTTAAGACGATTCATAAACTTAATTGAATCGTTTGTTAACATTAGGCGAGCAGCTTCAATACCTAATGCGGGAGTAAACGACATCCAAATTAAACTATCATCCTTGATTCTTACTTGCCCTCTAAGGGTAGTGCTATTCTTATCTTGCTCATACGACAATGTAAATTTCGCACTCAAATAATCGAATTTCATCTGATTTTCAATCATACGGGAATAAAGGTATGGAAACCCATGTTCCTTTAATGAAGCTTTTAGAACATGCTTTTTTGATTTACAAGATTGGCTACTTACGCCAACGATAGCAACTAACAATAAAAATAAGAAATTTCTGATTTTACTATTCATAAAGTTTTCTGTTCTTTATTTTCTTATCAAGAAGATCTGAAAAGCCTGATTTCTCTTTGGCCTTATTCCAATAATCCAGAGCTTCAATTTCTTTTCCAAGTTGATAGAGAATATCTCCATAATGTTCCAAAACTGCCCCGCTTGAACTACCGCTATTGTCATAGGCTTTTTTTATCCATTCAAGTGCTCCCTCATAATCTTTTAGCTTATACAATACCCATGCATAAGTATCCAGATTATTGCTGTTATATGGATCCATCTCAACAGATTTGCCTGCCATCTTCTTAGCTTTTTCAAGATTTATATCTCGTAATGAAAGGTAATATGCATAATTATTTAGAACAACACTATTTTCCGGATTAAGTTTAAGAACCTTGTCGTAGGCTGAATAAGATGCCTCATAATTTTTAAGCTCATTATAAGTATCGCCTAAGGTAGAGTAGAATTGTTCTAATAGGGTATTATTATTTACTACAAAGTCCTTCCCAGCATCAAGGAAAGCTAAGGCTTTTACAAAATCTCTAAGCTGAAAATTTCCAACACCAGCAAAAAAGTAAGGCAATGGATAATTTGGAAAATAGTCGATACACTCTTCCGAATCATTTGCCAACGATTGATAATCTTCAAGATACAAGTCGCAAAATAACAACTGTTCCCATGCAACATAGTTAGCTTTACCTGCTTTTACTATATCTCTAAAATACGGGCTGGCTTTTTCATATTCACCATTCTCATATAGCATAGATGCATAAAAAGAGCTTGCCAAAGGATCACCTTTATGAACCTCCATTAAAATTTCGGATAATTCCAAAGCCTGAAGTTTTTGCTCCGCTGACAGATTATCTTTATAATAACCTACAAGCAAATTAATTTTCGTTTTCAAATCTAATACCGGATTCAACAGTCCTTGTTTTAATTCAACGAAAGACTTTTCACTTTCACCTTTCTTGGCATAATAATCAGCAAGTGATATATGTACATATGGGTCATCAGGATTATTTTCAACTATTTTTTCATATGCCCAAATGGCTTTGTCATCAAAACCATTTTTTGAACAATATTCTGCCATAAGAGCATAATATCTTGTATCATCAGGGTTTGATGCAATCAACTTCTCATATTCGGCAATACCCTTTTCCGGTTCTCCTAGTTTAGAATAGAATTCTGTTTTTTGATTTGTAATACGCTCATTTATTCCCATAAATTCCTCAATCTTATCAAAAGCAATAATGGCATTTCGATAATCGCCAGTAAACTGATATGCAAATGCCAACTCATATATAAAATTCAGGTCGTAGGGGTTTTCTGCTGCCAACTCTGCATATGCTGTAACATAGTCATCATATTTTTCATTTATGCGCGATACTTTAGCAAAATGTGCTTTGTACCAAATATTATCCGGGCTGTTATCCAAGGCATTTTTTGCCTCTATAAGGGCTTCATCATTTCTCCCAACAGCAAGTAGCACTCTTGATTTTTCATAATTTGCTGCTGCATCTACAGGGTTAATTTCCAATGCTTGCTCAAACAATTCAAGTGCTTCCTTATAATTACCAATTTGTTTTTCAATTATTCCTTTGGCAAATAAATCAGCCTCTTCATATCTCTGCTTTTCAGTAAGCTCTTTCTTCTTCTGTTTTCGTTTCCCTTTGCTATTTTGTGATGAAGCTGTGGTTGAAAAAATAACAGCAAAAACTATCAAACTGACTATATATTGTAATCTCATTTATTCTTTGTTTATTTCGTTGAGGCTTTTAAAATCACATTAAGCAACAAAAAATGTTCCTACTTCTTTCCGGTGTGGCCAAATCCACCTACGCCTCTTTCTGTTTCTGTCAACACATTAACTTCTTCCAGTATTGCCTGAACATGTTCAGAAATAATCATTTGAGCAATTCTATCTCCATCCGAAATAACAAACCCTTCATTCGATAAATTAACGAGTATCACCTTAATTTCTCCTCGATAATCAGCATCAATAGTCCCTGGTGTATTAAGCACAGTAATGCCAAATTTAGCTGCCAAACCACTTCTTGGTCTTACCTGAGCCTCAAATCCCACAGGTAACTCAATAAACAATCCTGTTGGAATTAATGCTCTTTCCAATGGTAATAACTCTACCGGTTCATCTAGATTTGCCCTTAAATCCATGCCAGCAGAAGCTGGGGTTTCGTACTTAGGCATTTCATGTTTTGACTTATTTACAATACGTATATTCATTCAAAAAAAATCTTTATAGTTTGCCGAAAGAAAAATGTTAGTTACCTTTTCTAATGCAAAAATAACCAAAAATGAATGTGAACAGAGTTACTACTTTGATAAGAGGTTAGTACTATTTCTTTCTTTTTCCCTTATTCATATTCTTATCACCCCTTGTTTTAGGATTTTTATGTTTTTTCATCTTTCTAAGATATGAACCTCCCTGATTTGTCTTCGTGTTTTTTTCTTTTTTCTCATGAAAAGCTTTTTCCCCGGTTATTTTTTTGAGATTCCGGTTTGTGCTCTCAATTACTTTAGGACGTTCTTCAGGAATCAATTCAGATGAAATTTCAACTTCAGCTGGAAAATCAATCTTCGGTATGGAATAATTCATCAACGATTCGATGGCTATTTTGTCATCTTCCTCATTTTCGGTATAAAACAATATCGACTTACCTGGTTGTTCTGCTCTACCAGTACGACCAATTCGGTGCATGTAATTCTCAGGATATCCTGGGGTGTCAAAATTAATAACATGGGTAATTTTTTCAAGATCTAATCCCCTTGCCATAACATCGGTGGCAACTAATATTCTTTTAGTCCCATCATCAAATTGCTGAACCGATCGTATCCGATAATTTTGTGATTTATTTGAATGAATAATTCCCATTTCCGATCCAAAATCTTCAGCCAGTAACTCAAACAGCCTATCGGCATTTTTTTTATTTGAAACAAAAACAAGCACTTTAGCATACTCAGTCTTATCAGCTAATAAATATGCCAGCAAATTTACTTTTGTATGGAAATTTTGAGCTCCATAACTCTGCTGTTCAATATTGTCTAAACGGGTTCCACTTATAGCAATCGAAATTTTGGTTGGAGAAACAAAGAAATCATCAATAAGTGCGTCAACCTCTTCAGTCATAGTAGCTGAAAACATAATATTCTGTCTTCGCTCGGGCAATAATTCGAAAATATTAGTTAATTGATATCGAAATCCTAGATCCAACATTACATCAACCTCATCGATAACCAGCTTATTTACATCTTTCAGTTTTAGTACTCCACTCACAGCAATGTCGTATAATCGGCCTGGTGTGGCCACAAGCAGATCTGTTCCCTGTGCTACTTTCCGCTTTTGAACATTTATATTTGTACCCCCATATATTCCCAATACTCTCACATTCTGATATTTGATAAGTCTTTCAATATCAGCAACTACTTGCAATACTAACTCCCTGGTTGGAACTAGTATCAGTATTCTCGGACTAATTTGCTTTGAAAATTTAAGTGGCTGTAACAAAGGAAGCAAATAAGCCAGCGTTTTACCAGTACCAGTTTGAGCAATACCAACTACATCTTTACCAGAAAGAATAACAGAGAATGATTCTTGTTGGATAGGTGTGGGTTTAACAAACCCCAATTCACCAATTACGCTAAGAAATTGCTTCGCCAGTTTTAAATGTTCGAATGAATCCATTTATTTATTTTTTCAAAATATGATGCAACAATATTAATCTTTCCTTCTCCAATTATCCATACTCACTTTTGCACTGTATAACACATGATACATTGATGGTACAATTACAAGGGTTAAAAATGTTGCGAAACTGAGCCCAAATATAACTGTCCAACTCATTGGACCCCAAAATACAGCATTATCACCACCAAAGTAAATATCCGGATTGAAGTTATTAAAGAAGGAAATGAAATCGACATTAAATCCAACCGCCAATGGCATTAGTCCCAAAACAGTAGTTATTGCCGTTAATAATACAGGACGCAAACGAGTTCTGCCAGCATCAACAATACATTGTTTTGCAACATCGTTCGGGAGATTTTCATTTTCCTCAATCCCTAGTTCTTCTTTCTTTCGTTTTTTTGTTAAACCAATATAATCAATTAGTACAATGGCATTATTAACAACAACTCCTGCCAGCGAAACTATTCCGATTCCGGTCATAATAACCACGAAATCCATTTTAAAAGTAGCTAGACCTCCAAAAACTCCGATGGTACTCATAACTACACTAAACATAATAATTGCGGGCTTAACAAATGAGTTAAACTGTGACACCAGAATAATCATAATTAAAGCAAGGGCAATTATTAATGCTGTTGTCAAAAATGCCATCGACTCATCCTGTTCTTCCTGCTCACCTGTAAACTTATATTTATTACCAACCGGCATACTATAATCAGCCATTACCTTTTTAAGCTCAGTATTTATTTCGTTGGCATTATATCCTTCCAGAACATTTGAATATATCGTAATCAGTCTATTTCTATCTTTACGAGTTATAGCACCGTAGGTTGAGCTATACTTGAAATCGGCAACAGCTGAGATCGGAACCTGAACAATTTTACCTGATGATTGACTTCTAAAGGTAATAAGCTGATTTATAAGATCTGATATATTATACCTAAACTTATCATCAAGTCTCATAACAATTTTATACTCATCTTCGCCATCCTTGTAGTCTGATATTTCTTTACCAAATAATGATGTGCGAATTGCATCGCCAACTTGTCCGGTTGATAAACCATATCTACGTGCTTTATCGCGGTCGACATTGATAAGTAATTCAGGTTTTCCAACATCCAAATCAATTTTTAATGCTTCAATTCCAGGAATATTAGCTTTATTAATCTCTGCCCTAATATCATCAGTTAATACCAGAAGTTGATCAAAATCATTTCCGCTAACTTCTAAATTAATTGGTTTACCGGTTGGTGGGCCTTCTTTCTGCTTTTCAACAGAAAGTGTTATTCCGGGATATAAACCTACCAAGGCATCGGATAAATGCTCCTGTATTGCCGAAGTACTCTTTCCACCACGATACTGAAAATCAACAAAGTTGATGGTAATTAATCCTTTGTTTGGAGAACCTCCCCTTCCTGAAAAACTTTCATTTTCACCAACTGCACCTTTACCAGTTATTGTTAATACCGACTCAACAATATCCATATCAGGTTTGAGAACCTCAAACACTTTTTGTTCAAACACTCGCATTATTGAATCACTAATTTCAATATCGGTGCTTATTGGCATTTCAGCTGTAACATTTATTAATTTTGGATCACCCGAAGGAAAAAACTCTACTTTTGGATTTCCCCCAAAATAAAACATAAGTGTTAGAAACATTAACAATATCGTCCCCACCAAAAAGTAGGCTGGTGTATACCCTTTTAGGGCAAATTTAATGAATACGGTATATACATTTTCCATCCAAACCAATGCCGTTTTTTGAAACCACATTGCCAATCTTGATAAGAAAAGCAAGTTCAATAATCCAATGAAAGCAAATATCAAGGCCAATGTACCAATCCAGTTTATACCAACCATATAAAATATTGCCGCAAATAGAACCAGTGATACCATAATAATTATGCTTCGCTTGGGTTTTGGCAATGTTACGTTTGATCCTTTTTTAAAGAAATCAGTAAATATTACAGGTATTATTACAAGAGCTACAAACAGTGATGATGACAGAACTATAATTAAGGTTAGTGGCATGTACGACATAAACTCGCCCATTATACTTTTCCAGAAAAGTAGAGGAAAGAAAGCAGCAAGAGTAGTGGCTGTTGATGAAATAATTGGCATTGCCACCTCACCAGTAGCTTGTTTGGCAGCTTCAAGCAGGGGATAACCCTTATGAACAAATCGATAAATGTTTTCGGTTACAACAATGGCATTGTCCACAAGCATTCCCAGGGCTAATATCAACGAGAATAACACTATCATATTTATCCTGTAATCCATCATTCCCATTATCATAAAAGATAGAAACATTGATAAAGGAATTGCGATTCCAACAAATAATGAATTTCGAGTGCCAAGAAACAGGAACAGTATAAAAACAACAAATATTATCCCCATGATAATACTGTTTTCGAGATTGCTAAGCTGCATTTTTACCATCTCCGACTGATCGTTGGTAATGGTAACAATTAAATTTTCAGGAATTACATTGGTCCTCGTTGCTTCATCAAGAATATCCATCACCTGAGATATTGTAGATAGTAGGTTTTCACCGCTCTTTTTCACAACCTGTAACGAAACTACCGGTTGACTATTTAAATAAGCATAACTATCTCTATCTTTAAAACCATAATCCACATAGCCTATATCACGCAAGTAAACTATGGCGCCCTTTTCACTTTTAACAATAATATTTTCGATTTCGGATGGATTATCAAACTCACCAATAATACGAATTGTACGTTTTATTTCGCCAAGTAGCAATTCGCCACCCGACAATGAAACGTTTTCGGCAATTACAGCATTTTCAACATCTCCATAGCTAACCTGCATGGTGCCCATTAAAAATGGATCGAGTATAATCTTAACTTCCTTCTCGGTAATCCCGGTGAGATTAACTGTGGAAACTTCGGATATTGTTTCAAACTCCTCTCTTAAATCCTCAGCAAAATCCTTTAACTCATTTACACTAAAATCACCCGAAAGGTTTATATTGATTACCGGGAATTCAGATAAATCGATATCCGTTACAATGGGATCAAAGGGTAAATCGTCGGGCAATTCACTTTTTGCCTTATCTACAGCATCTTTAACATCCTGTAATGCAACTTTTATTTCAACATCAGTATTAAATTCAATAAAAATATTTGAAGCATCCTGACTCGAAACCGATGTCATATCTTTAATTCCCTTTACGGATTCAATTTCTTTCTCCAGATTTCGGGTAATTAGATTCTCGATATCAACAGGAGGATTACCCGGATAAAGGGTTTGAACCATTATCGTGGGTATATTTATTTCTGGAAACAATTCCTTTGGAAGGGATATATATGAATAAAACCCAAACAAAATTGTTACAACTGTTATTAGATAAACTGTATTTTTATTATTTAAAGCCCAGGTAGATAACCAAAAATTACGAACTACTTTATCACCAACTATTTCATTTTTCTCCATGTGTACTTTTATTAACTATGATAACTTGCTAGTGCCGATCCTATTAATTAACAATAGAAACAACCGAACCTTTTGATATATTATTGTACCCATCGGTAATAATTACATCACCAATTACCAAACCATCAAGAACCTCTGTTTTATCTTTGAATGATTTACCTGTTTCAATATATTTCTTTACAGCAATACTATTACCATTTTCTTTACCAATAACAAAGAGGAACGAGCCTGTCATGTCTTCCTTAATTAATATTGAAGGAAGTACAATAGACTGTTGCGAATTATAATCGTTAATAACAACATTTGCCAACATATGAGGTTTTAATATCCCTACCTTGTTATCAATTTTAATTTGTACAGTAAATGTTCGATTCTGTTTATTAATCACATTGCCAGTTCTATAAACAGGTTCATGATATGTAATTCCAGGGTAGGATGGGAAATAAACATCAACATAATCACCTGCTTTAATTACAGGAAGGTAAGCCTCCGATAAAGGAATTGTTACATAAAGCTCATCAATATTTACTAATTGCATAAGCTGCATACCTGGTACAGCAAGCTCACCTTTTTTTAGCATGATATCTTCAACAACACCATCAATTGGAGATTTTATTACTGCCATGTTTTTTTGTGCTCGTAAAGTATATAGATTATTCTCAAGGCTTTCGAACCCATTTTTTGCTTCCAGATATTGTCTCTCTGATCCTATATTTTTCTCCCACAACAATGGTTGCTTATCATAAATTATTTTTGCAAGAGCTAGTTGTGATTCAATTTCTATGATATTTTTATCAATTACTATAGTATTTAATTTTGCAAGTTGTTGACCATTTTTAACATTTTCTCCTTCACTTACATCGATGGATATTATTTGACCGTTTACTTCTGGACTTATGAACGCTTCACTTATACTTTCAAGCTCTCCTGCAGCAGTAAAACTGTGAGAAAATGGAGTTGCTGAGATGGTCTCAACCCTTACCGGAATTTTAAGTCCTTCATACTCTCCATTACTGGAGGCTTTTTCAATCTCATCAATTTTGATAGTAAGTTCTTCTATTTGCTTTTTGTAAGCACTTAATTTATCCGTATCTGATACGTTTTCATTACTTGAAGAACATGAAATAATGAATAAACTAACTGATAATATTAATAATAACCTGTTCATATTATGTTGATTTTAAACTATTGTTGCTAAATTTTTGATTTACTATATCTCTCCCTTTATCACTAACTATACCAAAAAGGTGATATTTAAATATTTCGGTAAATAATTCTGTGGATAATAATTCTTCTATTGTAAAATACTCTGAGTCCAAAATTCCTTCGAATCGCATTAGATTTAATTTGGAAATAATTTCACCATTGATATCATCCCTGTAAAGGCCTTCTATTTTGCCTTTTTTGATATTGTTTACAAAATTTTCAAAAATCAACTTTTGTTTAATTTTATGAAAGTTGCTATAAACCTCGGGGTAATATTTTTTAAGGTCGTAAACAAATGCAGGCCTATTACTTCTTATCATCTTTACCTGAATCTCATAAAAATGAAAAAGTTCATCTATTGCACTACAATCCTTACATTCAAATGATGAAAAATGACAATCCCATTCCTTTCGAGCATGCTCTAATACCGCTAAAACAAGATCCTTTTTATCTTTAAAATGCTCATAAAGAGTTTTTTTAGAAATGGATAATCTATGAGCAACGTCATCCATTGTTACTCCCTTAATCCCATATTCATGATATAGTTTTGTTACGCTGTCAACTATTTTTTTTGTTTTATCATCCATAACTATCTATTCCTCCTTTGCAAGTATTTTTGCCAACACCTCCCCAGTTTTCAATAATTGAAGTGCTGAGTTAATGTACTCATTTTCAGAATTTAGAAATTGATTATGAGTATTTAAGATATCCAAACTTGAAGCCATCCCCTCAATATATTTTTGAGTAGTTACATTATATATTTTTTCGGCAGTTTTACGATTCTTTTGCTTATTTTCATATACCCTGTATGCATTTAGATATTCGTTTTTGGCTGCATCATATTGTAGATTTAATTGGCTTTCGAGTTGCTTTTCCATCACTTCAACCTGACTGTAAGCTATTTGAGCCTTCTTTACTTTCGATCGTCTCTGTCCGCTCGAAAACACCGGTATTTTCATAGATACACCTAATGCAGAACTTGAGTACCATATACCCTGGCTGTTAAAAAAGTCCCATTGGTCGCGTTGTGCTTGAGATTGATAGTATAGATTTGCAGATAAAGTTGGCAGATATGAGGCTTTTTCCAACTTAACCTGAAGCCAACTAAGTTCTTTTTGTTTATTAAGTGATCTGAAATCTACATTTTGATTAACATCAAATGGATTTACTAAAAATCCAGAATTATGTCTCACATCAATTAAACTTTCCATATTATCTGTTAAAACAATACTATCACCATCGTTTAACCCAAGATAAAATTTAAGGTAAGCATGTGAAATAATTAGTTGGTTTTTTAGATAAAGTGCAGATGCTTCTAAGTCAGAAACCAGTAAATCCAATTGATCAACATCAATATCTTCAGCAAATCCCACTTTATATACCTCCCTTGTTTCGTTTGCAAGATTTTGAGTAACCCTTAAGGTAGAATCAACAATTCTAATCCCTTCAGAAGCAGAAAGTGCTGCATAATATGAATCGCTAACTTGTTGTTTTACTTCAACTACATTTTTAAAGTAATCAGTATTTGTTTTCTCAAGATATTTTCTGGCAGCCTGTAGTCCAACCAAATACTCACCACTAAATAAAAGTTGAGAAACAGATGCTCCAAGGTTTGCATCATATTTTGTTCCAAACTGTAGCTCCATTGTTTTGCTGGGGTCGTTAAAATCTGGAATTATCATAACTGGGCGTGCAATATTATCATTATACCCAATCGATGCACTTACCTGTGGTAATCCGATTGAAGTTGATTCCTTAACCTGATAACCTGCGGCTTCAACATCTTTTATTGCATTAATTATCTGATAGTTATTTTCCAAAGCATATTTAACTGCCTGATCAACTGAGAAGTATTTTATTTCCTGAGAGCTAGCTCCTAAGGAAATAGTTAATGTAAAAATCAGAATTATAAATTTATTCATTTTTTTTGTGTTTATAATAATTTGCAAATGTACTAAAATTTAAACCCGGGAAACTTAAATTATGTTAATAGTTTATTGAGTTTTTATTCTGTTTGGTAAAGGCTTATCATTCTGTAGTTAAGGAATTCATTTGTTTGTATATAGATACTTCGCTTCGCTAGCACGACAACGAACTCTGATAAAAAAAAGAGGTAAACAAAATACATCACGTACCTCTTTTGTAACTAATCAGTGTGCTATATACAATTTGGTAATTATAGTAGATTTTTTACATACAGTATTGTCTGTACCTTTGTGTGCCTTTGTGAAGCACTTTGTGTGCCTTCGTGGTAAAAATTTAACCACAAAATATCACCAAGGATTACACAAAGTAAAAATACACTTTATTGAAGTGTTGACAAATAATATATTAATCACACTGGTTAGTAACCCTATTTTATGTTTATGTATGTAGAAAGTTTTACTTCCTAGCCTCAATTAACAAGTTAAGCATAACTAAACCGGCCTCTGAAATTACTGTCCCAGGGCCGAATATAGCCACCACACCGGCATCGTAAAGAAATTGGTAATCCTGAGCTGGAATTACTCCACCTACTATTACCATAATATCCTCACGCCCAAGTTTCTTTAGTTCTTCCATAACCTGAGGAACAAGTGTTTTGTGTCCGGCAGCAAGCGAAGATACTCCCAGTATATGAACATCATTCTCAACAGCTTGGCGTGCAGCCTCGGCGGGAGTTTGGAAAAGTGGTCCGATATCAACATCAAAGCCCATATCTGCATAACCGGTAGCTACAACTTTAGCACCCCTGTCGTGACCATCCTGCCCCATCTTGGCAACCATAATTCTTGGTCGACGACCATCTAGTTTTGCAAATTCATCAGCAAGCTCATGCGCTTTTCTAAAGGTTGTATCACTTCCAGCTTCAGCAGCATAAACGCCCGAAATCGATCTTATAACGGCTTTATATCTTCCCATAACTTTTTCGCAAGCATACGAAATTTCTCCGAGACTTGCACGATTTTTTGCTGCCTCAACAGCTAATTCCAACAGATTACCTTCACCTGTTTCGCAGGCTAAGGTTATTGCATCAAGGTTTTTTTGAACTAGATTATTATCCCGATTAGCACGTAATTTTGCAAGTCGTAGCAATTGGGCTTCACGAACTGCTGCATTATCTATATCCAATGTGTCCATTGGATCTTCTTTTTCCAGCTTATATTTATTAATACCAACAATAACATCTTTATGGGCATCGATACGAGCTTGTTTACGAGCTGCGGCCTCTTCAATCCGCATTTTTGGCAGTCCGGTTTCAATGGCTTTCGACATTCCACCCATTTCTTCAATCTCCATTATATGCTCCCATGCTTTGTTGGCAAGCTCATGCGTGAGAGTTTCTACATAATAGGAACCGGCCCATGGATCAACAGACTTACAAACATTTGTTTCTTCCTGAAGATAAATTTGAGTATTACGAGCAATGCGTGCAGAAAAATCAGTAGGAAGTGCAATCGCCTCATCCAAAGCATTTGTATGTAAGGATTGTGTATGACCAAGTACCGCACCGAGAGCCTCAACACATGTACGAGCAACATTATTAAATGGATCTTGCTCCGTTAAACTCCAACCAGAAGTTTGCGTGTGAGTGCGCAATGCCATCGATTTAGGGTTTTGGGGATTAAATTGCTTAACAATCTTGGCCCACAACATACGACCTGCACGAAGTTTTGCAATTTCCATAAAATGATTCATTCCTGATCCCCAGAAAAACGATAGACGTGGTGCAAAATCATCAACCTTTAATCCGGTTTTTATTCCTGTACGGATATAATCAAGACCATCGGCAAGTGTATATGCTAGTTCAATATCTGCTGTAGCACCGGCTTCCTGAATATGATATCCCGAAATCGAAATTGAATTAAACTTTGGCATTTTTTTCGATGTGTAATCAAAAATATCAGCAATAATTCGCATTGATGGATCGGGAGGATAAATATAAGTATTACGAACCATGAATTCCTTAAGAATATCATTTTGGATTGTTCCTTGTAATTCTTCAAGTTTAGCACCCTGCTCTAATGCCGATACTATATAAAATGCAAGCACAGGGAGTACCGCTCCATTCATAGTCATTGATACTGAAATTTTGTTCAATGGAATTTGATCGAACAGAATTTCCATATCCAATATCGAGTCGATGGCAACCCCTGCTTTACCAACATCACCAACAACACGCTCATGATCACTATCATAACCACGGTGAGTTGCAAGGTCGAAAGCTACAGACAAGCCCTTTTGACCTGCAGCAAGGTTACGGCGATAAAATGCATTGGACTCTTCGGCAGTTGAGAACCCGGCATATTGTCTGATTGTCCATGGACGTGTTACAAACATTGTTGAATATGGTCCTCTTAAATATGGAGCAAGTCCGGCAGCATAATTAAGGTGCTCCATTCCCTTAGTATCTTCTGAAGTATAAACAGGTTTAACGTCTATATTCTCAGTAGTTTTCCAATCAGCACTCATATTATTTTCCCTTTCCCAATCAGTATTTGAAGTAGTTGAGATAGGATTATTATCTATGTTTATATTTCTAAAATTAGGTTTCATCTTGTGTAATTGTTCGATTGCTCTATTGTTCGATTGTTCGATTGTCTTGTTGTTAGGCATATTAATGATTGATTATTTCATTATCAGTTTCTGATATCTGGATAACTCATCTAATAAATTGCTTTTCACATGGATTAGATTTGTTAACCCTATTTCTTCTAATTTTTCAATCATATCTTTTGGATAACCGGCTAAAACAATAATTGAATCATTTTTTAGTGCTTTGAATATTGGTTCTGCAATATCACTATATTCTTCATCGGAACTACAAATAATAACAATATCAGGTTTAGTGATTTTTGCTGCTTCTACTCCTTCGTCAACCGATTTAAACCCCGGGTTATCAATAATCTCATAACCTGCACAACCAAAAAAGTTGCCGGCAAACTGTGATCGCGCTTTACGCATTGCAAGATTGCCATAGGTAAACATCCAGGCAACTGGTCGTTTATTTTTTTCCGAATACAAGTCAGTTTGATATCGAAGTTCTTCTATTTGATCCGCACCACGATAAATTGTTAGTGGTTCAACTTCCATTTCAGAATAAATATTTCTTTTTGGAAAATCAAAATCGGAGGCAAGATGTTCATTAATATTTGGAAACTGATTAGTCCCCAGAATTGACTTTTTGCGTATAGCGATGTCCTTATTCTTTTTAGAAGCTTCTTCACATACTATTTTTTGAATAATTCCTTTTTTGAAGGCATTCAAATAGCCTCCTTCATCTTCAATTTTCAGGAATTGTTCCCATGAATTGTGAATAAGTTTATCGGTAAGTTCTTCAATATAATATGATCCGGCGCTAATGTCGGCAACCTTATCTAGATATGATTCACCCTTAAGAACCAGTTGTTGATTGCGTGCTATACGCTCCGAAAATTCAGTTTCAGTTTCAAAAACAGAATTAAATGGCAGCACACTTAGTGAATTAATACCACCCAGTATGGCCGACATTGATTCAGTTGTTGTACGGAGCATATTTACATAAGGATCATAAATTGTTTTATTCCATTGTGAGCTACTACAGTGAATATACATTGCAGCATTTGATGCATCATCTAATCCATATGCATTCACAATTTTAGCCCAAAGATATTTGGCCGCTCTAAATTTTGCAATTTCCATGAAATAATCCGAACCAACCGCAAAGTGAAAACGAATTCGTTGTGCCACTTCATCAATACTTAAACCCCTATTTGTAAGATAAGTGAGGTATTCGGCAGCCATTGCCATTGAAAAAGCCAACTCGCTAACAATCCCCGCTCCCGAATTATTAAATATTGAAGCATTAATAGTGAGATAGTGTACTTTTGGCAGATGAGTTGATGCAGAGTGCAGATCAATTAATAAAGATAAATCTTCTTCTTCAGAATTCTTAAAACTACCCCTAAGGCTGAAATCACCAATTGGATCATACTCAACACTTCCCTTTACCTTCTCTAGATCTCGGTTATATTTTTTTGCAAGATAATCAAGTGCTTTAACCGTTTCAAGGGGGTAATTGTTGGCAAAATTCAGCTCCATTATATCAGCACGGATATTCTCACAAAGACTTTCAATACTTGCAACATCAGGCTTAAAATTATCGTCAAATTTAAAACCCAATGAATCAATACCAAGTAGTCTAATTCTAAGCGCTTTTTTATTTGCATCTTTAATATTATCAACACAAACATCCTGACGAACCAGCCAATTATTTCTCTTTACCTCATTTCCTCTAACAAAAGGAAAGTTACCGGGGAGAATATCCATATGTGGCAAATTGGCAATATCATTTTGCCTGTAGTAGGGTTGTACTTCAAATCCTTCACCGGTTTTCCAAACCAGTTTGCGATCATAATCGGCTCCCTTTAGATCCGTTATGATTTTATCTTTCCACTCTTTATCTGATACAGGAGGAAACGCTTCAAAAAGCTTTTCTTTGTTCATTAGAATAACATTTTATTTATACCCAAATTGCCCTCAAAGATAGTTCACTTTGAAAACATTCAGATATCTGTTTTTTTGTGGGCGCAAAATTAATACAAAAACATTGGTAAAAGACCCCAAAAAGCAAATATTGTTAAATAATTAACAGTCTACTTTTCCCCAATATAGCCATTTTGAATTTCAACTTTCAGGTGAAGAGTTAATGTAGACATCTTACTTATTTATTTATTAATTTTGACGTTATCTTATTGCAAGCCGGAATTTGAATTAGGTCATAAAAAAAGGAATCCTAATACCATCAAGATTCCTTTCAAATTACTTCGTGTCAACATCAATTAGACCAGATATTTTCCTTTTTCACCGACTTCTGATCAGAAATATAATACTTTAGGATTCCTTTGTAGAACCCTGTTAAAGTTTTTCCACCTTTCATTGTTAAATTCATTGATAATTCATATTCATCACCAGCCTTAACTACAGACAAATTACCAGTTGTTGCTTCAACCTCCGTTCCTTCTAACGTTTGTGCATCCCAATTAAAAACTGCATCGGCGTATGAAAATGTGCCTGGTTTTCCATCTGGACCATCTTCAAATGTATAAACACCATCATCAAGCTTATCACTATTATTTGAATAAAGCTCGAACAAAATTCCGTGTCCTATTCCAGATAATGAATCGATCTTGCCATCGACTTCATAAACAGTAAATCCTGATGAAAGCAATATAAGGTTAAAATTATAACCCTCATTGCCATCCCATATACCATTATTTTCCGAAACTCCATGTGAGAGATCATATTCCACTTCATTATATGTCATTTGGTTTTTAGGGGTTTCGTCTTTCTTTTTACAACCACTAAAAGAAATGACTACAGTAAAAATACTAACTAATAATATTGATATAATTCTCATTGGGGCTAAAATTAATATGTACCTACTCTAAAAGCTTTTCGGCTACCGCTACTATTTTAATCTAAAACGAGTTTTATTATAATTTATTTTGGATTAGTATAAAATAAAAATGGCACAAGAAACCTGTGCCATTGTTGATAAAAGCAAAAATAATTGAGAGCTATATCATTGTAACTTTCTAATTATCCTGATCCATTTTCTTTGTTAGGAAAAACCCAATCAATAGTGCTATACCACTCATTAGAAATATTGAAGCTGCAATTGCAGGCTCTTCATACATTCCAAAAACACTACTCAAAATGCTCCCAAAAATAATTCCTGTACCAACTCCAATTGATATTAATCCCAGATTCAATATTACAATTTTCCAAACTATGCTTTTGTTCCTGCCTTCTCTTTTACTATAAAAAAGGCTTACATCTTTATCCTTTTCAATTAATAGTACTCGCTCTTTGTGTCGTGTATTATAATATAGGTAACAAATCCCAAACACAACAATAAACAAACTGATAAATACAATTGATACTTCCATTTTTCTACTTTTTAAAGGTTAGTTATTCATTTATATCTTTGACAAGCACTTTAATACTTTGGTTACAAAACGTAATAAATTAGTTATTTTGTAACCAATTATCCATTTCAGTGTCTAAAAAAGTAATGAGAGCATTTGATGAACACAAAATTATTCAGAGAATTCTGAATGGTGATGTGAAAGCATTTGAGGAAATAGTAGTTATATACCAGGACATGGTATACACACTATCGTACAGGGTGCTAAAAAATCATGAAGAAGCCGAGGAAATTGCTCAGGATGTGTTTATTAAAGTATTCCAGTCATTAAATAAATTTAATCGGAAATCGAAATTATCAACATGGATATATCGAATTACTTACAATACTTCAATAAACCGATATAAATCTCAAAAAAGACAGCCCATTACAATTGAAATTGATTATGCCGGTAACCATCAACCTGAAATAACGCCCACCGCTCTTCATGAGATGAGTATTGCGGAAAAACAGAAAATTATTAATGAATCAATATTAAAATTGCCGGAAACCGAGAAGATAATAATAACTTTGTATTACTACGAGGAATTGCCAATTGTTGAAATTGCTGAAATTGTTGGAATTTCAACACAAAATGTTAAAGTAAAGCTTTATAGGAGTCGGCAAAAACTTTATGCGGACTTAAAGGACAAAATTGACCAAGAAATACTTGACTATGAATATAACTAATGAGGATATTTTTGTAAAAAAGGCGGTGAAAACTGCATCTGTTTATAAGCCAGGTGGAGAATTTACAAATTCGTTAATGGATAAAATTGAGGTATTGAGCGCTGAAAAAAGTAAAGCTATAATAACAAGTCCCCTAATATCAATAAGAGGATGGATTATCATTACTTCTATTATAATTGCTCTTTTTTCAATACTTCTACTTTCCGGCCCATCAAACATTAATTTTTCATTTTTAACCGACTATTTTCATAAGTTTGAAAGCATACGATATTCAATACCTATAACTATTTCAAAAGTTTTCCTTACCGGATTAACAGCATTTGTGTTTTTCTTTATTATTGAAATATCATTGATATCCAGAAAAATAAATGAGATAAAAGAGGTGTAGTGATAAATAGTCAACTCACTTAACTCATTATTTACCCATTGGTTCAAGTATAAGAATACTACTTTTATCGAGTTCCTTTTTATTAGTATTGAAAGTGCGATATTCGCCCTTATTAAACATATAGGCCTGATCAGAATAGTGAGGACTCATTACGTTTCCCGACTGTCCGGTTGGGATAATTGATAAGGTATGACTTGGGTCAGCAAAATCTACCAACATTCTCATGGCAGGTCCATCTAAAACAGGATAAACTCCAGACTTGTTATACTTGAATCCCTCTTTATCGATAACATCATTGCTCCCTGATTTGGCAAATGGACCAACATTAAAAATTATATCCAAGGGTTCTTCCCTTCCAATGGGATGAACATGGGTTAGCGTGTGAACTTCTCCCCATTTCCATGCACTAACATCATCTCCAAGTTGATTTTTTAGCGAAGTAATTGCTTCTTCAAGTGAAAGCGTGAAAATATCATTTCGTAATTCCTTAATTTCTGGAGTCTTTGTATTATCAAACCAAGGGGAATCATTGTTTGATAATAAGGCGATCATCCGTGAGCGCACCAAAAATGAACTCACGAAACTGTTAAAATCATTCTCCCCTAATTCATCAGCCATTGTATTATACATAATGTAGTATACCAAGTTACTAAATATTGTTGCCCCAATGGTATTTATATCAGAATTACCATTCCAATCTTCTAATTGCACTATTGCAGATGAGTATGTTGGACCAAGACTTGCAACCTTCTGAACATTAGCATTTGAAAGGATGAGTTTTGTAAGCATTGTGTCTTTTTCGGAAGTATTATCTAACTGCACCGAAGTTAATTCTTCTAAGTTCCAGGCATCCTGTGAGTTAATTAATCGCTTTATACGTTTTGCCCTTAATCCAGGTGAATAATATCCAGGATATAATATGCCATCTACCCTCTGATGTTCATCATTTGAGGTAGTTATAAATCCATCTTCAGGGTTTATAATTTTTGGATTCTTCTCAAACGGATAATAACCCAGTATTTCATCATTACCACTCGCTCCATCAAGAATAATTTTAGAGTTTATATGATCGGGGCGTTTGGGGATTTTTCCGGTAGACCAAAGGGCAATATTATTTTCAACATCACCATATATCATATTCATTCCTATTAAATCAATATATTGCATGGCTGCCTCAAATTCACTCATGTTTTTAGCATTATTTATCCTGTATAATGCATCGAGTACTGTTGACTCCATGTCGTTTAATGACCACCATAATGAAATAGGCTCATCGTTTATGGTTGCAATATCATTATAAATACCATTAAGTAATGGCCCATGACTTGTTTTCTTAATAGTAAATTCAACATCCTCTTCATCTTTAACAGGGATTGCATAAGTTATTGTTGAGTAGTCTTCCCACATATCGTTAACCCACACCTGATTAGAATTCTCAGGATTCTGTTTTTCACGATAAAGATCCATATTATCGAATGGGAAAATTGTTGTACCCCATGCCAAAATATCATTATGACCAATTATAGCATATGGAACACTTGCCAGATAATATCCTCCCATTGAAAATTCAGGATATTCCATATATGCCTCATACCATACTGCTGGTTGCGAATATTTTATGTGAGTGTCGTTGGCAAGTAATACTTTTCCTGATTTTGATCTATCGGCACTAAGTACCCAGTTATTAGATCCATGCCAAACCGGAATTGGCAAAGAATTAAAAATTTGCTCAACAGCAATGGAAAGTCCGCTAAGCGATTCATTTGAATAATCATCTTTATTGTAGTGCTTAGAATTAGATAAAGAATCGAGATCAAAATCAATGAGGTACTCTTCACCCAAACTTTCCATAATTCGTGTAACTATTGGTTCCTGCGACAGTGCGGAAGTAAATGATAAAGACATATATCCTATTGCCGTATAAACATCAACTGGTTCAAATGGTTCGGGTTTGAAGTTTAGTAAACTAAATTCTATAGGTAAAGTTCCATTTTCGATAAAACTATTTATTCCTTCAAGATATGCCAAAGTTTCTTTTTTATAGGGTTCATCAATTTCTTTAAAGTATTTATTGGCACTCCTTTTGGCCATATTTCGAATTGAAAGTGTGAGCATTGTTTTGTCAGTACCTAGAAACTTTTCCCCCAGCAATTCGGATAATCTTCCAGAGGTAACGCGCCTTATCATCTCCATTTGAAATAATCGTTCCTGTGATTGAACATAACCCAATGCCATATATGCATCATGAGCATTTTGTGCATAAATGTGAGGAACTCCATATTCATCAAAAACAACTTCAACCTCACTATTCAATCCTGATAGTTTCATGTTACCTGAATAAACAGGTTTTGTGGATCTCAACCAAAAGTAACTTATGGTCACAAAAACAATTACAATAATTATTAAAGTGATAAATATTTTTTTAACGATTTTCATCACATGATATTTGAATGTTCAAATAAATTTGTTTTAACTAACAGATACTTATAATGCAATATTACAAAATCTATAGCTACATAGAAGATAATTGCACTCATCCCATTTACTTATTTAATCATTGTAATTGTATCGGATAATTTCGGATATTTGCCCCTTAAATTACTAAATTAAAAATATTAGAAATGGAAGATAATAGCAAAGTATGTCTTTTTTGCAAACGCAATGAGCAGGAAGTACCTTTATTGGCAGTAGATTTCAAAAGCAATCACTATTGGATTTGTCCTCAACACATGCCTACATTAATTCATAATCCTACACAATTAGAAGGTATGTTGCCTGGTGCTGAAGATCTACAAGCCGGTTAATAATCGGCAATAAATAATAAAAAGAAGGAGTATTTTTTAGAATCTACTCCTTCTTTTTTTATAAGTGATAATTTTCAATTGAATTAAAATCCACGAAAAAGTCGGCATCCTTTTTCAATTGCTGAACAATTCCCTGTTCTTTTGCCATAACCCGAAGACGAAATTCATCCGATTCTTCAACCCCTTCGTATGTGTTAAATTTACTGGCTTCTTCGGTTGATAGTTCTATGAATATCTTTAGCCTTGATTCTTTGCATTTTATTGAATATAGCCCCTTTATTATAAGCAAGTCAACTCCTTGAAAATTAGTTGTCAACTCATCCTGATAGTCTGTAACCATATCAACCAAAGGCATTTTGGTAATACGACTTTCCTTAAAATCTTCAATATTTTCATAGATTTTCCCCCAATTGTACTCATCTAAACCAACACTTTCAATGCCGTGTTTAAGCCTCCACTTTTTTCTATCGATTGGTGCAACTCTATAATAGTTATCCAGATCCATAATCTTTGCACGAATACCCTCCTTCTTCAGATATTTAGCCAGCAGGTATGAAATTGTCGATTTTCCTGTACCAACCTCGCCTGTTACTGTTACAATATTTTTTGGCTTGTTATCCTCCATTACTCTTTTGAGGATGATTCTTGCTGCAGCACGATGCTTATCGGTAATTGTAAATACTTGATTCTGCATTATATTAAAATATTTTAGCTATTAAAAGCTGTTAGTAAGTTAGTTAAATACTATTGGTCGAGTATTGTTCGGAATGCAAGAATACAAACAATTGTTGAATTTAATGTAAATAAAGCTCTAAGATTATTTCAATTTTGTTAAGATAAGTATTTCGTTTCATTAAAGCTCAAACACATCTAGATAACTACATTTATCAGATTATTCTATTATACTATTGCTTAGTTTCTCCATCTCTAACTTTCACCATTTGATTGAAAATATGTACTTTATGATTGAATAAAAATGAATTTGTACAATAAACCTAATATTATTACATTTGCCGTAATGAAACAAAAGGTTAAACGTAAAAAAAAACCATACAAAATGCAAAAAATAACTGTTATTGGAGCTGGTAATGTAGGAGCTACATGTGCTAATGTAATTGCTCACAAAGATCTTGCTAAGGAAGTTGTACTTCTTGATGTTAAAGAAGGAATTGCCGAAGGTAAAGCACTTGACATATGGCAAACAGCAGCCATTAATCACTTCAACACTCGAGTTACCGGAGTAACAAATGATTACTTAAAAACCAAAGGATCAGGAATAATTGTGATTACATCAGGTATTCCACGTAAACCTGGAATGTCGCGCGACGACTTAATAAAAACTAATGCTAACATTGTAAAAGATGTTACTGAAAAAGCAATTAAGTATTCTCCAGATGCTATTATAATTGTTGTAAGCAATCCGTTGGATGTTATGACCTATGCAGCTTATAAGGCATCTAACAAATCATCCAAAAAAGTGTTTGGAATGGCAGGAACACTTGATACAGGTAGATACCGTGCATTTATCGCAAACGCATTAAATGTAACTCCCATTGATATTCATGCAATGTTACTCGGAGGTCATGGCGATACTATGGTTCCATTACCACGTTATACCTCAATAAATGGAATCCCAATTACTCAGCTTCTTGGTAAAGATGAAATAGATAAGATTGTTGAAAGAACAAAAAAAGGTGGTGGAGAACTTGTAAATCTTATGGGAACCAGCGCATGGTATGCTCCCGGAGCAGCAGCAGCTCAGCTTGTTGAAGCCATTGTTGACGACCAGAAAAAAATTGTGCCTCTTTGTGCCTTTCTTAACGGCGAATATGGCTTAAAGGATGTATTCCTGGGTGTACCAGTTAAACTTGGGAAAGATGGTATTGAAGAGATAATTGAAATCGATCTTGACGAAGATGAAAAGAAGCTTCTGGAAACATCTGCTAATTCTGTAAAAAGTGTGATGAAAGTATTGGATGATATGAAACTTTTTGATTAATAATACTGCCTAATCATTGATGGTTGCGATTCTTGTTTAGGCTTATTACGCTCTCTTCGGAGGGCGTTTTTTTTTCTTAAAAAGTGTTACCTTTATCGAACTTTATTCCAATAACCTATATAAAATGAAAAAGATAGCCATACTTACCGGAGCTGGCATAAGTGCTGAAAGCGGTGTAAGCACTTTTCGCGACAATAACGGACTATGGGAAAATCATCGAGTTGAAGATGTTGCTACACCCGGTGCGTGGAGAAATAACCGTGAACTTGTAATGGAGTTTTATAATCAACGCAGAAAGCAACTTTTTGAAGTGACACCAAATGATGGACATTTATGGCTTGCAAAACTAGAAGATAAATATAATGTACAAATTGTAACTCAAAATGTTGACGACCTGCATGAAAGAGCCGGGTCAACCAACGTACTTCATTTACATGGTGAGCTTAAAAAGGTGAGAAGCACTATAGATCCTGAACTCATTTATACTCTCGATAATTGGGAGCTTAAGATTGGCGACAAATGTGAATTAGGATCTCAACTTCGCCCACATATTGTTTGGTTTGGAGAAAGTGTACCTATGATTGAAAATGCTGTACATGCTATATCTGATGCTGATATACTTATAGTTATAGGAACATCAATGGTTGTTTATCCGGCAGCAAGTTTGATAAATTATGTAAACAATCATGTCCCAAAGTATTATATCGATCCTAAAGCATTTCATGTAGGAGGTGTTGCAAATCTAACCACAATTAAAGAAAAAGCAGGAGTTGGAGTTCCAAGATTAGTTAAAGAACTGTTGGCTAAATAATTATTATTCTTTACAAAGTTCTCAATTAATTTAGCAATGTTATTAAACATATTGCTTCATTCAACCATAATCTTTCTATTTCTTAACAATTAATAAATTTCATATATCAAACTATTGCATCTATGCATTAGAGGTAAAAAATGTAAATTTGCTATCTATTAAATTCAAACCATGAAAACAAGATATTTCCCTGTAATAGTAATTATTGTTACTGCTTTTCTAATGATTTCTTCATGTAAGAAAACCGATCAGGCAGAACTGGACAAAGAATTAATTGAAGCCTATGTAGCTAATAATAATCTTGTGGGTCAATTTACTGAAAGTGGAATTTTTTATATTATTGATAAGCCTGGAGGAGAAGAGCACCCTACATCAAGCTCAAGCGTTACTGTTATGTATAAGGGCTACAGACTTGATGGAAGTGTATTTGAAGAAAGCGCAAATAATATATCTTTTCCTTTGTCAGGAGTAATACGTGGATGGACACAAGGATTACAATTAATTGGAGCAGGTGGTGAAATAACACTAATTATCCCGTCAGGTCTAGCCTATGGATATAATGGTTCAGGTAGCATAAACCCAAACGAAGTACTTGGTTTTGATATATCCCTTAAGTCGTTCACTAATTAGTTATTTAGATTGGGAGTTGATCAATAGGAACAAATAGTTTGGACCACATTTATACATAATTAACACAATGTTTGTGGTGATTATTAAAATAAGTTTGTCAATAATTTGTTATATAAAGTGTAATTTTGCTATAAAAGTATTTGGTTATGATAAAAAATAGATTTTTAATTATTATTTCGGCCATGGTTTTAAGTGTGCTATTTTCTTCTTGTAAAAAAGATTCAAATCAAGGGGAAATAGATCGCGGATTAATTGAGGCATATGTACTAGATAATAATCTTGATGGACAATTCACCTCAAGTGGACTATACTATGTAATTGAGCAGCCCGGTGCATCAGATCGCCCAACAGTAAATTCAAATGTTACAGTTTCATACAAAGGATATAAACTTGATGGTTCTATGTTTGATGAGGGGGATTATTTCACTAGTAAACTATCTGATCTTATAGTTGGATGGCAGGAAGGAATCCAGCTAATTGGAGAAGGTGGCAAAATAAAACTTGTAATTCCGTCAGGTATAGCTTATGGATCAAATGGTTCCGGTAGTATTGGATCGAACGAAGTATTAGTTTTTGATATAACGCAACACTATTTTTCAAATTAGTAAATACTATTAAATATGGCACCTGAACATACATTTTTATTTGAAAAAGCGCGTAAGTTTTGTGCATACCAGGAGCGTTCAATTTTTGATGTAAAAACAAAATTAATTAGTTGGAATGTTAGCGAAAAAATCATTTCTGAGATTATATTACAACTCAAAAAGGAGGATTTCATTAATGAAGATAGATTTGCACTTGCTTATGCAACAGGCAAGCTACGTAATAATAAGTGGGGGAGAAACAAAATTACTTATGCACTTATGCAAAAGCAAATTCCTGAACTTACAATCCAAATAGCTCTTAATTCATTAGATCAGGAAGAATATTTAAACACCCTGAAGTCAGTGTTATCATCGAAAAAAATTGATGATGATAATGAATTTCGGAAAAACAACAAACTTGTAAAATTTGCCCAGCAAAAAGGATTTCAACCCGAATTGGCCTGGAAAGTAATAAAGGGGGAAATTTAATAATCACTCCACCATTATTAACTCGAATAACAGAACTCAAAACACAGAACTCAAAACACAGAACTCAAAACTATATAACTTAAACCATGTTCACCACAGAAGGCAGAAAAGAATTAATAGTACGGCTTGAAGCCCTAAGGGGGTATCTTTGACTACGATCAAAAAAAAATGGAGATTGAAGAAGAGGAAGAGAAAACCCAATCTCCAAACTTCTGGGATAACCCCAAAGAAGCAGAGGCACATCTAAAAAAAATCAAAGATAAAAAACGATGGGTAGACGCATACAACCATGCCAACGAATCAGTAAATGACCTTGTTACAATAGAAGAATTTTTTGAGTTGGAAGAAGCTTCACGGGAGGAACTTGATGACCAATTTAACATAACTGAAAAAATTATTGCCGACCTTGAGTTACTACAAATGCTCAGTAATAAGGAAGATGCCTTTGATGCTATTCTAAAAATTAACCCCGGAGCCGGAGGAACTGAAAGTCAGGATTGGGCCGAAATGCTTATGCGTATGTATATTCGCTATGGCGAACGCAATAATTATAAAATTAAGGAGCTCGATTATCAAGCAAGTGATATAGCTGGGATTAAGTCTGTTACTCTTCAAATTAGTGGTGATTTTGCATTTGGATACTTAAAAGGAGAAAATGGAGTTCATCGGTTAGTTAGACTATCACCTTTCGACTCGGCAAACCGTCGACATACTTCTTTTGCTTCAGTTTATGTATACCCCGTTGTTGATGATTCGATCGAAATTAATGTTAACCCTGCCGACATAAGTTGGGATACATTTAGGTCGGGAGGGCCTGGTGGGCAAAATGTTAATAAAGTTGAAACTGCAGTTAGATTACATCATGAACCATCGGGACTTGTTATTGAGTGTCAAGAAACCAGATCACAATTGCAAAATCGTGAAAAAGCATTGCAGATGCTAAAATCTCAGCTTTACGAAATTGAGCTTCGAAAAAAGCAAGAAGCAATTGACCAGATTGAAGGAAGCAAAAAGAAAATTGAATGGGGCTCTCAAATTCGGTCTTATGTAATGCACCCATATAAAATGGTGAAGGATGTTCGAACAAACTACGAAACATCTAATGTTCAAAATGTAATGGATGGTGATCTAAACGAATTCATTAAAGCCTACTTGTTGGAGTTTAGCGGTAATAGTTAATTTTTATGCAATTCCCATTAAGCGAATTGTTTCCAACTCATGGAACTGCTATATTGATTCCAGTATATATAATAATCTCATAATAAGCCTTTCAAATCAGAAAAAATATAGATGCCATCCCAATTGTTCCCAGAACGAATCCTAAATAAATTTGAAACGGGCTATGAGCATTTAACCTTAATCGAGCTGTTGCAATAATACCAATTAGTATTATAATTGAGAATAATAAATAAGTCAAATTGTAATTAAAGCGAATGGCAAAGCCTAGCATTGTTCCCAGAAAACCTCCCCATGCTATCATATGAAGGCTTATTTTGGTTGTATAATTAATTAGTAATGTAATAAGCACTAACATTGTTGATCCCATCATAAAAAAAGTAATCAATCCTGCTAAAGAAGTTTGCTTTAGTAGTTGATATGTTCCATAAAAAACGAGGGCAATAATTAGCATCGGTAATACCCGCTCCCTTTGTGATTGCATTTCCAGACTCTTTATCTTTCCTATTCTAAGTAGTAGGAATATGATAATTGATGGTAATACAAATGTTGACAAAAACACAAAAGCCACAACTATGTACCTATAATTAACCGGGATAGCCAATATTGAATGTGTTTGAAGATTCATTAGTATCAATAATGCATAAGTTGGTACAAGCAAAGGATGGAAAATTGCGGATAGTATTTTGGCTGACGTTGTTGTCATTGTTATTTGGTTTTCATTGTTATTATGGATGTTGAATCGTAAAAGACCCCAAAAGTCTGTGACCTCATAAAACGACATATTCCTTTACAATTCCTTTCTTAATCTGGCTACCGGTATTTTGAGTTGTTCGCGATATTTTGCAACAGTTCGCCGTGCAATTGGATAACCCTTTTCCTTCAATTTTGTAGTAAGATATTCATCAGTAAAAGGTTTTTCTTTACTTTCAGCATCTATAATTTCTTTCAAAATTGTTTTGATTTCGCGCGTTGATACTGTTTCACCATCATCCTTTTGCATCGATTCGCTAAAGAAACTTTTTATTAATAATGTACCAAAGGGTGTTTGAACATATTTACTGTTAGCAACTCGGGATATTGTAGTTATATCAAGATTAACTTTTTCAGCTATATCCTTAAGTATCATTGGTCTAAGCTTTGTGTCGTCACCAGTTAGCAAATACTCATACTGGTAGTCCATTATTGCCTTCATGGTTGAATATAATGTGTTTTGACGCTGTTGAATAGCATCAATAAACCAACGTGCTGAATCCACTTTTTGCTTAATAAACGAAAATGCTTCTCTTTGTTTCTTACTCTTTTTCTGCTTACCAACTGTATCCATCATACCCGAAAAAGAATTGCTAACTTTTAAATCGGTACTATTCCATGAGTTCAACGAAAGCTCAAGTTCATCACCATTATTTGTAATGGTAAAATCAGGAATTATGTAGTGATTATCTTTTGTCGTTTCGCTTAACGAATTACCAGGTTTTGGATTCAAATGAAGTATTACTCCCAACGCTTCTTTAAGTTGTTCTTCACTAATTTCAACCCTTTTCATTATCTTTTGATAATGTTTTTTAGTGAAATCGTTAAAATACCTGCTAATTATTCGTTTTGCTAATTCCAGTTTTTCAGATGGGGACTCCTGAAGTTGTCGATTTATTTGAATCAATAAACAATCTTTTAAATCTTTAGCACCAACACCTGCTGGATCAAATTGTTGAATAATCGAAAGAACCCTTTCCACATCCTCTTTTCCAGCCATAACATTTTGAGAAAAAGCCAAATCGTCAACAATGGCATCAACTGAGCGTTGTAAATAACCCGAATCGTCAATGTTCCCAATAACATACATGCCAATATTGGTGTCCATTTCACTTAGATGACGTAAGCTTAGCTGTTGCTGAAGATTTTCATGAAAACTAGTTCCGGAAACAAATGGCACCTCTCTTCTATCCTCATCTGAGCTGTAATTATTTGTTTGAAGTTTATATGAAGGAACATCATCTTCATTAATATAATCATTGAAATCGAATTCATCATCTTTCGACTTAAAGTCATCAAGTTCAGTATCAACTGGCTCATCTTTATCATCTTGATCAGGTTTTTCATCATAATCATCCTGATCGGAACTCTCATTTGAGTCGACTTCAAGTGCCGGATTATCCTCAATTTCTTGCTTAATTCGTTGCTCTAAACCAACAGTTGGAATCTGCAATAACTTCATCAGCAAAATTTGCTGAGGTGATAATTTTTGAAGTAATTTTTGCTGTAACCGTTGGTTTAACATTTAAAATATTTAAGATTTCAACCAACACAAATGTAAGAACATTTTTATTATGGCACAATTTTGGTGATAATTATTTCAAATTGTTATTAACCAAGAATCAATCTTTCCAATGTAAATATAAAGATGCTTCACAAATGAGCTATCATTAATCTGTGAATCTGTGGCAACGATAAATAAAAGAATTTTAAATTACTTCGGAAATTATTCAGATATCGAGAGCTTAAAACTCCAAATTCATAGGTGTTCGGGGGAATGGTATTACATCACGTATGTTACCCATCCCAGTAATAAATAAAATAAGCCGTTCAAAACCTAATCCGAAACCAGCATGTGGAACAGTACCAAACTTACGGGTTTCAAGATACCACCACATTGATTCTTCAGGGATATCCATCTCTGTCATACGTCGTGATAACTTTTCATAATCTTCCTCACGCTGTGATCCTCCGATTATTTCACCAATTTGAGGAAAAAGGATATCCATAGCTCTTACGGTTTTCCCATCATCGTTTTGCTTCATATAAAATGCTTTTATTGATGCCGGGTAGTCGGTAAGGATAACTGGTTTTTTAAAGTGCTTTTCAACCAAATATCTTTCGTGTTCCGATTGCAAATCGGCTCCCCATCCTTCGATCACAAACTGGAATTTCTTTTTCTTATTTGGTTTCGAATTTTTAAGAATTTCAATGGCCTGAGTATATGTTAGTCTTTCGAATGGTTGATCAAGTACAAATCTCAATTTTTCGATAAGTTCCATCGATTTTTCATCTGCTTTCTTATTTTTTTCTTCTTCTGTTAATCGATTACTTAAGAAAGCTAAATCTTCAATACAATGTTCAAGAGCATATCCAATAACGTATTTCAACATGTCTTCGGCCAAATTCATATCATCAACAATATCTCCAAAAGCAAACTCTGGTTCAATCATCCAAAACTCTGCCAAATGGCGCGCTGTATTTGAATTTTCGGCACGGAAAGTTGGCCCAAAAGTATATACCTTCGATAATACCAACGCTGCTAATTCGGCTTCCAGTTGACCTGAAACAGTTAGGTTTGCTGCTTTACCAAAAAAATCCTTGCTAAAATCAACTTTACCTTCTTTTGTTTTTGGAATATTATCCAAATCTAATGTGGTAACCTGAAACATTTCACCGGCTCCTTCGGCATCAGATCCAGTTATGATTGGTGAATGAATATTATAGAACCCCCTATCGTTGAAAAACTTATGAATGGCAAATATCATATTATGCCTAATACGAGCAATGGCTGCAAAAGTATTTGTGCGATAACGCAGGTGAGCTTTTTCGCGTAAAAATTCAAGTGAATGTTTTTTTGGTTGAAGAGGATATTCATCAGGATTGGCAATGCCTAAAATTTCAACTTTTTTTGCATGTACCTCAACACTTTGCCCACTTCCAGTTGACTCAACCAGCTCCCCAACTATGGATAAGGCAGCTCCAGTATGAACTCTTTCAAGGATACTTGTGGTATTATTGTCAACATCAACAACTATTTGCACATTATTAATTGTTGATCCATCATTAAGTGCAATAAATGCTACATTTTTACTTCCACGTTTTGTGCGTACCCATCCTTGTACAACTACTTCACTACCATAATCTCTTGATTGGAGTAATGATTTAATCTCAGTTCTTCTCACTTGGTTTAATTTTTAATTAAGATGCAAAAAAACTAAAATTCAGCCATATAACTGTTGATTATTTAAATGAATTTTAAATAAACAGCAAAGAAATGTTATCGAAACGATTTTTTTTTCATTCTAAGCGCAGCTAAGAATCTCTTTATCCCTGTTAATCAAAGGCATGAGATTCTTCGCTGCGCTCAGAATCACAAACAATGGGATATTAATAATTAAACGGCCTGTTCAATTCAGCATCTATTAAATTGGTTAGTTTCTTTAACTCAAAAAATTCCTGTTGAAGTAGGTATATTTCGGCATCATTTGTGGCAACTTTTAATTGTTGAGAAATATCGTTCAGTTTTTTACTTATAAGCCTTGATTTAAACGACATGAGAGTTGAGAGAGCAAGGTGGAATAAATCATCTTCCTCTTTTTTCACAAATATTTTATTCTTTTCCCAGTTTTCACTTAGCTCATATTGGCTTGTTATAAGCTCAATGGCCATTGAAGACATTGCAGGGTTTGGATGGTTTGTGAAATAAGCAACATTTAATACTTCCGCCTTTTCTTTTGCATTTTTAATTTCCTCAACAATTGATTGATAAATCTTATTTTCAAAATTTAAACTATCATTATCCAGATCACTGATAATGAAATCAGATATCGAGATTTCGTGTTCTTCATTATCCTCAGTGCTAACCTTAACTTGTATATTACCAAATAGTAACAATAACCGAGCTAAATCATTTTCCAAATAGCTGATATCAAGTGGATCAACATCCTTTTGTCCCGATCTGACATCTACTATATCTTCATGTGGAATTATTTCGGAAGGAATGTTTGCCTGCTTGCTAAATTTTTGACGCAATATTTTATTTAGAGCATTAATTAAGATTTGCTCCTGTGTTCCGAGCAATACACTACACTCCTTTATGTATTCAGATCGAACAATACCATCTGGAATAATTGAAATAGTTTGAACAATATCCCTTATTAAAGAAGCCCTTGCCGCTGGATCACCTTTTGTTTCTTCCTTTAGTAGGCCGGTTTTAAATACGATAAAATCAACTGCCGTATTTTTTATGAAATTTTCGGTTTCACTTGTTGTATGGTTGCGAGCGTATGAATCGGGATCTTCACCCTCGGGAAAGAGAACAATTTTTACATTCATCCCTTGCTCTAATATCAAATCAATTCCTCGAAACGAAGCCTTAATTCCTGCTGTATCACCATCATAAAGAATTGTGATGTTTGGAGTATATCTGCTAATCAACTTTATCTGATCAACAGTTAATGATGTTCCAGATGAAGAAACAACATTTTCAATTCCCGCTTGATGAAGTGAAATAACATCCGTATATCCCTCAACCAAATAACATTTATCCTGCTTAACAATTGCATTGCGTGCAAAGTAAATACCATATAATACTTTGCTCTTATTATAAATATCCGATTCAGGTGAGTTTAAATATTTTGCTTTTGATTTCTCAGATGAAAGTATTCTTCCTCCAAAGCCAATTACACGTCCTGTAAGGTTATGGATGGGAAAAATTACCCTTCCGCGAAAGCGATCTAATAAACTATCATCCTTTTCGATACTTAATCCGGTACCAACCAGTATATCTTTTTTATATCCATTAGCCAAAGCATGTTTCGAATAATCCTCCCATTGATCGATTGCATATCCAATCTCGAACTTTTGAATGGTGCCTTCACGTAAATCTCTTTCCTTAAGATAACTTAGCCCAATTGATTTCCCCTCACCTTTCTCGAAAAGATTTTTTGAAAAATAGTTTGTGATGAAAGTATTTAATGCCAGCATACTCTCTTTTTCATCCAGTTGCTGTTGCATTTCGGGGGTAACGTCCTCTTCTTCTATTTCAATACCATATCTTTTTGCAAGATAACGGAGTGATTCGGGATATGTATAATGTTCGTGTTCCATAACAAAGCCAACTACGTTGCCAGCCTTACCACATCCAAAACATTTATATATACCTTTTGATGGACTTACGCTAAAAGAAGGTGTTTTTTCATTATGAAAAGGACACAATCCCAAATAGTTAGCCCCTCTTTTTTTAAGTGTAACAAAGTCGCCAACTACCTCCTCAACTCGCGAAGTTTCAAAAATTGTTTGTATGGTATTAGGATTTATCACGCTTCAAATATTTCACACAAAATTAAGGTTATTTCTAATTGATTTGTGAATGTTGTATTCACTCATTGATCTTTTTGTTGACCCGAAGGAAGATTAAGTAGACGGAGTTTGATCAGGAAATGTCACAGACTCAGAGGATATCTTGCCTGCCGGAAAAGGAAGGTCATTTCGTTACAATTAATTTCCCCCGTTAATACAATCTCATTATTAAATTATTATGAAACATCTTCAATAATGAAAGCCGTCCCGTTAAAATCAGCTTTATCATCCTTCATTTTTCCTTTAAGGGCAACGAAAACGGGCACTAATGGTGATATGGCAAAGTACTCTTCTCCATCGATATCCATCTTTCCTAAACCTGCCGAAACAAAAAGCTTTTGTTTGTTTGTAATAACTAGCGCTCCGAATTCAACTTTGGTTAGCTTTTTGTCAATATTAATTTTTTGAAGTGTATTTATCACAATATTGGCTTTATCCAATTGCTTGGCAAACATCTCAATCTGCCTCATTAACTTGGTTCGAAAAGCGTCGTAGCGATCCTTGGGTTGACCATAATCGTTGGCTTGCTTTTGAGCTTCTTCAATTTCTTGATGAAGCTGGCGGATTACTTCTAATTGCTGATTAATGCATTTTGCCAACAGTCTAGCTTTTATCTCATGCAGTTCCATGATAAAAGCTATTTCTTAATATTATCAGCTTGTGCTTGAGCATCTCTTTTCAGCTTTTCTGCTAGCTTTTCAGCTTCTATAATTAATCCATCGGCTTTTCTATTAGCTTCATTTATTATCCCCACTCCATTATTTGCAGCTTCCTTACGAATGCGTTTTGCCGCTTCCTTTGCTGCCATTTCCGCCACCATACCATTCTTTTTCCCTTCAGCAATTAGTCCTTCGGCTTGCTTGGCTGTTTCTTTGTTTAGCAGCTCAACAGCATCTGCAGCGTTATCTTTTATTAGCTTTGACTGTTTTTTTGCTTCATCAATTATATATTTTGCTTGTTTGCTGGCATCGTCAATTATTTTTTGAGCTTTGGCTGCAGTTTCGTTTCCAAGCTCATTTTTTATTATTTCTTTTACGATGTTTGTGGAAGTGCTTCCGATATTGTCACTGAGTTTGGTTTTAACTACTGGTTTATCCAGCGTACCTTCAATTGATATATTTATTGGAATTATACTTGGCAAACTAAAGTTATTCCCCAGAAAATTTGCTTGCGATAGTAAGTCATCAATTACTTTGTTTGCACTACTGCCAAATTCTGATCTTGGCACCATAATATTCATATCATATTCTATCGACTGATCTAATCCGGTCCAGCCGGCAATTTCAGCATCAATGTTTTTGTAATTAAATTTAGTAGGTTTCACAATCAGCTTTCCTGCTTCTAATTTGAAATGAGCTATAAAATCATCAATTGATAATTGCTTTAGTTGTTCTATATTCAGCATATCTGCAATTTCCGTTAATGAATTTAAACCTGAGATTACTATTTTTTTTGTTGACAATAAACCTCCCCCACTCATAGTTGAATAATCGGGCATCATATCATTTTTCAGCAATGTATTTAAATTAAAATCGGCTGAAAATAACCCGGTTGTCTTTTTTGTGAGTGGAAGGTAGTTTCTAAAAATTGCAAACTGATCGTAAGCACTTGGAATATTCATATTTTCCATTTTTAAATCGAAGTCAACTTTAGGATTTTCCACATCAATTGTTGAATAGCTCCCATTAATTGTCATGTTGCCACCAACTGCTTCCATTTTCAGATTGTTGATTTGTAATGTTTTATTGGCGATAATTAATTTTCCGCCTACATTATCCATTTCCAGTTTATCGTAGATGAGCTTATCGAATTTTGAAGATACTGCAAAGTTGATGTTATCCGGAATATCAATAACTGACCCTGCTTCAGTTTCGCCTGTTGATATGCCACCAATTGCCAAACTATCGTTACCAGTTACTTCATCATCTTTAGATTCAATAAACATTTCATCGATATTTAAGTAATTCGAGTTTGAAACCATCGTTCCATTCAGGACTCCGTTATTAAGATAGTAATCCAGATAATTTTCGATTTTTCCGGTTACACCAATATCACTTTTACCACTGGTAGCGCTAAACGTAACTATATCAAGGTAGTAGGGTGAAAAATTAATCTGTGTAGTTTTAATAATTAATGGATTAACAAACATACTGGTTCTATAGCTTATATCTTTTGCGACAACCGATCCCATTGCTAAAAATTCTTGTTCGCCTTTAGCACTTTTAGTACCTATATTTTCAACTGCCGAAAGTTTACCATCAAATTTTACATCTATTATCAGTTCACCATGGAGATCATCTGTTTCAGAAATTGGATAAAAATCTTTTGTCTCGGCCAGATTAAAATCACCGGTAATCCTGGCTTTAATATTCGGATCAGAAACCGGGGAACTTATTTTGAAACTTGCACTTATTGGGTTATCGCCAAGTTGCATTCTAAACTCCGATACGTTAATAATTGTATTATCAGCTATTCCTCCCTTATTGGCAATATTTGATTTAATATTTATATTAGTAACTGATTTCGGCAAATCAGGATAACTAAACATCCCGTCTTTAACTTCCGCAGTTATATCAAACGATGGCAATTGTTCATCGGTGTAAATACCTTTTACATATCCGTTAACGGAGAATGTACCATCAGTTGTAATTTTTTCATAACCGGTTGTATATATTGCCGGTATCATCGATAGTATATCCTTGAACTTATTGCCCTTTGAAGCAAAGGTAATAACCATATTTGGATCATCATTAATGAAAGAAACCGACCCGTCAAATGCAATAAACAAATTATTTATTATTAACTCATTCTTACCCAGCGTGTAGATTTCATTTTTCGTGTCCGCAGTTATATTTGCATTGTACGCAAGTGTTGCTTTTGTCAGATATGAAATTCCATCATAGATTAAACTTATTGATTCAATTTTAGTGCTTGTATGGAGAACAAAATTTTCAGAACCCAGTTCACCTGAGAGTGTATGATTTAAACCCGAAATGAATACTTGTGTATTTAGCTCCTGATCGATATAATTAACTTTTCCATTGGATATCTGAAACTTCTTAATTGACATGCTAAAGGTAGAAGTTTCTTCCGTTGATGGTTTGGAGCTACTGTCTACATCATCTGGCAAACTAATATCATAATTAGCTTTTCCATTTCTATTTACAATTACATTAAATGATGGGTCAATCAAATTAATCCGCTTTACCACATAATTGTCGCTATTTAGTACACTAAAGATATCGAGGGCCATTGATATGGTTTTTACTTTTATCAAAGTGTCCTGGTTAAAATCATCATCCCCTACGATATACAATCCTTCAATTGACAGGTTGAAGTCGGGGAAACTCTTTATCAAACTCAGATCAATATCTTCAAAATTTACCGTTGCGTTAATATTTTTATTTAACTCTTTTTTTGTTAAACGAATAATTTCCGATTTAAAAACCAATGGAAGGATAAACAGTAATGCTATTATTATAACAACCAGTACTCCGACTATTTTTAGTAATGTTTTCATTTTTATGGATTTAAGAAAGGATCAGTATGAAAAGTGCAATAAATAATTAAGTAACTATTTAATATATCACAAACGATAAAATTAATCAATTTGTGATTCATAAATTAATTCGCAGCCAAAAACATTTGTACTCCAACTACAATTAGAAAAATTTCTTATACCTTGCTTCAAAATAATGAATATTTCTTATTTTGATACTTACAAAATGAAATGTTAAATCAAAAAAGAACCTGTTGTCTACCCTCATCGCGTAAAGCAATTTCAGGATTGTTGTTTCCTGGTGAATTAACTTGTTTAGAAATTGGGTAATAATCCATCTTTGTTGAATCGAATGACACCAAAAGTTTCAGCAGCTTTTCCTTATCATTTTCCATAAGCCAGGATTGTTCATCTTCATGTTTTAGAATAACTGGCATTCGATTATGGATGTTATCAATACACGAATTTGCAGCAGTTGTAATAATCGAAAAAGTAACAATTGACCTTTCATGGGAATCTTTCCATGTTTCCCAAATACCGGCCATTGCAAACAGTTCATCGTTTTTGAGAAATATTCTATAGGGAGTTTTGTTTGTGTCTTTTTTCCATTCGTAAAAACCATTGCTCGGGATAAGGCATCTCCTTATTTTGAATGCATTTTTAAAGGAGGGTTTTTCACTTATGGTTTCTGAACGGGTATTGATATTCCTGAATCCAACTTTCGGATCCTTTGCCCAAAACGGAATTAGTCCCCATTGTAGTAAGTTAAGGTTATGATGCTGATCGTTTGTAATTACCGGAAGATTCTGCGAAGGTGCACAATTATAACTAGGGCGATATAGCTCATCAAATACCTCAACATTAAAGCGTTCAGAAATATGTTTTCCTTTTACAGATAGTTGAAATCTTCCACACATATGCTGAAGTTAAAATGTGAATAGTAATAAGATTGTAAAGTTACAAACTTATTAATATCCTAATAACATCAACTTTGGTTAATAAACTTTAGCAGAAATCCCTCTGGCCTCAACTCTACTGGCAATCTCATTTAATTCACTTTCAGAAATTTTCTCTAAATTTTTGGCAGGTGTGCCTCTGTCAATTGGGTAAAGCATTACATATTCAGGTTTAACCTTTTCAATAACATCTAACCAAGCATCAACCTCAGTTTCGGTAGTATTATCGACTATTTTGCCATCATATTCACCTCTAAAAAATAATGTTTGGATAATTAGTTTTCCTTCAAAGGAAAGTAATCCATCAATAATTTTATTAAGAGTTATTCCACTTTGTGCCTGATTAATTGCTTTGTATGTGCTTTCAATAGCTGAATCAAGCTTAAGGATATTCTTGTCAACTTTTTTAAGAGCAGTTGTAACTGAGGGTTTATGAAGCATGCTTGCATTCGAAAGAATACTAATGGCTGCCTTTGGTGCATATTTATTACGTGCCTCAATTGTATCGTCAATAATTTCGGCAAATTTAGGATGAATTGTTGGCTCACCGTTTCCGGCAAAGGTTATTGCATCTGGTTCGTTAACTGTGCCTTGCAATTCCTTAAGTTTGGTTTCAAGTTTCGTTTTGAAATTATCACGTTTTGGAAGTATAATCTTAACTCCTTTGCTTCTATCAGTCCAGCCACACTCACAATAGATGCAATTAAAGTTACAATACTTGTTATCAATTGGCAACAGGTTTATTCCCAGTGAAACGCCAAGCCTTCTGCTATGGACAGGGCCAAAAATTAGTTCATCAAATAAAAATCCAGACATAAATTAAGTTTGTGCAAAAATAGATTTAAATTTGATTTTTGGAATTACACACAATCAAACAAGAGTTAATTAAATGTTAAGCTTAATCGCCATAAAATAATTTCGCATTTACAACGCTCAACTATTATGACATTATTAAACGAGTTGAAAAAACCATTAACTAATGAATTTAAAGAATTTCAAAGGGTTTTTAGGCTATCTGTTAAATCTTCAGTTCCTCTTCTTGATGTTATAATGCAATACATACTAAAAGCCAAAGGGAAACAAATACGACCTTTGATAGTGCTCTATAGTGCAAAACTTTTTGATGAAATTAATGATTCCACTTATCGTGCTGCTACATTAATTGAACTGCTACATACTGCTTCACTTGTACATGACGATGTGGTAGATGACTCTGATCGAAGAAGAGGAATATTTTCTATTAATGCTCTATGGAAAAATAAGATCGCAGTATTGGTTGGTGATTATTTACTTTCAAGAGGGATGTTAACAGCATTACAAGCAAAGGATTATCGTACATTGGAAATTGTTTCAGAAGCGGTAAAAGAAATGAGTGAGGGTGAGCTTCTACAAATAGAAAAAGCCCGAAAATTAGATATAGATGAATCGATTTATTATGAAATAATTCGGAAAAAAACAGCATCGTTGCTAGCATCTTGTTTTGCAACTGGAGCTGCCTCCGCAACAAAAGATAAAAATGATATAAAAAAGATGTGGAAGATCGGTGAATATACTGGTATGGCTTTTCAAATTAAAGACGACATCTTCGATTTGGAGAAAAGTAATATCATTGGTAAACCAACAGGCATTGATATTAAGGAAAAGAAAATGACTCTTCCATTAATTTATTTACTCAATAATTCCTCAATATTTGAGAAACGTAAAATAATAAATATTGTAAAAAGGCATAATACAAATAATGCTAAGGTAGGATGGCTAATAAATGAAATTGCTAATTCAGGAGGTATAGTATATGCTACTGATAAAATGATAGAATATAAGTCAAGAGCACTTAAGCTATTAAAAGAGTTACCTGAAAATGAATCGAGGATCGCTCTTGAAAAGATTATCGACTTTACAATCGATAGAAAAAAATAGATTAAGCCATACTTAGTGTGAACGAAAACGTGGTTCCAACACTTACATTACTTCTAACGCTTATTGTTTGACGGTGTGCCTCAATTATGTGTTTTACAATTGCCAAACCAAGTCCTGTACCTCCTTTATCCCTTGATCGACTTTGATCAGTTCTGTAAAATCTTTCAAATACTCTAACGATATATTTCTCTGGAATACCAATCCCATTGTCTTGAACCTCTATTAAGCAGTTCTCGTCGAAATTATAAAATGATATTTTAATCCATGCATTTTTGGTATTCCCGTATTTTATTGCATTATCAATCAAGTTTATAAGTACTTGACGAATTCTCTTCTTATCGGCTTTAACTTTAATCGATTTTGATAAAGTATTATTAATAGTGATAGTTGTATTGTTTTCAATGGCTTTTTGCTCCATGAAATCAATGACTTCGTTGGTTAATTCAAATAAATTAAATACTTCCTCTTTAAGTCTTAGATTTGAGGATTCCAGTTTAGCTATTTCTTCAAGATCCTCAACGAGTGCAATCATTCTATTTACACTTTTTACAGTCTTTTGTAGAAATTTAATATTAATGGTTTCGTCTTCCAAACCGCCTTCGAGTAAGGTATGTATATATCCCTGAATGTTGAAAACAGGGGTTTTTAATTCATGTGAAACATTCCCCAAAAATTCTCGCCTATAGGCAGCCATTTCTTTCAATTCTTCAATTTCCTGCTTTTTTTCTTCACTCCATCTAAGCACAACCTGATTAACTATGTCGAGTACGTCACTTTTGCTATTTTTCTTAGATTTACTCCCTGGTTTAGATTGTAATTGCCCTATAGTTTTATAGATTACCTTAATCTTTTCATTAAAAAACATATTAATACTTATGTTTAAAAAAGTAAATACCAAAATAAAAACAAATACCAGGATTATTATTATTGAAGTTATATCATATGATAACTCGAAAAAATAAATGAGGAGTAGTGCAATGCCTGCAATAAAAGTTATTATTACTGCATTTAACAGAGCAATATTTTTAGGCGAGTTTAAAATCATATAATTACCTGTTAAACTTATATCCTACTCCTTTAACAGTTTTCACATATTCCAAACCTATTTTTTCCCTTATTTTCCTTATATGAACATCAATAGTACGATCGCCGACAATAACATCATTTCCCCAAACTCTTTGAAAAATTTCTTCTCTTGAGAATACTTTATCTGGAGCCGAAGCTAGTAAGTATACCATTTTGAACTCTTTATTGGGTAAAATTATTTCTACATCGTTCTTAATTATTACGAACCTTTCCATATTAATAATTAGCCCGTCTACCTCTAGTATTTTGTCTACAGATTGTTCTTTTGCAGAAAAACGGCGTAGCGTGGCTGCAATTCTACTGATTAATACCCTTGGTTTTATGGGTTTGGTAACATAGTCATCAGCGCCAGCGTCCAGTCCGTCAGCCTTCTCCTGTCGATTAGTCAATGCAGTTACCATAATGATTGGCACCGGCGAGAACTCGCGAATGCGCCGGCACACTGTATATCCATC
>JABMPH010000427.1 GCA_013203805.1 Bacteroidota bacterium | reverse complement strand
GTAACATCCAGTACAAAAATTATATCCGCCTGATTTACACCCCCTGATGTGTCCTTTCCCAGGGTAAAATCTTCAATTTTTAGCAGCTCTTCATAGAAGAAAATATTTTCTTTGCTTAGATCCTTTAAATATTGTCCTGTTTCTTCAATTTGCGATTTAAATATTAAATCAATAATTGGAAAGTTTGACAGGATGATGGTATCAATTGTAACAATAAGTCCTGAATCGGAGAATGGTGCAGCGGGCACAAATATGTTTCTTTTGATCTGATCTACAATCCCGGAATTATCCACAAGGTTTAGCTCCAGCATAATGACTTTGTCCTCATAATTTTCAGGGATATCCAGAAAAGCGTTGCTATAAACGGTATTGTGTGCAGGAATATCAATTATATCCGGTGAACTCCAGTTCTCTATGTATCCATCTCCGAATATTTCCAAAGCTGTACTCATTACATTATTATTGCTGTTATTAGCAAGCTTCACCATGGACTTTACATTTCTTGGAAACAAGAGATTGTTTTCTATGGATAAAAAATAGGGTAAATCAGATCTCATAAAAACACCGTTGGGAAATTCTGGTGATTCAAGTTTAATATCGAAAGTAAAACTTACCTCCTCATCAGGATTTACAATTGTTTCAGACCACTCCATCTTAACACCTAGATCATAGATCGGCGTTGCAGTATGAGTCTGGTTGTTGTGCAGGTTGAACCAATTGCCTAACATAAGTTCTGAAGGTAAATTATTGACATATTCGAACTGCACTCCCATACCTTTTGGAGCATCACACCTTTCCCATATATCAAAGATGGGTGGAATACTATTTTGGAGGGTTGTATCAATCTGGATTAATTGCCCATCAATAAATGTAAAACCATCACCCCACAATCCAAGTGCGGGATCAAATAGTAAACCCATACCAATGTTATGGGAAATGGTATCAATGTTCTGGATTCTTAAATGCAAGCGAATAATGTCACCGTTGTTTTGCTGAATCATATTAAAGGAGAAGTCAATCTTTTCAATGTCTGTAGCATGTAAGCTTAAAAGTGTATCTCCCTGATTTATCAATTGTTTGGGTGCATCATAAAAATAAAGTTCAGGATGATGAACAATGCTATCCAGACTAAAAAAAGGATAGGAGGTTAAAGCATACGGGTGTCCAAAGGTAATCTGACAATTATTATCCAGAATATCCTGTGATAAACCATTGGTGGTACCAATTGTGAAATACCCGTCAGACAGGAGTGAAAATCCGGTCTTGTCATTTTCCAGGCTTTCATACTCGATATTTATGTTTCGTGATGCTCCTATCTGAGATGACTGGGAATTTATTATATCGTTTTCTGGAAAACTAAGATCAAGGTTTGATTTCTTCTGGCCGAACCCGGAAAAATAACAGGATATTATCAAAATTATTAGAAATTTTTTTTTCATAATCCCTCCTTAGGTTTTTATTATTGAGAAATACGATCAATACAGAAATAAACTATAAATATAAAGATTTACTTAATAAACTATAAATATATGAAGACTTTTTATCAACTTATACCAATCAGTTATCAAAAGGCGCCTTGCTTATGCTTTACACAGTAAGGGAGTTTTTGGGTATTTAAAAGTGGTGGGAGGCTGATGCCATTAGTGTCAACACATGTAACCTTGTTTACGAAAATAAGGTCAAAGATAACCAAAGCATTAAAAACGATTAGTAAATGTTTTAATAAAACCATAAAAAGATTATAAATCAAAGGAACCATTTTATATTTTACATCTCCGATTTCGTTGAAATGTGGACATAAAAAAAGGTGAAAAAATCATTACCACCTAAAAATCAATGTTTTATACTGCAAGGCATAAAAGTTGCGACAAAGTCTCAAAATACATCATAATGAATAAGATATTTGTTCCATTATTTGTGTTTGTGTTTCTTGTTGGCATCTTAAGAGCACAGAAAATAAAACAGCCCTTTCTGGAAAAAACAAATCAGTCAAGTTTAAGTGCAGAAGCAATATCGATAAGTTTTTCTTATGCGTACAAATTTAACAAAAAAGCAATTTTTGGGTTTCAGGCTCAATTTGGTGCCGGGATAAGGTTTTTACTAAATAATCCAACTTTTAACCATCTTAGTGATCAGAGTAACGAATCTCATAAATGCAAAGTAAAAACTGTTACTAATTCGTACATTGAAATGTTGAAATTTCAGTTATTTTATCGATTAACGATTAGTAAATGTTTTTATTTAGATGTTGGACCTTATGCAACATGGGGAATAGGTTCTTTTGATGCAAGAGTGGGAGGTAGATCACTCGGCATTGAGTTATCAGGGTATTCTACTCGTAGTATCTTTTTTATGGGATTAAGGTTCCAGGGGTCTTATGTTTTTATTGAATATCGGGAAAATTTTGACAATAATTATTTTGGCCTGTTTTTAACTCCTGTTGTTTTAGGGCTAAACTTTTAGTAGCAGCACTAAATAATTATATGGTTTTATTCAATTCAAAGTCAGGTGTATACTATTGCGGATAAATATATCGATAGTATACCTCTGAATATAGATTTAATGGAAATAAATGAACTACCAACAATTCTAGCAAATATTTTAAAGCAACATGTTGGTTCAAACACTTTTTCAGATGCAATTGACAAGGGACAAGATATTTATGAATTCCTGCAACAACAAGTAGGTTTGAAAAGTAGAGGTGAGGGTAAGGATTTATTCTTTAAAATATCATTTGGTAAGCCAGATAACCGGCTACTTAATTATTTGGCAATGAGCCATTTATTGACTGGATTAATAATTTTAAGTCGTGTCATTTACCAAATAATCCACATTTCTACAAACAATATTAGATAGGGAATTTGAATATTACAAACTTAATTAAACTAGATCATTTTATAGATCTTACTTAACTAAATAAACTTAATTGTATTTCCTTTTTAGGATAAAAGACACCAATAATAACAAACGGATTTTTTGATCTTCGCATGTGCCATTCTTTGGTAGTTCCAAGAAAAAGATAAATATCTTTTTCCTTTAGGAATTTAGTCTCATAGGTTAATCTTACTTTTTCTAATGCAATACTCTCATCTCCCTTTGCAGCTCTTAGACAATTCCAATATAACGCACCTATTTCCCAATCTTCTATCATTAAGCGGCTTTCAATACCTTCATTATCTTGAAAGCGATAGTAGAATTTATATGGTAATTTTGGGATTAAGATTTCAGGGTTTTTATCTTGATCAAATAAATCTCCTTGTTTCCGAAGTTCTTTCCATTCATCTTTCCACTCGCGGTTTTTTTCTTCTTCAATTTCAAAACCTGTAATTTCAGTTGGTTTAAAAGTAGCGAGTGATATATTCGTAGGCTTGGAAGAATCTTTAATCAATTGTGCCTTGTTTGTGTAAACTTTATTTAAGCAAATCCCTTTTCTGATATGCCAATTACTACTCGTATCAATATGATCATGAAGTTGCAAATCATTGAAGTCATAATGTTTCGGTGAATAACTTTCTGGTCTGAAATCGTCTCCTCTTTTAATTAATTCAAGTTCAATCCATGTATATTTTACATTATTTATTTTCCCCGATCCTTTAAGGTCAATGAGGAAACTCAATGGGACTGGATAAATACGTATCCATTCTCCATTTTCCAAGATACCAGCAGTACATACCAATTCATCGTAACTTCTAGAGGGAAGTGGATAAGTAGTAACGGTAATGAGTACTTTTTTCTTAGGCATAATTAAATGTGTCTCAATTCATATTTGAACTCAGGAAGGTTTGTTATTGCTTCGGCAAGTGGCTTGCGGTGACACTGACAAATATTGGCTTCAAAACAAGTTAATGCTATTCGTTTATTTTGCTCCAACAATTCCAATATTTTAGATTGGTACTTTATTGTATTGCTCAAATTATTTTTCCTATAATTAGCAAACAATTTATCATAATCGTTTTGTGTGTTTAGTTCCTGACGCTTGTCAGCTTGTATACCCACTTCGGGAATGTGAACATAATCAATCCCCAAACTTGCACAATAGTTCTTCAAGCGACTCTTACTAAAACCATATTTCATACTCTGAGGGTTGTTTCGCACATCCACCAAAACTTTAACATCGTTCTTCAGCAAACGAACTAAATATTCTTCCAAAGAGATTCCTTCATATCCAATAGTAAACAATATTGTCTTATTGCTTTTAGGTTTGCAAGCATTAACTTTTTCAAGTTCAGTCTTATTCAGTATGTTCTCAGCTACCTCACTATTAATGGCATAAAAAGGGAAGTTGGTATAAGTGTGCTTCATTAAAGCAGTTCCGCTCATGCTACCATAATTAGATTTTACTTCTTTTAACAACTCAATGTCGGGTTTTTTAAGTTGATGTAAATAGTTGGTTGTATCTATTTTTGTAAAGTGTTTGTCATCAACAGCTAAAAACCCATGGGTTACCATTGCTGTCATATCAGCATTAGCCGAATACGAATAACTCCCAAAACGATATGGAATAAAGTCATAAACAGGCTTATCTTGTTTTTGGGAAAGAAGGAATAGTAACTTTTGCAGACGGATTTTTTCCAGTTGTCCGTCAAACAATTGCAATAAAGCCAATATTATTTTTCTTCTGTAGTACACAGTGCAAAATTACGACATTTATGAAGCGATTTAAATCCTGTAACTTAAATCAATGAACCGATGACTGTTAATTTCTATAATATCATTATCGGCTTGGTAATCCGATTCTCTTATAAAATAGATTTCTTCAAGGTTAGTTTTATCACCAACCCAATCAAAGTATTTTTTGATATGTTTAGGGTATGATTCTAGAGATGATTTTCTTTTCGGTGTTAATACAATTACTAAAATTCCAACTTTTTCTCCTTGTAAAAAATGAGCAGCCTTAATCATATCGGCAACTATTGTTTTTCTATTAGGCTCTGATTCATGTTCAAGCAAAATGTAGCTATTGTCCCTTATCAAAACATAATCAGGGCTGTAATTCTTCTCTACCTCTTGTCCATTTGAATATTTTATATATCCTGGTGCATGATGTTTTAAACTTTTAAAATTAGCATCCGTCATTCATTAACCTCCTTTTCCTTTGGCTCCAAAGCCTCCCTTAAAACCTGACCCAAAAGTATTTTGTTTTGTGTTTGGCTGTTTTTAATGCTCTGTTCCAAACTAACGCAATATGCCATTAGTTCATCTAATTTGGCTACTATGCGTTTTTGTTCGGATAGTGGGGGGAGAGGTATTAAAAATGAACGGATACGTCCCAAATTAAAATTACCAGCAGAACTTCCCTTACTTGAAACATTACCTTTGGAATATAAATTACCATAGGGAGAGTTAATTACAAACTCAATATATTTAGAATTTGTAAACTCTTTTAATGGTTGAATTAATCCTAAACTTACATACTACTACTACTAAGGCTAGCTTACAGATGTTATATGGCAATTATCCTTATAATATATTTATGTATAATGTCTTTGACAAGGATCCATGTATTGACAATTAAAATTATAGCATTATACAGTTTACATAATTTGATGGATACTATCCCCCCTAAGCAGTTAACCTGTTATTTTCTTAATATGATATCCAAGGTATTACTTTCTCAGTAAAGATCTTTACAAGCCATAGCGATATAGCAAATAATGCATTTGTGTTATTACTGACCATGCTTACTTTCATCAATAAGCAAAACTGTATCATTATGTGTGTAAATATGCTGTATCAAGTAGATAGATTAAAGGTTTTTCAGGAAGGATAAAATAATTGATAATTTGTAGCTTTAAGTGTTTGCTCCACCTGTTTAATGTGACAGACCATAAATGAGTAGAAGTTATCTTCATACTGATGAGAAACATAAGAATAATTGAATAGTATTCCTTCCTTACTTCAACCAATAATGATAAACTACTTGTTGGTCTGTGTGATCAATAAGGTTATGTTCAAGAATAAAAGTATTGTATTGATTATTAGTTTCGTTATAATTATGAGCAATACATGATATGCCTGAAGAAGCACTTGAAAAAGGGGTGCCACTAATCTATTCAGATAACTTTTTAGTGAAAATATATCTCTTATCGTGTGAGCTACAGCTTCCTGAAGCTTTAGCTTCACATTTCCATTTGTACAATTTTGTTCCACAACCACCACTAGACTCAGTATTATTTTGATCTCGCTTATAGTACCATTTGTTATCTGTATGACACAAGGAAGCGTCATGCCCATATACAGATATGACACCTTTTGCATCTGGTTTAAGCTTGGATTCATCTTCCTCTTCTGCTCCCTCGTAACAATCCTCAGTTACATAATCCCAATTATCGGGAGCATCTTTTCCTAAAGCATTTTTAGTAGCTTCGATTGACTTACTTTTAAGTTCTTCAAAATTCATAATACTGATTTTATATCCCGCCTACTCTATTAAGTTTTCGGCTTACCTTTAGTTAGTGTATTTATAATCTACGGTTGTATTAATCTATTATTAATTGCTGATTATTAGATAAGAAACCATGCATCAAACTCATTAATTTATTTTCAAACAAATTATTTATATCGGCAGTCCTTCCTCTCTCAATATATGCAACAACAGGAATACCAACTTCATGGTATAATTTTTTTAAGTATTCTGACTCTTTTTCAGTGTGACGTATTATAGCAATTATTTGTGATGAGAGTTCAGAGTAGCTTCTGAAATATTCTTCCCCACCAGGCATTTTTAATAATACATCATCACGGTATTTTTTTAATGTATTTAGCTTATACCAATTATCCTTTAATGAGAGCTGTAACATATCTTCATCTGCAAGTAGACAGCCACCCCCTAAACCACCAAATATTGTTCCTAAGACATCTGCAATTGCCTTCACAGGAAAACCAGCTTTTTTTAATATACTATTAATCTCAGCCTCTTTTAGCTTAAACACATCAACTAATACATCTGCCACATCACTCACTCCATATCCTATCCCTTCAAATAGAATAGCGATATCTTTTGGCTCTATCCTAAACACTTTGTTCAGAATTTCACTAATATCAGCTATAGCTACATGTACATTCTTAAATATATTGGCAATCTCTTCAAAAGATTTTTTAAATCCTTTCTCTAGTATGAATGCTATTTTGTCCAATTCAAATTTTGCATTTTGCATCAATACTACAGCATCATCAGCTGTATTTTCAAATACATCGATAAGAACAGATGCAATTTTTTTGGCTTCTTCAATAGCATTTTCTCCTAATTTTATAATACCTTCATAGATAGCCTTTAACCATTCTAATGGGTCTAAAGTCACTAGTTCCTTGATTAATTTCTCCCCTAGAGCTTCAATAACGGAATCCAGTTGTTTTATTTTTTCAAAATCAAATGAAATGGTTTGTGATACCAATTTTGAATTATTAAAATTCAACCATATTCTAAATGAAGCTGCCGGAATTCCACTCTTTAAAATGAATGTCAAAGCAGTTCCTATTTCCAAATCAATATCAATTTTACCTAGAACATCTAGATCAATGTGGATCCCGATTAGCTTAATATCAAATTCTGATTTGAGTTTAAAAAAATCAATATCTCTCAGAACACATTCTAAGTCGGCATTTACAGGTCCTATTTTAATCTCACATTCAAATTCTAATCCATCTTTACTAAACACTGCTTTAGGTACTTTTGCCACTAATGTATTCAGTAGGTTAATCTGAAATGATGATTCCAAATATGGTGATCCATTTGTATTGAATGACATTTCAATTGAATCTGGTCCAATTTGAGGTCCATTATAGTTTGGAGGAGTTCCAGATCCATAACCTTTAATGGACAATACATCACCTATGAGAATCTTCTCAACTTGAACTTTACCGGATGCTCCTTCATTTTTCAAAAATGAGAAATCACAATAGGCGTTTAATCCAAAGAATTCAATTCCAGAAGATAATGCAATACCTTCTTTAGCTGGAACACCATTTAAAAGAATATTTTTTTGCCCAGGTGCACAATAGTATACATAAGTTGAATATAGTTTTACAATATTAATGAAAGATGGTAAGATCAATCTTTTTCCAGTAAGTAGCGTAATTGCATCTGATAAGTTTATTTCATCTACATAAGCTTGTATAAATACTGGAATATATGATGACGTAGTTGGGTTAAATTTCAGGTTAAACTCATTTGTTTTTAAAGAAGAGTAAGTAAAATCATGAGTATTATGATGTACTACTGGTTTGCCTTTTATAGCAAAGTTTCCTGCTATTCCAAATACATATTGTGATGGTTCTATTATTGAACCTTGTATGTCAATCTCAACATGATCAATAGTAAGCCTGTCTTTTATTATTGGAATAGGTAATTCTTCTCCTTCGTTTAATTGAATCCGAGCTTGATAATTTTCTTTTGTAAGTGTAAAATCACCATTTGTTTTTAATTCTCTGTTGCCAAAAGAAAGGTTTAATTCGCCTTTAAGTAAAATACTCTTAGCAGAATTGAAATAGATTTCAGAAAGCCTGATTTTTAAAATATTAACCAAGTTAACCTCAAAATCTAAACTTTTATGAATATTAAAACCCCCATCAAGAGTTTGTTCAATCTCAAATAATGTATCTGAAAGGTCTAGCGGCTCCAATAGGTCACTAGTTATGTGTGTTGCCAATATATTTCCCTCCTGAAGCCTCAGCTGATATTCCTTTTCGAAATGATTCTTTCTATCACCAAAGCTAATAAGGGCCTTCGACAGTTTTGTCTTTGAGTAGATGAATAAGGAGTTTTGAGTATCAAATTTTACCGGTAATCTTTCTATCATAGAATTTATATCGAGTCCAATCTCATTTAACCAATTTTCTTTTGGCTGGACGGTAATATAGTATTCAACTTCTTTATTATCAATTATATATATGCATATCTTAAAGTACGTATCAGTATACTTTACTTCAAAATCACCCACTAACATAATTACCTTGGAATTTATCTCTTTGTATGTTGTTTGCCAGAGATAAAGTAAGTCCTTGTAATAAAACTTGATAAACCTCTTTAATTCGGCGGTTATATCTCTATCAATATTTGATAAGTTAAATCGAATTTGACTGCCCTGTTTAATATTTTCAAACTCTTTTTTAATTTGCAAAAAATCCATAGTTTCATAGTTTATATTATACAATAGTATCAATAAAAAAATACTAATATTTATTATTAATAAATGAAAGAGAAATTACTAAAACATATTCAAAAAGTAAACCAATTGAAAAGTCATATTTGTTCTTAACCTAATATGCAACTCACTATTTGTGACAAAATATTTATCGAAAAGGAAGATTATCCTGTCTGTTTATAAATCAAGAGTACAAGATTTTATCGTAAAAACAGATAAAGAGTTCATATGTTAACAACTAATTAACATACAACTATATTACTAAGGCTAACAATACAGTTTTTTCTATATGTACAATAGGTGGTAATGATTTTTGTGAAGGGACAAACATCGATGCGGTGATATATAAACTAATTGTAAGCTTAGTTAGTTGCAATGCACTTATTTTCTAGTAATAACTTCAATAACTTCTCTATATATTATTATCCAAGTAACACAAATACCCCCGCCCCCTCAATAATTGTAACCTGGTAATAAAGTGTTTTGAAGTCAAAAGAAACATTTCATCATTTCATATATACTCCTACGAGGTATCCTATACAAACCTCCCCCCGTGTTCGACGTTAACAAATTGTTGCTAATTCCATTCCTTGTTTCTGATAAGATTATTTCACTTTAATGATAAGGTTATGGATTCAATGATTAACACAGCTGGCCAGCTAACTTTTCTAACGGTGTGCCAGATACCATTATAAGTCTCCAAGGCAGGAGCAATCTATTATGTCAACATTAACACAAAGTAAACCATTCGACAAGCGTCGTATTTATTCTCGAGTTTCAGAGATTGAAGTATATTACAGACGTCAAGTTGAATTCCATGAAATGGTTAAGGTCTCATCTTCCGATGATGCTGCAGACTACTTCAGGGATCAATGGGGCAAGAGAAAGATAGATCATGTCGAACAGTTCATGGTCATCTATCTAAACAGATCCAACCGGATCATGGGCTGGTCTAGGATATCTTTAGGAGGCCAGTCGGGAACCGTCGTTGATCCGAAAATTATCTTCCAGATAGCTTTGAAAGCAAATGCTGCAAGTATCATTATGGCTCACAATCATCCCTCTGGTAATTCAAAGCCAAGTGACAATGACTTGGAACTTACTAAGAGGTTAGTGAGAGCTGGTAAATTCCTTGATCTACAACTCCTGGATCATATAATCCTAACTTCGGAAACATACTTCTCCTTTGCTAATGAAAATTTGATAGGCTAACATAACAATTACTATTGCATTCATAACTGCAGTAATGATATTCTGATCTATATTATGCTATCAAACCATTACATCATTTTACAACTCAAAGTGCTTAATTGAATAGAACCTTACCTAATCAGTAAATCTCTTGTCTAGTGATAAAGGGTTATTGAAGAATTAGAAGAATTAGCATCTTTTCTTCTCCCTCACAAAGATATAATCTCAGAAAGATAATAAAGGGTATATAAACGATCAGCCAACGCACAGGCGAACCTAATTGATCGCCCTTGACAATCTTTATGAGAATTATAAAAGGTGTTTACGAGAATTAAAGACAGAGAACTAGAAGCACTTGGTGTGTCTTTACCTTGACCAACATACGGATCAATACATAACGATCATGTTCCTTAGATTTTATTAAAGAAGTATATGAGTATGTTTAGAAGGTTTAGTTTTTTTAATCCGAAACTCAGATGAAATAGAATAATTAGTGTTTTGTCGGCAAAAGAAAGCTCATTTTGGTGTTTTGTCGTCAAAAGAATCACTACTCAATGATAAATATCCATTCTAATCAAGAATAAAACTAGTGCTATACTGCAGCAGTATCACTAGCTGTCATTGCTCTCTATACCTGTAACAAAGTGAAGCAAGTATGTTAGAGCACGCTTTCCATGGTATCTCTCAAGAAGTGATACTTACTCTTACTGATGATTTCTCATGTAAGTGGTAGAATAGAGGTGTGTTTTGTCCTGTGTTGGGTTGATTTCTCTCTTATATAAGATACTAATTAAAGGGAACAGCATAAAACGGTAGATTTTTTTAATGGATATGACATCACAATTCTAAGGTGTATTGCTCCAGTTATGTGGATACATGGACCATCTTAGTATAAAAACGTTAATACAGACAATACTAGGGTATAATTAGAGCATTATCTGGATAATAGTGAATGCATCATTATTCATACGACTAACATCTATATTTTCATGGTCATTACCATCCTTTTGGTAATACTCCTAGCTTCTTTTTCATTTCATCATCATCTAAGAAATGATAATCATGTATTGAAATCTCTCTCTTACAGTCTGCTTCATCTTTTCTTATATGCCAGTATTTATTATAATGCCCATCTTTCAGGCGAAAATAAATAGACTGTGTTGTATCAATTATCTCATGCGTTATATCCTCCACATGGAAATACCTACAGCCTATATAATGATAAAAATGCTCAATCCTTATACTTTCCCCTATTCGAGGAACTACAGGTAAATCATCAACCACAAAACCTATTCGTTTGTCGAAATATCTAAGAGAGAATACATACTCAACTTTATTAACGTTGAGTTTTATGTCTTTATCTCTTTCGGTTATCATATCTTTAAATATTAGAGTTGTTAATCGTTTCAGCTTTCCGCTTGTTAGTCCTGTTACTGCACATATATCCTTGAGTTTAGGGTATGGGATATCTTCATTCCAAATAAAATCAAGCGAGAACAAATAATTCAGTAAGTTTTGGTATTCTTTACCATTATTGATTAAGTCAGTTGCATGATTTCTCATTGAACAGATGACGAGGATCATGTCTTTTGTAGTAGGTAGTGGTAACATAATTCATCCTTTTCTTGCTAATTTAATACTAATTAAGAAAATGTAGTGTTAATTATCGTGTATTACTGGTCAGATTCTCAATGACAAATCAGTGGTATTTAGTCAATATAATAAAGAATTAAGAGAGTTGTGTACATTTAAGTTATTGATTATATCAGTTACACAAAAAAGCATCGTATGTGTTATTATGTCAGTGGTTTATAGGTGATCTTGTGAGTAGTTTGAGCTAACAGAAAGTGTTGTCAAAAAAGTTAACTAAAAGTTTAACCATAAAAAAAAGAGAGTCACAATTTTTTGTAACTCTCTCTGTATCAAAGTCGGGGTAGCAAGATTCGAACTTGCGATCTCCTGCTCCCAAAGCAGGCACCTTAACCAGACTGGGCCATACCCCGTAATTTTGAGAGTGCAAATGTAGAATTTTTTTTAATTCAAAAGCAAATAATAATAAAATTTACTTTTAATTTATTAATTCTTTTATTGAGTCGTATAAACTTGCTAGCCGGATGGGCTTTTCGAGGAAAAAATCACCGCCTGCTTCCTCGCATTGCTTCTGCTTATAATCAAGAACATATGCCGTTTGAAATATGATTGGAATATCGGGTCTGATTGCTTTTATAGCTTTAGTAGCCTCCAAACCATTCATTTTGGGCATATTTATATCCATCAATATAATATCAATATCAGGATTTGTAATTACAATATCAACAGCTTGTTCACCATTCATGGCAATAAAAAGGGTTGCTCCGGTTCTTTTGAATGCTGATTTGAAGAAGATTATGTTAGATTCATTATCCTCGACGATAAGTATTTTAAGGTTACTAAATTCAGCTTTCATTATTAAGACTATTTGTTGTGGAAAATTTTAAATATTAGTTGCGATAGTGCAGCAGCTTTGAATGGCTTTCCAATATAATCGTTCATGCCAGATTTTAAAAACTTCTCTTTATCGCCTTTCATTGTATTGGCCGTCATCGCAACTATGGGAATCTTCTTTTCTACGCCTGAATCCATCTCCAATTTTCTTATCTTACAAGTAGCTTCTAATCCATCCATTACAGGCATTTGAATATCCATTAATATTAAATCAAAATTACCATTCTTAAATTTTTCAACAGCTACTTCACCATTTTCTGCAATGTTAATGGTATGGCCTAATTTTTCCAACACAAATCTTGCAACACGTTGGTTAATTGAGTTGTCCTCAGCAACCAGTATGTTTAAATTTTTCATTTCAATTGAAATAACTTCTTGGTGTTGAGGGCTAACAAGTTGTTTACTTGATGCTAATTCTAAATGAACCGTGAACCAAAATGTTGAACCAACTCCTTCCACACTTTCTACACCAATCTCCCCATTCATCATTTTAGCAAGGCTTTTTGATATTGCCAAACCTAAACCTGTACCTCCGAATTTTCTTGTTGTTGACGCATCGGCTTGGGTAAATGATTCAAAAAGTTTTGATTTAGCATCATTAGAAATCCCAATGCCAGTATCAGTTACTTTAAATCTAAGTTTTGCCTTCTTCTCGTTTATTGTTTCTAGTTTACAAGCAACCGTTATCCCGCCAATAGAAGTAAATTTGATAGCGTTATTTATAAGGTTTATTAATATTTGTCTAATCCGGGTTGGATCTCCAATTAAAAAGGGCGGGATATTATTGTCCAACTCATAGTTTAAGTATAGATTCTTCTGATCTGACTTAAATTTCAGCATTTTAACTACTTCGATCAGGGATTTTCTTACACTAAATGTTATGATCTCCAGTTCAATTTGTCCTGCTTCAACTTTTGAAAAATCTAGGATATCATTTACAACAGATAAAAGATTTTCACTTGAAATATCGATAATATTTAGATATTCCATCTGATCCTCCGTTAAATTAGAAGATTTTAATGCCTCAACCATGCCAATAACCCCATTCATAGGAGTTCTGATTTCATGTGACATATTTGCAAGAAACATTGATTTAGCATTTGTTGCCAATTCAGCCTTATTTTTTGCTTCAACTAATAGTTCCTTTGTTCTGTTAAGCTGAATATGTACCTGAGCTCTTGCCAGTAACTCTTCTTCAACAAAAGGTTTGTGTACATAATCAACCGCACCACATTTAAACCCTTCAATAATGCTTTCAGGATCATTTTTAGAGGTAAGAAAAATAACAGGTATATCTCTTGTTTGTTGATTTTTTTTAAGTTCTCTACATACATCAAAGCCTGATATATCAGGCATTACTATATCCAAAAGTATTAGGTCAAGCTTTTGGGCTCTAGCTTTTTTTAAAGCAGTAGCTCCATTTTCGGCTGTTGCAATTTGATAATTATCACCAGAAGTTAATATTGCCTTCATATTAAGTAAACTTGACCTAATATCATCAACAATTAATATTCGTGGTTTATTCTCATTTTTCATGCCATTTGCTATTATTTCAGGAACTATCAAAAATAGTCTATTTTATTTAATTAATGCTTTCTTGAAAAATTGTTTATAACTTGTACAATCTTTTCGATTGAAAAAGAATGACTTGCTGCACCAATACGAACTGCTTCCTTAGGCATACCATATACTATACACGTTTCTTTGCTTTGAGCTACAGTTATTGCTCCCGCGTTTTTCAAATTTAGCATGGATGCTGATCCATCATTACCCATACCAGATAAAATTATGGCGAGTATATTATTTCCTGAAAAGCTAAGTGCTGAATTGAATAGTACATCTACTGAAGGTCTATGACGGTTTACTTTTTCCTTAGAATTTAAACTAACGAAGAAGTTGAATCCGTTATTCATAAGCTCCATATGTTTGTCGCCAGGAGATACCAGGGCAATTCCGCGATGGAGTTCATCTCCGGATGAAGCTTCTTTTATTTCTAATTCGCTGTTATTATTTAAACGTTCTGCATAAGCGGCGGTAAATAACACAGGCATATGTTGAACTATTAATAATGGTGCTGTATTTTTATCAAGCTGAGAAACTATTGTATTTATAACTTCAGTTCCACCTGCTGATGAACCAATCAGTACAAAGCTGTTACAAATTCTATTTTTCTTGATCGCAGGTTTATTATTTTCCTTAATGATTTGCGATTTTTTAATTGTATTTAAAACTTGTTTTGTAACCACAGAATGGGCTGCTGTTCTTATTGCATTAATAAGTTTTTCCTTCCATTCTTCATGAAGTAAATCAGAACTTAAAACAGGTTTTTCAATAACAGCTATGGCTCCATAATTGAAAGCTGTTAGTGCGACTTTGCTGTTTTTCTGACTGATGCTAGATATAACAACAACTGGTATAGGGTGTTGCGACATTATTTTTTTTAGAAATGTAAGCCCATCCATTCGTGGCATTTGTATGTCGAGAGTAATAACATCAGGTTTATCCGATTTCATTTTTTGAACAGCAATGAAAGGATCAGCAGCAGTCCCAATAACTTCCATATCGCTCATATGTTCGAATACTTTTTGAAGAGTCTGACGTATTAGGGCAGAATCATCAACTATCAATATTTTAATCTTGGGTTTTGATATCATGTTATATTAGTTTTCTGAACGAACTTCATTTTTACAACACCAGTGTTTGTATTATAGATTAACTTTCTTCCCTTATCGCCGCCAAGGCTTTTGGCAATAACAACAATATCTTCATCCAGTAACATCCTGTGTTGTATTTCAATATTACGTTTTCCGATGTTAAAAACACAATCACTTGTATTAAGTAGGGCAGCTCCTCCAAACACTTTTGCAACGAGGTCTTCACGCCGCGATCCGTTGGATAGCAATACTTTAATCAATTTATCAATTGCAATGTTTCCATATTTTGGTGAAGCAAGACCACTTCCATTCCAATATGGCATCATATAGTGATTCATCCCACCCTGCTTCAACCTACTGTCCCACAAACATACTGAAACACACGAACCTAATAAGGTCGTTATTTCCATAGGGCTTTTTGAAAATTTTAAAGCTCCGGGTAATAGAAAATATTCCTGTGGTTGTAACATTGTACTTTTAAAATAATTCTTGATCGAAAAGAACATCGTCATCATCAAATCCAAACTTACTATGGTTATTTTCCATATTTGGTAGATTTAGGATGACTTTAGTGCCATTATCTTTACTAAAACTAATATTACCTTCCAGAATTTCAATTATTGCTTTAACAACTGATAATCCAAGTCCAGTTCCTCCCTTAACAGAATTAATAGTTTCATCGATTTTTTTAAAACGATCAAAGATTATCTCCATTTCAGTCTCTGATATTCCCGATCCTTGATCAGAAATTGCAATGTTTAGTTCGTCTTCGATTAGCTCGAAATGAATTTTTATCTCACCATTATTTGGACTATTTTTAATAGAATTGCTTAATAAATTCAATAATACTAAGGTTATTTTTTTTGCATCACTTGTGATATTTATTATACGATCGATGGATAGGTTGGTAACAATTTTAATGTTTTTATTATTAATATCGAATTTAAATTTTTTAATAACCGTTTCCATTATGTTGTTAAGGTTTACTATTGAAAGTTCAACTCCCTCAAGTCCTGCCTCAATTGTAGCCGCAACAAAAATATTTTGTAGATGAAAATCCAACTGGGCTGCCTCTCGGTAAATTATCTCAGCCATTGGAATGGCATTGTGGAGTTTATTTTCATTTAGTGATAGTATATTATCGGCCATACTAATTATTGAACTAAATGGATTGTAAACCTCATTCATTATGTTTGATATGAAATTACTTTTTAAGGATTCAGACTCATTAAGTTTGCTATTCAGGGCATTAATTGTATTCTGTAGTTCTGTAATTTCTTTTTCCTTTTTTATCAGTTCATCTTCATTCATAATAATTTGTATTTATTAAGATTATATTTTTCTATATATTGATGCGCCAACACTCTCCAATGCAAAATTCATATTAATGAGCGATTCTGAATGCCCTAAGTATAAATACCCTCCCGTATTCAAAATAGCAATGATATTTGCTATTACTTTTTCCTGTGTTTGTCTATCAAAATATATGAGTGTATTGCGACAAAAAATAATGTCGAAAGTTTTGTTTATTGGTGGTTTATCACTCAATAAATTATATCGAAAGAGTTTAATTTTTTCCCGGATAGCGGGAGCAATGCGAATTTGTTTTTTTGATTTATCTTTACTTTTAAGCAAATACTTAGTTCTATATTGCATTGGTATTTGTGCTATTGCGGTATCAGGATATATGGCGTTTTTTGCTTTTTTTAAAACAGTGGTTGATATGTCGGATGCATATATTTCGAAATCAAATAATGGAATCTTTTGTTTTTGCTCGCTTAGAACCATTGCAATTGTATAAGGCTCTTCACCGCTTGAACAACCAGCACTCCACAAAGTTATCTTCTTTTTTCCTGTTTTTGATAAATAATTATTTAATGAATCACTCGAAAGAAAATCAAAATGGCTGGCTTCCCTAAAAAAGTCGGTTTTATTTGTTGAAATCCTGTTAATCATTTCCACAGCTTCTTTGTGGTTAGGGTCATTATTCAATACAAGGTCACAGTATTCAGCATATGTTTTTATTCCAAGTTCATGTAGTCTTTTTTGTAAACGAGATTTAACGAGAACTTTTTTGTTTGGATATAAGTTTATACCATAGTTGGTATAGATAAATTCACCTAACCTTTTGAAGTCCTTATCAAACAACTCTCCATATATTCCATCATTATCCATATTAAATAATTAACCGATAAAGAGAAAAAACAGCTTTGTTTTGATATCGAAGTATTTGTAAATCAGCAAATAAATACTTCTTCAATATCCATGTATGGCTAAAATCTTTCAAAATCATCATCCATATTATCTGGAGCATGAAGGTCGATATCTACACCTGTATTATCATCAACATTATTATGGTATGGATAGTTAACTTTCCTTTCGGTGATTAATTTTGTTGATCTAGAGGATTTTTTCCTTCTATTTTCATTTAATCCACTTATTTTAAAATGTGAGATAACACTTACAAGCTGCTCTGCCTGACTCGATAGTTCTTCTGAGTTTGTTGCCATTTCTTCGGCAGAAGCAGCATTTTGCTGACTTACATCATTTAATATTTGGATTGCATTATTTATCTGATCTGCAGCATCTCTCTGTTCCTTACTGGCAGCGGATATCTCTTGAACAAGCATCGATGAGTTTTGTATGCTTGGAACTAATTTACCCATAAGATCCTTAGTTTTTCCTGCAATTGCAACACTTGCTTTGCTAATCTCATTTATTTCTAAGGCTGCCAATTTTGTTTTGTCTGCTAATTTTCCAACTTCAGATGCAACTACTCCAAATCCCTTACCATATTCCCCAGCTCGTGCTGCTTCAACAGAAGCATTAAGCGCAAGTATATTTGTTTGAAAAGCTATATCACTGATAATTGAAATCTTATCTGCAATCTTCTCCATCGATTCAACTGATGATAGAACAATATTGCTCCCCTCGGAGACCTGAGTGCTTACAGCGTTAGTTATTTCTTCGGTTTGATTTGCATTATCGGAATTTTGCTGAATATTTGATGTCATTTCTTCCATTGATGCCGATACTTCTTCTATTGAAGAAGCTTGTTCGGATGCCCCAGATGATAGATTTTGTGATGAGGCACTAAGTTGAAAACTAGCGTCAGCAAGATTATTTGTTGCATTAATAACGCTGGTAATAACTCTCTTTGTACTTTGTGCGATTGTCCTGAGTGCATCAGCTAGAACTCCAATTTCATCTTTTTGATTAATATCAATAGTTGCATCTAGCTCACCATTGGCTAATTTTTTTGCGTATTCAACTTCTTTCTTCAAAGGCCTGCTTAATGATTGCCCGATAAAGTAAAGTACTGGCATCATTATAATCGCAATAATAGCGCAAATAATTAGTATAGTGTTAATTAAATTGCTTTTTGGCTTCATTATTTCATTCTCATCTATTTCAGTAATAATTGCCCAGTTAAGTCCTTTAATATTAAGTTTCTCGTAACTGCTTAATACTTCAATCCCTCTGTAGTCGGTTATTATATCACTTCCTTGTTGGCCCGATAATGCCCTTTCAGAAGCTTTTGTTTTTGAGGTTTGGGATAGTGTTGTGGATTTATCTGTGAATTTTGAATCGGTTCTAAACAAATAATCATCACCAACTATATATGTTTCTCCTGATTCACCCATTGTATTATTTGAAACAACAATATTGTTAATCTCGTTGCTATTTATCTCCGCTATTACAACGGCAATTACTTCACCATTATCAATAATATTGCACCCAATAAATAGGGATGGTTTTTCATTTTTATTGCCATTTGATTCCATATCACTAATAATTGCAATATCTGATCTCAAACACGATCTCCAAACTTTAGAAATCATATTGGATTGTTGACTCAGATCGGTTTCAAAACCACGTCCGCTCATTGCTGAATATATAACCTTTCCATTTTTCGATTCGGCAATAATTATGTTGTCCATATTATTGGCATTCATGTAACTGAGAAATGAATTAGAGTAAATATTTACGTCAGATAGGAAATCTTTGTTTTGGATTCCCTCATTTTTTGAATAATTAATTAAAGCATTAACAGACATAATAGTTACAGGCATTTTAGCTAAAGCTTCTACAGCATTTATCTTGCTTTGAATGAAGTCTTCTACTTGCTGTTTTTTCATGCTTTGAACTGACATTAGATGTTCATGTGCATTCTTGGTAAGAATTTTGTCTGCTGCATTTATGGATACGTAACCCATTGCGAATATGCAAGAGAAACCCAAAATCGACACGTAAATAATTACTTTTAATGTTATGCTTAGATTTTTCATCTTTAATATTTTTTTATACTTTGAATTTCATTTGATAATTGCGATAGTTAAATTTTTAATTCCTTAAAAATATTATCAATATCTAAAATCATAATAAAGGTATCATCTTTTTTGGTTACACCAACAATATGATCGAGTGTGTTTGCGCCAAGTGATGGTGGATCAGATATTTGCTCATTACTAACATTTTCAACATTTAGCACTTCATCAACTATTGCTCCAATGTTTAATATGTTGTTACCTTGTTCTACCGATAATATTATAATACAAGTATTATTTGTCCTTATGGTTTCAGGTAGTCCTAATGTTTGATTTAAATCAATAACAGGTAGTACATTACCATGATGATTTATCACACCTTTCATATTTGAGGGTGCATTGGGAACTTTTGTGACCTCTGATAATTGAAGTATCTTGAGTATTTTGCTTACATGAGCGGCGTAGGTTTCTTTACCGAGCTTAAAACTTAAATACGAATTAATTATAGATTCTTTATTATTCATGTTCGTCATTTTTTTGATCTGAATAAAAATCAATAACTTTATTTGTGTCCATTACGAAGGCAATTTTTCCATCTCCAAGTATTGTAGCACCTGCAAATAATTCATTGTTCTGTTGTATACTGCCAATTGGTTTCAATACTGCCTGATACTCTGATATCAGCTCGTTCACAACCAGACCAACCGTTTTATTGTGGTAGCTAACAGTAATGAAATGTATAACTTGGTTGAAAGCACTACTATTGTCAAATTTCTTGGGTAAATTCACAAATGGAAATTGTACCCCCTCAATATCTATAATGTTGTTTACCGAATTGCGAATCTTTTTTTCATTTACCTGATATATTTGTACAACAGATGAAAGTGGGATAATAAAACTTTCATTATTTATTGTAACCAATAGTCCATCAATAATTGACAGAGTAAGAGGTAATTTTAACTTCACTGAAGTCCCAACACCTTCTTCTGAGGTAATGTTAACTTCGCCATGGAGGTCAAGTATTTTTTTTCTAACTACATCCATGCCAACACCACGTCCTGAGATATTAGTTACAACCTCACTTGTTGAAAAACCAGGCAACATTAGTAAGTTAAATATCTGCTCGTTGGTAAGGTCATCACCAAGTTGTATAAGATCATTAGCAAGTGCTTTTTGTAGAACTTTGGCTGTATTAATACCAGCTCCATCATCCTTAATTTGAATGATAATTGATGTTCCTGAATATTTGGCATCGAAATATATTGTTCCGGTTTCAGGTTTATTGTTCTTTTTTCTGGTTTCAGGTAATTCTATACCATGATCTATAGCATTTCGAATTATATGCATTATGGGGTCGGAAAGTGCCGAGATAATATTTTTATCGAGTTCCGTTTCAGTACCAACTGCAACAAGATTTACCTTCTTTCCCATGCTTTTTGATAAATCTCTGACAAGACGTTTAAACTTCACAACAATTGTTTCAATGGGTATCAAACGCATATCAAATGCAATATCTCTAAATTGCCTTGTGAGATGTTGAAAATCTTCGGAAAGAGCCGATAATTCATTTGATCGATTATTGTGGGCAATGGTAACTAATCGGGCCTGTGTTGTAATCAGCTCGCTAACAAGATTAATTAATGAATCGAGCTTAATAGAAGACACTTTAACAGTATCAATATTTATTGGTTGAGGATTTGTTACAGCTTGGTTAACAGGCTTGGTTATTTCCTTTTTGTTGGATTCTACCGTGGTTTTATTTTCCTCTTTAATCTCACTTTTTTGATCGATAGGGATAATTATATCCGTTTCACTAAGTTGCTCTTCAAGAGTTATTGCTGCTGTTTTGAGGTTAATAAAGTTAGTGTGATTATTAAACAGTTCATGTTTTAAAATTGATACTGAATTTTTTAATGAAAATAAATCTTTATCAGACAGAACTTCAATTACGATATTGCTTTCGTCTTCAACAAATATAAATACATCGCTAATATCTCTTTTATCTTTGTTTGTAGATAATAATATTGTCCAGCTTAAGTAACATTTTTCGGGGTTAATATCATAAAAATCTGGTAGATTGTTATAATTAAGCTTTACAATTGTCTCTCCGAAGTCAATTAATTCATCAACCAAATAAAGAGGATTTGTTCCATCATTAAATATATCCTCATTTGGTTCAAATTTTATATATAAAACTTTGTTGCCTGATTTTGTAGTTATTTCGCTATGTTTACTTTTGTCTTCAACCAATTGATGTGAAGTTGTATCTGTTTTTTTGAGAAGATTATCAATGTAGGTTTTTAAATCATCGGTAACCTTTAACAGCTCATCATCATCATCATTTTCAAGAAGTTTTGAAATATGATCCCCACATTGCATTGTAAATGTGATAATTTCAGAGTTCAGGGTAATTGTATCACTTCTTATTTCATCGTATAGGGTTTCTAAATTATGAGTAAATTTACTAAGGTTTGAAAATCCAAACATTGCACCTGATCCTTTAAGGGAATGCATAATTCTAAAAACCTCATTTATGAGATCTTTTTTTTCAAAGTCATCTTCAAGCAATAATAAAGATTCTTCTAGTTTACTAAGAAGATCTTGAGCTTCATCAAAAAATAACTTTCGAAAATCCTCCATTATCGTAATACCTTTTTTATTACACCAAGAAGCTGATGTTTATCAAATGGTTTGTTTAGCCAACCAGTTGCTCCGGCTTTCTTGGCCTCCAATTTTTTTTCTTTAAGGGTTTCTGTTGTAAGTAATAAAATCGGAATACGCCTATAGTTACCTGTTCCTCTAACATTTTTAATTAATTCAATACCATTCATTATTGGCATATGTAAATCACTAATTATTAAGTCGATTTTTGTTCCATCTAACTTGTCAAGGGCATCCTGGCCATCATTTGCTTTTATTATTATAAATCCTGAATCACTTAAAAAGAAGCCAATAGATTCACGTATGCTATATGAATCATCAACAATAAGGATTGTTTTATTCATACTTTTTGATTTTTCTGCAACAGAGATAATAATTCTATCGCACCTGTTTTGTTAATAATATCATTATCGGATTCATAAATATTGAATTCAACTGTAGTAACTTTACCTGTATTATTTCTTGTGGCGATAAATCCGATGATAAGTTGAATCATGCTTAAATCAATTGATGTTGAGTCACATATGTTAATACCGACACTGTCATGCTCTAAAGCATTATTAAGAAGATAGTTGTGTATCGATATAGAATTTTCAATTGTTAGTTCACCACTAATATATAGTTGAAGACTATTATTATTTGTTTGTTCTTCAAGAGTTATTTTGAAATCACTATCCGACATTGTTTATGCACCTCCTTTTATTGAGGTCTAAAATATGAAAAAAAGATATGCAAAAAACCGGATGTTAACTTTATTCAGATATTGCTTTAGAAATTAAATTTGACAAAGCTTTTGGATCATTGCGAAGAACTGTGATTAATAAATCCAAAGCATTGGTTTTGTTTAGTCCAAGTGAACTGCCTATTTTTTCAATAAATTGAAGGTTCTTTCGTGATAGTCTGAACCCAGTATGTATTTTTATATCCTTATCCGACATTTTTTATTATTCTGTGAACTTCCGCCTTGAACCTGGGGTTAGTGACACAAATTCCTGTTGATTTATAGAAAGTAGCACGCCGCCTTGTATAATCGGAGACCGCTGTGAAAGTGTTTCTGGTAACAAGTACTACCTTACTTTTTGAACCATTAATAGTTACCCAATCTCCTATATTGAGGTCCTTAAATTCCGCCGTTTTCTTTAATAATCGTTTTGTCAACGACTCAAATTCAAGATTAATATTAGTCATTACTTGGGGATCACCACCCATATCGGGATGATTTAACATTGCTAACCTTCTGTATATCAGCTTAGCTTCATTGAAATCAGTTATATGAGCAAAATATTCCATATTTCGAATTATATTACAAATATACAACAATGTATAACAATGTCAAACAAAAGCTATTTTTTTTAGATAATAATTTTTAATACAGTAACTAATAAATCCATAAATTTGAAGAGAATCTAATATTAATGTCTTTAAACCAAAAAAGAGAAAATGAAAAGTAAAAAACTGATTCTTAAAAATGCATTTATGAAATATGGTATGTATGTACCAATAGCATGTGTTATAATCTTCACCCTTATTGATATTAGGGAAGGGGAGACTCACAATTGGAATAGTTACTTACTTGAAAACCTTCTTGAGATAGGGCTGGGTTATCAAATGATTTTCTTCGGCCTTTTTCATATATTTTTTGGAGATAAGTTAGCCAGTTTTATTGGTTGGGAAAAAGGAAGCCCATTTCAATATGAAGTAGGGTTAGCTGATTTGGCTATGGGAGTGCTTGGTATAATGTGTGGTTATTATACTGAACAATTTTGGCTTGCTGCGATAACTATGTCATCTATATTTTTGTGGGGATGTGTTATCGGTCACTTAAGAGACATGGTTAAGAACAAAAATTTTAACCCTGGGTCGGCAGGTTTTATTTTTTGGTGGGGGCTATTGATGCCCATTGCAATGATAGCATTGTATGTAATGTATTAAAAACTGTAGGTTTTGGTCGGCCTGATATAGGTTTTTGTTTACTTACTTGATTATTAACTTGTTTTAAATGTAGTATCTGGAATTCCTGGTAGTGCTCATTATTTGCAGTTTCCATTTTTAAACTTTGCTTTGAACTTTTATATTTGGATATTAAAAATTATTGTACTTTTGCACTCCAATTTATTGGACTCGTAGCATAATGGATAGTGCACCTGACTACGGATCAGGAGGTTGCAGGTTCGAGTCCTGCCGGGTTCACACATTAAATAAATTAAGCCTTTCCTGAAAATGGATGGGCTTTTTTATTTTATGGATGTTATCGGATATACTTTTCTTCGATATTAAATTTATATATTTGACCCCTATTTAAATCAATACTATTAATATGAAATTATTACAAGGAAAAACTGCTTTAATTACTGGTGCCGCTAGAGGTATAGGAAAATCAATTGCAATGAAATTTGCCAGCGAAGGTGCAAATGTTGCTTTTTCTGACTTAAACTATGATGAGAATATGGAATCTACAGAAGCTGAGTTAATTGCACTTGGTGTTAAAGCTAAAGGATATGCATCTAATGCCGCCTCGTATGATGATAGTGAAAAACTAATTAATATTGTTGTTGAGGATTTTGGTAGAATTGATATCCTTGTAAACAATGCAGGTATTACTCGCGATAATTTATTGATGAGAATGCAGGAAAAAGATTGGGATGCTGTATTAACAGTAAATCTTAAATCAGCTTTTAACTTAACCAAAGCAGTGCAACGAATTATGATGAAGCAACGTGTTGGTTCAATTATTAACATGAGTTCTGTAGTTGGAGTTAGTGGAAATGCCGGTCAGTCAAATTATTCTGCCTCAAAGGCAGGTATGATAGGATTCACAAAATCCATTGCTCAGGAATTGGGTTCGCGAAATATCCGATGTAATGCAATTGCCCCAGGTTTTATTGAAACAGATATGACACACAAACTTAGTGATGAAGTTCGTGAAGCCTGGATTAAAAATATCCCCTTACGTCGATCAGGTAAACCAGAAGATGTGGCCGATGTTGCTACATTCCTGGCTTCCGATATGTCATCCTATGTATCCGGGCAAGTGATAAATGTATGTGGAGGAATGGATACTTAATAGTGAATTGTGATTAGCAGAAGGGTGTATTATTTGTTTTTCCAATGATTATTTAACTCACCTAATAACAAAGTACAAACAACCATTTACATAAATAACCGCAAGTGATTACTGAAATTTTTATTTCTTATTCTTGGTGGACCATATTATTAGTCATTATTACAGGGCTACTATATGCAAGCCTGCTATACGTAAAAAATCCACAAAATAAACTGAGTAGCTTAGTATCTATAGTTTTATTTATTTTCAGGTTTTTAACTGTTTCATTTTTAGCTTTTTTACTTCTTGCGCCATACGTAAAGACTAAAAAGAAGCACATTGAAAAACCAATTATTATCATATCCCACGATAATTCGTCTTCTGTAATAATTGGCAACGACACCGCAAATTATTTATCATCATTTCATGAATCAATAAATAAACTTAGTGCCGAATTGGCTGAACATTATGATGTAGATAGTTATTTGTTTGGAAGTAAGGTAGTAGAAGGAAATGCTGTTAATTATGAAGATGAACTATCAAATTACTCTGATTTTTTTAGTCATTTGAATCAGAACTATAGTGGTTTAAATGTGGGCGCAGTAGTTTTAATTGGAGATGGAATAGTCAATAATGGTATTGATCCAGTGTATGCCGCAACCGATATTAATTATCCTATTTATACAATAGCCCTTGGTGATACAATACAATCAAGGGAATTAAAGATTGACGATGTTAGGCACAACTCGATTGTTTATTCTGGTGATATTTTTCCAATCGAAATAAGTATCTCTGCCAATATGTTTGATGGTAGCAAAACTAAGATTAGCCTCTTTGAGAATCGCAATCTTATACAAAATGAGCAAATTGTAATTACGGGAAATAACTACAGAAAAACGGTAACTTTTAATGTACTAGCATCAAATTCAGGAAAGCGAAGGTTTAAAGTTGTGATCGATAATATAGAAGGTGAATCGGTTTTGGAAAATAATAGCAGAAATATTTTTATTGATGTTGTAGATAGCCGAAAAAAAATCCTACTACTAGCAGGAGCACCTCATCCTGATATTGGCGCAATTAAACAAAGTCTTAGTTTAAATCCAAATTTGGAAGTCGAAACAGAGTATATAAGTGGTTTTAATAAAGAACTTACCAATTATGATTTGATAGTTCTATATCAACTTCCATCAAAAAATAATTCTGCACCAAAGGTTCTCAAAGCTATTGTAGAAAATGAAATTCCGGTACTTTTTGTTTTGGGCAATCAAAGTAGATTATCAGTATTTAATAATTATTTTGAGGGAATGAATATTATTTCAGCCTCAGGATCAATGACTAGTGCACAGTTTGAGGCAAATAAACAATTCACATTATTTTCATTTAACGATGAATTGGAAAATCAGTTGGCGTCATTTCCTCCATTATCTGTTCCATTGGGTAATTATCAGATCGCTAATGGGTCGGAAGTTTTAGGTTGGCAGCGAATTATGGGTTTAGTTACTAATTTTCCATTGTTCGCATATTAAGATAATATTGGCATTAGAAATGCGGTAATTGTTGGTGAAGGAATATGGCAATGGCGAATTCAAAATAATCTGCAATACAATAATTCTGATGCCGTTAATGCCGTCTTAAGCAAGTCAGTTATGTTTTTAATGGCTGATATAGATAAAAGGAAATTTAGGGTAATTTCTAAAGGTGATTATGAAAATCGTAACGACGTAACATTAATAGCAGAATTGTATAATCAATCTCTGGAGCTTGATAACTCAGCTGAAGCAATGCTTTATTTGTCAAATGAAAACAAAGAACAATTCAATTATGTTTTTTCGCCATTCGATAATTATTATACCCTAAACTTGAATAAATTACCCGTTGGAGTTTATCGATATAAAGCCACAACAAAGCTGGGTAATAATACATACACTGATGTCGGGGAGTTTACCGTTCAGCACATCAATAACGAAAGTTTAAATCTTAATGCTAATCACAGAATGTTAAACAGGTTAGCAGTCAATCATGGTGGTAATATGTACTATCCTAATCAGGTAGATGAACTGCGTTTGAAAATATTTGAACTCGATAACCTTAAATCTAAAATTCATTATCAGGATAAGTTTATTGGGCTTAACTCTTTGGTTTATATTCTGATAACATTATTGGCTTTGCTTTCAATTGAGTGGTTTCTAAGGAAATACTTCGGTAATTATTAGTGAGTTAAATTTAATTTTCAAACATGATTCAAATACTTTTCTGGATAATAATAGGCATAATAATTTTTGATTATTTGCTAGAAAAAACCCTCGATTACCTCAATTACAGGAATATGCAGGAAACAATTCCGCCGAAATTGAAGGGTATATATGACGAAGAAAAATATCGTACATCACAAAAATACGAAAAGGTAAATGTTGGCTTTTCGATGATTACCAGCACATTTTCATTTATACTGATATTGGTCATTCTATTTACCAATGGATTTGCTATTTTGGATGCGGGTGTATCTAACATTACTCAAAATGAATATATTAGGGCGCTTTTGTTTTTTGGAATATTAGGAGTTGGGATGGATTTGATATCGCTCCCATTTCAAATTTATGGAACGTTTGTAATTGAAGAAAAGTTTGGTTTTAACAAAACAACACCCATTACTTTCATTGTCGATAAATTGAAATCGTGGTTATTGGGAGCCATACTTGGTGGTGGAATACTACTCTTTATAATGTGGGCATGGATTGAAACCGGAAATTGGTTTTGGCTTATAGTAATGGGAGGTTTAAGCATTTTCATGATATTCATGACAATGTACTATTCACGGGTAATTGTGCCATTGTTTAATAAGCAAACACCGTTGGAAGAAGGAACCTTAAGAGCTGCGTTAAATAGTTTTTCTGAAAAAGCTGGTTTCAAGATTGATAATATTTTTGTTATAGATGGATCAAAGAGGAGCACAAAAGCAAATGCATATTTCAGTGGCCTGGGACAAAAAAAACGAATTGTACTTTATGATACACTCATTTCTGATTTGAGTGAAGATGAAATTGTTGCAGTTCTTGCACACGAAGTAGGTCATAATAAACTACATCATGTTATTATTGGTTTATTCATATCACTTATCCAAAGTGCTTTAATGATATGGCTATTATCATTGGCCATTAGCCAACCTGAGCTTTCACTAGCCCTTGGTGCTTCTAACCCAAGCTTTTATATGGGACTGGTTGCATTTGGTTTGTTATTTTCACCAATATCAATGATAACTGGAATATTTTCAAATATTATTTCCAGAAGACATGAATATCAAGCCGACCAATTTGCTACAAATTATGGTATGGGTGGATATTTAATTTCAGGTTTAATTAAGCTATCGGTTGCAAACCTCAGTAATTTAACACCACATTGGCTATATGTTTTCTTTAATTACTCACATCCAACACTACTGCAGCGTAAAGATGCAATTATGAGTGAAAAGATGAGTTGATTTATAATAAGCATTGCTGATTTTCCAATTACAAATTAGCTAAGGTTTCTAGGAGTTAGAACTTTTGAATTTAAATAAGGAAGGAATAGTTTTAAGAATAATAATCAAATCTTGAATAGGACTAGATATCATCGCATATTTATTATCAAGACGAATTCGATTTTCAGCTTTTAGTGCTTTGCTATTGTCGACTTGCCAAAGACCTGTAATTCCGGCAGGTGCTAAAAATCTATACGACCATTCGTCGGTTGTTAATTTTTCGGCTTCATAAAGAGGAATGGGTCGATTGCCAACTATTGACATATCTCCCTTTAATACATTAATAAACTGAGGAAATTCATCAAGGTGTGTACTACGCAATATTCGGCCAAAAGGAGTTATTCTGGGATCATCTTTAACCTTAAAGAAGGTTGATTCCAAAAGCCTTAACCTCTTCTTTCTTAAATACATATTCTCACAAATCTCTATTCCGTCAATAAATAATATTGGAGAACAAGGTTGTCCTTCTTTGCAATCAGGACAATTCTCGATATTAGTAAATGTATGATTTTTTATTTTGTGAGATATCAGATATTCATTTAGTTCTGATAATTTGGATCGTTCCGCATCAGCACCTTTGTACATTGTACGAAACTTATAAAAAGTAAAAATATCATAACCAGTACCAACACGTAATGATTTATAAAAAATAGTACCTTTTGAAGTAAGTTTTACCCCTATAACTACTAATAGTATTATAGGTGAAAAAACTAGTAATGCGAGTGCTGAAAAAACAATATCAAATATCCTCTTCCCCCTACCAATACGGTAATTATTAAACTGGTGATCTTTTTTTATTTTCATATTATGTCCCATATGTTATCATTAAAAATGATACATTAGTATTACATAAAAAAGTTATTCATGTTAAAACCTTCTCGTGTAAGGGTTTCCTTGTTAGAATTAATAAAAGTAATTATTTCATCAATGGTTACGGAATATGTTACTCCGTAACTTATTAACTTAGTATTGTCAACAAAAATCTCTCCGTTATAAATGGATAAAATTTTACTGTCTTGTTTATAATCTTCATTGGGCACAAGTAAATTAGATGCTTGCGCTGCAGAAGATGAGGCCATTCCAATTAGTTCAAAATTTGGTACTCCGTCGCGTATTGCAAATACCGGGCTTCCGCTAATCCCATGATTATATAAAGCATCAGTAACAAATACTCCTGTCTTTATTTTATCAGTTAAACTAACAATTGCCCGTGTAACCATTAAATTACCCAATGGAAAGCCCATGATATATACAATGCTTCCCCACTGCAATTTATTAACTTCGCCTCTAGGATAGTTTAATGTTGCTATGATATCATCATTGTTAACTAGCCTCTTCGAAAGAATAGCTATATCCTTGACTTTATCAATGGCAGTAATTTCTATTGGTTCGCCCGTTGTGAAACCACTAACATGATTTTGTTGCTTTATTTTTATTGATAATGTTTGAATCTTACTATCTTCAGGATAATAAAACGAATATACGCTATCCGGAAAATCGACAACATGTGCACATGTTAACAAGCCAATCAAATTGTTTTTGTTATAAATTATGGAAGCTGTTCCCGAAACAGATTCATGGTCTATTGTTAAGTTATCAGAATATAGTTTTAACAATGAATCATTAATATCATTTTTACTTATATTGCTATTGGGTGGGAAATAGTATGTAGCGTAAAATGCCAATATATCAAGTTTTTTAACCGTCTTTGAAATATAACTTAACTCTTTCGAAACGCTTAATGAGGGGAACTCACTATCATATTTATTATCTGATATTAAGTTGGATTGATTGCTAATATTTGATGTTTTGCACCCAAATAACATAATAAGAAACAGGCAATAAAGGGAAATATTTCTTATCAGCATGTTTTTATTTACTTTTTTAACTGATTGATTGATAAATTATAATTAGTGCAATAATACACAAAACCATTCATTTTTTATATTTTTGTCTCTTATTTTGTAACGATAGTTATTTTAATTAATCGTTAGTTTAATATTATCTTATAACAGTTAATAATTATTACATATGAAAGTTGGAAAAAACAAAGTGGTTACTTTAACATACACGTTAAGGTTTGATGATAATAATGGCGAAATTATTCAACAAGTCAATGAAGATAGACCTTTTGTTCATTTATTTGGAAACGGAACTTTACTTCCTGTATTTGAGACGAATCTGGACGGTTTAGATCCAGATACACAATTCGAATTTGGTTTAGGACATAAGGAAGGCTATGGTGAGTTCAATGAAGAAGCGATTATTGAATTAGAAAAAAGCATCTTCGAAAAGGATGGTAAAGTAGATGAAGAGCTTCTTAAAATTGGAAATATGATTACTATGCAGGATCAGGAAGGTAACCCTATCGACGGTAGAGTACTTGAAATTAAATCCGATAAAGTTGTGATGGATTTCAATCATCCTTTAGCTGGTAAAGATTTACATTTCTCTGGAAGAGTTATTGATGTTCGTGATGCTTCTAATGAAGAAAATTCACACGGACATGTTCACGGTGATGGGGGTCATCATCATTAAGAGTTATTTGTTACTAGTGAATGGTGAATAGAAAAAAAAGAGCCATCATTCACTAATCATCATTCACAAAATAAATCATGAGAAAGAATATTGTTGCCGGTAATTGGAAAATGAATAATACTTTTCAGGAAGCCGAAGAATTAATAAGTGTAATAGCTGACGAATTAGACGAAAAAGATCTTCAATGTGAAGTTATTGTATGTCCTCCTTCAATTTATCTGGAAATGGCATCTGATTATGGCGAAGAATCCATACTAAGTATTGCGGCCCAAAATGTTAGCGGTTATGATAATGGAGCCTATACTGGTGAAGTTTCAGCGTCGATGTTGGAAGCAATGGGAATAAGTTATAGTATTGTTGGTCATAGTGAACGCAGAAAATATTTTAATGAAACTGATGCTCAGCTTGCCGAAAAGGTCGATCGCCTTCTGGATTATAACATGAAACCTATTTTCTGTATTGGTGAACTTCTTGAAGAAAGAGAAGCCGGGAATCATTTTAATATTGTGGAAAGTCAATTGGAAAAAGGCTTGTTTCACCTTAATAAAGATGAGTTTCTAAATGTAGTTGTTGCATATGAACCAGTTTGGGCCATCGGTACTGGAGTAGTAGCCACCCCCGAACAGGCACAGGAAATGCATAGCTTTATCCGCGGTTTGATAACCAAGAAATATGGTGTAGATATTGCGGAAGATACAACCATATTATATGGAGGAAGTTGTAATGCTAGTAATGCATCCACACTTTTTGCCAATAAAGATGTTGATGGTGGCCTCATTGGTGGAGCATCGTTGAATGCTGATGACTTTATAAAAATTATTGAAAGCTTTTAAAGTGTTGTCATATTGTTATGGTTATTGGGTTGTTGAGTAAAATTGACAACCTGATAACAATGACAGACGGATTACAATTACAACCACGTTAACCTTACAACATGAATTACTACCAAATCACTGTACCTATTCCTGACACAGAAGAAGGAACTGAAATCCTTATTGCACTTCTCTCAGTAATTGGTTTCGATAGCTTTGAGGAGCAATCGGAGCTGCTAATCGCGTACATTCCTGAGGGAGATTTTAATAAGGACGAGCTTGAAAAAATTGAATATATTCAGAAGGTAGAAGAATCTGATAAGCTGGTAGTAGAGTTAATGCCGGATAAGAACTGGAATGAGGTTTGGGAAAGTAATTACCCGTCGGTAATAATTGCTGATTGTTGTTATGTTAGAGCTCCATTTCATCCAACAGATCCAAATATTGATTATGAAATATTAATTAAACCAAAGATGGCGTTTGGAACTGCACACCACGAAACTACTGCAATGATGCTTGAACTGATTCTTGATAATGATTTTGAGGATAAAAAGGTTCTTGATATGGGCTGTGGCTCAGGAGTACTTGCAATTCTGGCATCTATGAAAGGTGCTAAGTCCATAAACGCCATTGATATCGATAAATGGTCGTACGAAAATACAACTGAAAATGCAGAAGTTAATGAGATCACTAACATCAAAGTATTTGAAGGAGGTGCTGAATTGTTGTCTGATTCTGATGAATATGAAATAATTCTGGCAAATATTAACAAAAATATCCTGTTAAGGGATATGAAATATTACTCTGATGCGTTATTGAAAAATGGGTATATATATTTCAGTGGTTTCTACGCCGATGATTTAGCTGATATTATTTCTGAAGCATATAAGGTTGGTTTAAAGTATATTAATAATCTTGAAAAAAACAACTGGGTCGCAACTAGGTTTATTAAGAACAGATAGCTATTTGTATTAACTGCTTACTTGTCCTCAATAATTAGTACAAAATAATAATAAACAAGAGTCATAGAATTATCATATGCATAGATTCGTTATATTTCTTTTCATCGCTATTATTTTAAATCTTACCAAAACCTATGCACAGCAAATTGATACTCTTTCAACTAATTCTGAAGTATTTTTCCAACAAGTATCAGCAATACTGTTAAATACACCTTCCAGAACAAATCAAAAAAAGTCAGAAATATTGCTTGATCGTTTTTACCAAAGATGGAGTATAGGTAGGTTTAGTAAGGAAGAAAAAACTGAAATCAGGAATTTTATTGAACAAATGCGCACAAAAAAAGTACGTACTTATCCATATCTATACGATTATATCTATGCAATAACACTTATTGCCGAATCGCAACAATTACCAAGAAGTATAATATCGTGGCACGCTTATGCCACAAAACTTTTAGATGATAAAAAAGCCACAGGGCTCCAAAAGTTTTTTGATTTCTCAGTTGATTTATTTGAAAATGAAAGATTTCATAAGAAAAATTCACTTTCATGGTATCATCGTAATTCTCGATACAACTTTTTTCTTGATACTAATTTCCTTGTGATTTTTAACAAAGGTGATTTGATTGGCGCTACTAAAAAAGACAGTACCATAATAGAAGATACTAGAGGGATTTTCAATTATGATCTTCAAAGATGGGATGGGGAAACAGGTGTATTAAAATGGTCAAGGTTTGGGGAGGCTACAGGCAAAGAACTTTATGTCGAGATATTAGATGGATATACAATTGATGTGGAGCAACCCTCGTATACAATTGATTCAGTAACACTACATTATGATAGGTTTTTTGGTACCCCTGTACTGGGTAAACTTGTCGAAAGAATTTCATCGAGTCCGCCAAATAGTAGTTCTTCATTTCCTCGATTTGAAGCCTATTTCGATGAATTTGAATTATATAATATATACCCTGAAATTAGTTTTTTTGGTGGCGCAGAGCTCGAGGGGCTTGAACTGTATGGTACCGGAGGTAATAAGAGTAAAGCTATGGTAAAGCTTACAAAAAGTGATAGTCTTTATGCAATGGTACGAGCCGAAAAGTTCCGTTTGGAAGCGGATGGGTTTATTTCATCTGACGCTGAATTTGTTTTTTATTTTGATACCGACTCATTATATCACCCATCTTTAAGAGTTAAGTACACAAACGAAAGCCGTCAATTTGTTTTGTATACTGATTTTAATGGCTCAGCTGCTACTCCATTTTTCGATTCATATCATGAGTTGGATATCTATGTGGAAGCCTTATTCTGGAAAATGAATGAGCCTGAACTGATATTCAAGCGAATTAGAAATGTGAGGAATCGTAATCTTGCGCAATTTGTCTCCAGTAATTATTTTTCTCAACAGGATTTTTATCGGGTTCAGGGAATTGACGACATGAATCCGTTTTATGTAATTGATAATTACCTTACTAGCTACGGTGAAACCGAGGTTAAATTACAAGCACTAGCATCATTTATGTCAAAACCGGTCGATCAGGTTTCGGCATTGTTAATCGATTTGTCGAATAAAGGATTCCTTGTTTATAATTCCAGAACAGGTAGAGCAGTTGTAAAAGATAGATTTAAGTATTTTTTGGAAGCAAAAGGTGGGATTATTGATTATGATGTTATAAAGCTAACATCAAGTGTTGATGGAAAACCAAATGCCTCCATTAACCTTAATACTTTGGAGCTTAATGTTAATGGTGTTCCTGAAGTAAGTATAAGTGATTCACAGGAAGTTTATATTTACCCGTATGACAAAACTATTTCCTTTAAGAAAAATAGAAATTTTACGTTCGATGGAAAAGTTCACATGGGGTTACTTGATTTTTACTCACGTAACAGTACATTCATTTATGATAGCTTTATGCTTAAAATGAATTATGTAGATTCATTGGCATTCCAGGTTTACTATACCGACTCAATTCGTAAGATTGACTCACTTGTTAAGGTTAAAAATGTTATTGAAGATATGGTAGGTAGTATATACATAGATATGCCTCATAATAAGTCAGGATTGAAAAAGTTTGAACAATACCCCATTTTTGTGAGTAACGATGTAAGCTATGTTTATTTTAATGAAAAGTTGATACAGGATAGTACATTGATCCCTGAGAATTTTTATTATTCCGTTGATCCTTTTGTATTTGATAGTATCTCAAGCTTTTCAACAGAGGGTCTGGCATTTGAGGGAAATCTAACTTCGGCAGGGATATTTCCGATGATTAACGAACCTCTGGTGGTTATGCCTGATTATTCGCTTGGCTTTAGCCATAGTACTGGTAGCTCAGGATATGAAATGTATGGTGGGTTGGGTAGTTTTAATTCCACTATATCATTGAGTAATAATGGGTTCAAAGGCGATGGTAATCTTGACTATTTAACTTCGCATTCATCATCCACCGATTTCACCTTTTATCCCGATTCTTTAATTGGAATTAGTAACGACTTTCGTGTTGAAAAAAGTCCTGATAAGTATGACTTTCCATCTGCCCAAGGTGATACTGTAAGCATACAATGGGCTATCGATACAAATATTATGACAGTAAATAGCAGTTCGCCATTTATTGTTTATGAAAACTCTTGGCTAGAAGGCACTTTGTCGTTAAACCCTGATTTTATGCAAGGCGATGGATCATTCATTTTCGATCAGTCGGAAATAGTTTCAAATACAATCACATTTAAATATAGCGAGCTAACTGCTGATACAGCTGATTTCTTTTTAAAGAATAGTGAAAATGACTCATTAATATTAGATGTACGAGATTATTTTGCCAAGATTGATTTTGAACAGCAATTGGGATGGTTTACTAATATTCATGATAATTCATTTATTGAATTCCCATTCAACCGATATATTTCGACTCTTGACGAAGTAGAATGGATTATGAATGAAGATAAATTACTGTTAAGCAGTAACCTTAAGGATGATTATGTGGGATTAGATACATTGAATATGCTCGAACTTATCGATTACAATCTAAGCGGTCCTGAGTTTATATCGATAGTTGACAAAAAAGATTCTCTAAGATTTTTTGCCGGTAATGCTACCTATAACTTGAATGATTATACAATTGATGTAGAGAAGGTTAAATTTGTTAAGGTAGCCGACGCTGCGATTTTCCCCAGTAACGAAACAGTTAAAATTCTTAGAGGAGCAAAACTTCAAACTCTTAATAATGCACTTTTAATTGTAGATACGGTGGAGGCTTACCATAGTATTTATGATGCTGAAGTAAATATTTTTAATAAAAATCATTATACGGCAGTAGGCTGGATTGATTATTCAGATAGAAATAATATGAAACAACCAATATATTTGAGCAGCATATCCCCAAATACCGAAGGAGTAACAACAGGATTTGGTCAGATACCTGAAGAGGAGATTTTCTTCCTTAGCCCCGAATATTTCTTTAGGGGTGAGGTTAGTATGTTGGCTACAAGAAAGAAACTAAGATTTAATGGCGGATACAAATTAAATGAGAAATGTGTAGCCAATGTTGATAATTGGGTTGCCTTTAATCAGATACTGGATAATAAGCATATTTATTTTGATGTTACAACCAACTCACACACCGCCGACGGTCGACCTGCGTATTTTGGACTTGCATACTCTGACCAATACCGAAGATACTATCCAATGATTCTTGAACCAGTCAAAAATGCCTCGGATATATTATTAGTTAATGCCACTGGCCAAATGATATTCGATACGGTTAACGGGGCGTTTTCTGTAGGAACTTCACAAAGGTTTTCTAGTAATAACTTTCAAAATAATTTTGTTACACTTGATAATACAAGATGCGTACTTAAGGGAGATGGTAACTTCAATTTAGGATTGGATATTAATATGATGACTGTGAAATCATCGGGAACCTTTGAACACTTGATTATTAATGATTCAACATATATTAACACAGCATTATTACTTGATTTTTATTTTGATGAAAAAGCTTTGGATATGATAAGTGATAGTCTGAGGTTAACAAACAACGATGGAGGAAGTTTGGCAGAAGGGTTATTTCCGATGTTTTTACGTAAAAACCTAACTTACGATGTTGCCGAACGACATATTACAGACATTGCTTTATATGGTCAGATGAAAAAAATGCCTGAACAGCTCAGTCATAAAATAATTTTCAATGACCTAAGATTGTATTGGGATATATATACAAGGTCATTTATCTCAAAAGGAAAAATAGGGATTGGATATCTTGGTGGAAATGTTGTTAATAAATATATTGATGGTTGGGTGCAAATTGAAAAGGGGAATACTGGTAGTTCCATTTCAATATATCTTCAACCAACAGCGTCTACTTGGTATTATCTAAATTATAAGAATGGTATAATGCAAGTGCTATCATCTGATAATGCTTTCAACGAACGAATTGAACTAATCAAGCCCGAAAAAAGAATTCTTAATCCCGAAAGCGACACAGATTATTACGAGTTCGTAACATCTACACGCAGAAAAAGCATTGATTTTGTTAGGAAAATGGAGAACATTGAACGTAAATAGAGTTATCTTTAAATAGAAATTTGTATGGAGTTATATGTTATAAGATGTTGATCTTAAAATCAATAATTGTAATAGCTTGGCAATGAGTAATAGCAAATAACTTATAACAATTAACGTATAACGTATAGCGCTTTGTATAAATATTTTGTGCAAAACTGTTGTTCAACGACAGGTTGTCGATATTGATTTTTTTCATAATTTTACTGACAAATACAAAATGCCTCAATGTTTCTTAATAGTTCATTTTGTAATTTTGTTTTTAATAAATTGAATATTTGATTCTAAGAATAATTAACATTTTCTACCGATGAAATTTATCATATCAAGTACAACACTACTACGAGGATTACAAAAAGTAAGTGGAGTTTTAGGTACTAATAATACACTACCTATACTTGAAGACTTCTTATTTGAACTTAGTGAAGATAAGTTACGTATAACGGCTTCTGATTTAGAAACAACAATATCGGTTACATTAACAACCGATATGGCTGATGGCCCTGGAGTTATTGCAATTCCTGCAAAAATGTTGCTGGATATTATGAAGACGTTACCCGAATTACCAGTTACTATTTCTGTTGCAAATACCAGTATTGAAATTTTTGCAGGCGAAGGGAAATATAAACTGATTGGGCATCAAAGTGATGAATTTCCCCAAGTTCCTGTTATGGAAAATACTTCTTCTCTCGAACTAAACGCAGCATTACTTGTAAATGCTTTCAATAAAACACTATTTGCTACCGGTAATGATGAGCTTCGTCCGGTTATGTCAGGTGTATTGTTCGAAATTGCTTCTGATAGTATAACATTTGTAGCTACTGATGCCCATAAACTAGTTAGGTATAGAAGAAATGACTTTAGTTCTGAGTCTCCAATTTCAATAATACTTCCTAAAAAACCACTTAATCATCTTAAAAATGTAATGCCTGAAGATGAGGAGGTTATTGTTAAACTTGAAATAAACGATACAAATATTAAGCTGGAGTTTGATGATATTGTTCTGATATGTAGATTAATAGATGGCAAATATCCAAACTATGAAGCTGTTATCCCAACACAAAACCCATATAGTTTATCAATCGACCGAAAGAGCTTACTTAATGCAATTCGTCGTGTATCAATTTTTGGAAGTAAGTCAACACATCAGGTGAGATTTAAAATCTCAGGAAAGGAATTATTACTAACTGCGGAAGATTTAGATTATTCAAGCGAGGCTAAGGAACGACTCACTTGTAGCTATGAAGGTGATGATATCGAAATTGGGTTCAACTCCCGATTTATGCAGGAAATGCTTAATACTCTTGAACCTGATCGTATAATTATTGAATTGTCAGCACCTAATCGAGCCGGTATTATTATCTCAGAGCGTGATGGTGACGATCCGGAAGATATCTTAATGCTAATAATGCCGGTAATGCTAACTCAATAGAGAATAATATCTGCTATATTTTACCTTAAAGGCAGTTTCCCAGGTTGTATTATTTACTAAATCCCTGTTATTATTATGTATGATTTTGATAAAATTATAGATAGACATGCTACTGCAAATATTAAATATGATTTGCGTAGCAAATTCTTCGGGAAAGATGATGTTCTCCCTATGTGGGTTGCCGATATGGATTTTGAGACTCCTGATTTTATCAGAGATGCAGTAAAGGAAAGAGCTAAGCATCCCATTTATGGATACTCATTTCGTGAAGATTCCTATTACAAGTCAATAATTAATTGGATATATCGCCGGCATAACTGGGATATAGTAGCTGAGTGGATTGTTTACAGCCCCGGAATTGTGCCTGCGCTTAATTTCTCTACATTGGCATACACAATTCCCGGTGATAAAATTATAGTACAGCCTCCTGTATATTTCCCATTCTTTACAGCAGTAACCGACCATGATAGAGTTCTATTAAATAATAAGCTATTATTATCCAATGGTAAATACTACATTGATTTTGATGACTTTGAAGATAAGGCGAAGGAAGCATCCATGTTTTTTCTGTCGAGTCCTCACAATCCTGTAGGAAGAGTTTGGACAAAAGATGAACTTACTAGACTTGGCGAAATTTGTGTTCGAAATAATGTAATAATAATATCTGATGAAATTCATAACGATTTAATACTGCCTGGCTTTAAACACATTCCCATGGCATCATTATCAGAAGATATTTCAGATATAACCATTACCTGTGTAGCACCTAGTAAAACCTTTAATATTGCAGGACTTGCAACGTCATCTGTAATAATTTCTAACGAAATTTTGCGCCGTAAGTTTGAAAAGGTCGTAAACAATCTTCACTTATCAATGGGTAATCTTTTTGGTGCGGTAGCATCTCAGTCCGGTTATACTTATGGTGATAGCTGGGTTGATTTGCTAATGCAATATGTAAGCGCGAATTTTAAAATTGTTGAAGATGCTCTGAATATTACGGATGGCGCTATAAAGCTAATACCTGCAGAAGCTACATACATGGCTTGGCTTGATTTCCGTGGAACTGGTTGTGACGATGAAAAAATAAAAGAAATTCTAATTAATAAAGCGGGGTTAGGGTTAAGCGCAGGACCTATATTTGGTGATGGTGGTGAAGGATTTCAGCGGATAAATCTGGCCGCACCCAGTTCAATTGTTATTGTAGCTATGGAAAAGCTTTTACATGCGTTTAATTTTTAATTTTTTTTAAGAGTAATTATTTTTTTTGTAAATTGCTGTTTAATCGTATTTTCAATTGAGACGACTCTTTTTAATATTCATATTCATTGCCTTTCTGTCGCAGATAAGTTATACTCAGGGGTATAGGTATCGAAAAGGTGTGACAAAGTTATCAATTGGCGTAGCCGTTCCAGCATATGATTTTGGTCTTGGTAACGGAATAAACCTAAGTAGTAATGTTAAAGTGGGAACAAACATTGCAGCAGAAGCATCATATTTTTATAATTGGAACTATGGTGTTGGTTTTATGCTTAATTATAACGTCAATCCCATTGATGAATCAAGATTAGCTAATGCATATATGGAACAAAGTCCTGCTTTTACTTCGGTAAGCGCTAATGCTGAGGCATTTAGGGATATTGCAGGGCTTGGTGGCTTTTTATTTGATCTTCCAGTTAATGATTATTTTTCGCTAACATTTAAGATGATGGGTGGTTTACGTAATCTGTACAAACCAACTGCACATATAAAAACAACAACTGCTTTTTCAACTGTTAACTACTACGAAACCCATAATAACCAGATGGTTGTGGCTTTTCTATTTTCCGGAGGTGTCAAAATGATTATAAATGAAAACTTCAATGTGCACTTTAACGCTTCTTATATGGGCTCAACTTTTGACTTCGAGTATAAGCGAAATAGTAAGGTGATAACACAATCAGCACATGTTGGTGTATTAAATTTTTCTGGTGCTGTTTCTTATTCGTTTTGACCTACAAGGTTGATAATCCCTAAATTGGCAAATCAACTCCCAATCATCAATACAAAATCATCTTCAGAAATAATTGGCACGCCAAGTTTTTCAGCCTTTGATCTCTTTGTAGGTCCCATATTGCTTCCAGCAATCAAATAACTTGTTTTAGCTGATATGGAGCTGGTATTTTTACCACCATTTTGCTCAATTAATGTCTTTATCTCGTCACGTGAGTGTTTTTCAAAAACCCCACTTACCACAAATGAGCTGCCGTTGAGTATGTTGGAGGTTGCACTGGAATTTTCATCCATCTCCATATTTAGCCCGGCATCGGCCAACCTCTGTATAATAGATTTGTGTTCGGGTTTTTCAAACCAATTTATAACAGATTCAGCTATCCTAACACCTATTTCATCCACTTCGTTAAGCTCATCAAATGAAGCCAACCCCAAAGCCTCAATGTTCCTGAAATGTGCAGCGAGCTTTTTGGCAACAGTTTCACCAACGTACCTTATCCCAATAGCAAAGAGTACCCGTTCAAAAGGAATAACCTTAGAATTTTCAATTCCCGAAATTATGTTGGTTATTGTTTTCTCCTGGAAACTTAATCTACTATCTTTTTTACCATCTTTTCCGGGGATAATTTTTTCCAAACCAATTATTATTTCCGGTTTCAAATCGTAGAAATCAGCAACATTTAATACCAGTTTGTAGTCGAATAGCATCTCAATTTTACCTTCTCCAAGGCTATCAATATTCATCGCTTTACGAGAAATGAAATGCTCAAGTTTCCCTTTTATCTGTGGAGGGCAAAAATCTTCATTGGGGCAATAATGTGCAGCTTCATCTTCGTTTTTGATGAGAGGAGTGCTACATTCTGGACAATGAGTAATAAATTCTACAGGTGTTGATTCGTGCAAACGCTTATTTGTATTTACGGAAATTATCTTGGGGATTATCTCGCCACCTTTTTCAACAAAAACATGATCGCCAACTCTTACATCCAAATTACTAATAATATCTGAGTTGTGCAAACTGGCACGTTTTACTACAGTACCGGCAAGTTGTACAGGTCGTAAATTTGCTACCGGTGTTACTGCTCCTGTTCTACCAACCTGATAGTCGATGGACATAAGAACTGTTTCTACTCTTTCCGCTTTAAATTTGTAAGCTATAGCCCAGCGTGGATTTTTTGCGGTGAACCCTAATTGTTTTTGTTGTGAAATGCTGTTTACCTTAATAACAATTCCGTCAATTTCATAATTAAGATGTTTACGTCCTTTTGACCAATCGGCTATGAATTCAAATATTCCATTTAAGTTGCGACAAACTGCAATGTTTTTTGATATCTTGAAACCCATTTTTGCGGCCAAAAGCAAACTGTCGTAATGAGTTGGTATGTCCAGTTGATTTCCTGGAATATAATACAGATAACAATCGAGAGGACGTTGGGCTACTTCATTTGGATCTTGCATTTTAAGTGAACCGGATGCGGCATTTCGAGGATTAGCAAATACCTGCTCACCAATACCTTCACGCATAGCATTCATTTTTTTAAAACCATCCAAAGGAAAAAATACCTCACCTCTTATTTCAATCTCATTTGGAGGTTTGCCATGAAGTTTTAAAGGGATACTTTTTATTGTTCTCACATTATTTGTAACATCATCACCATGTACACCATCGCCACGTGTAACAGCTTGAACCAAAATACCATCAACGTAAGTTAACCCTATGGATAGCCCATCATATTTTAGCTCACAAACGTATTCAACATCGTCACCGATAACCTTTCTAACTCTTGCATCAAAATCACTTATCTCTTCTTCAGAATAAGTATTTGACAGAGACAGCATGGAATATTTGTGCGCAACTGTTTTAAAGTTTTTCGTAGGTTCACCACCTACTCTTAGTGTGGGTGAATCGGGACGAACCAGTTCGGGAAATTCATCCTCAAACTTTTCAAGTTCTTTTAATAATAAATCGAAATCGTAATCGCTTATTGCAGGGTTTGATAGTACGTAATAATTGTAGTTATGCTTTTGCAGAATATCAACCAGTTCGTCAATTTTTATTTTGGCGTTTTCCTTATTCATTTGTAACAGTATTGCTTTTTATATGATCGATAATTCCAATAACAACTATGCTTGAGAATTTTGGGGGAATATCATGTCCCATCCCTTTAATCCACAGACTATCAGCGTTGGGAATCACCTCATATGTCTTTAATCCATGTTTGAAATCTATCAATGGATCGGATTTTCCATGAATAACTAAAGTTGGAGTTTCTAATTTTGCCAGTTCCTCATATCTTGAGCCTGATTTCATGGTTGCGGCTATGTGTTGCTTGGAAGCATCAGAATTAAACCCTTCTCTTTGTCTTAAATTATACAATACCGAATTTGCAATATTTTCAAGATCTAGTTCATATTTATCATCACCCATTAACAACATTCTCGATGTTATGTGAAGTTTAATTTGATTTGATTCGCTATCGAAAATTCCATATTTAATCTGCGCAAGCATAAGATTCTTAATAGTTGTTGAGTTTATTGATGGGAGGTTTGGATCCATAATATTGCCAGTTGACATAATTGAAACCAAAGTAATCACTCTTTCAGGATAATTTATACACATTGTTTGAGCAATCATTCCACCCAAAGATGCCCCAATTACGTGTGCTTTAGGTATTTGAAGTGTATCTAGGATTGCAATTGCATCATCGGCCATATTCTCGAGCGAATATGAATTGTTTGCCGACCAATCATCCATCCAGTCGGACATGCCTGTGCCTCTATTATCAAATCGTATAACACGGTATCCACCATCAACAAGCGAGTTTATGAAATAGTCGGGCCAAGCCAGTGCATCATTGGCTATTCCCATAATTAAGATAATATTTCCTTTAATACTATCTTCGGGACTAATTGATTCGTACCAAATTTTAGTGTCGTCATTTTTGGCATATCCCTGCTCACCTCTTAGTTTAATTGCATTTTTCTTTAATGCGTTGTCGATAATTTTGTTTGTTAATGGAGGTAGGTTTGGGAGGTTTATGTTGATGTAAATCAGTCCTCCAAGAATAAGTATGGTAAGTATTGACAATATTAGGAAGAGTGATTTCTTAATTATTTTCATAATACCTTTTATGGAAGAAAGTGTTTATTAAAACAGTAATTATGCAAATATAATCAGACTGATTGAAAAAAGCTGGATTATTATCACGGATTATTATTCAAGTATTATTGAAATAAAGTTATGACAACCAAAACAGCTACTCAATTTTGTTTGGGAGAACTTTTTTATTGCGATATATGAAAATATTTTGATTATCATTAATTGGGTTTAACCAATACATTACCCTATCCATAAATCCGGGTTCAATTATAGTTTCAAATTCAATTTCGGGGTAAATGGTTTTCATGATACTAACTCGTTGTTCAATATTATCAGGTTGGTAAAAAAGTATAAATCCGGGTTGCTCCGAAACTGGTTCCATCGAATGAGCAGCAATAAAGTTTTCAATGCTATCATCCTTCATAAGTGTTTGATAGTCATACCAATTTTCGAGATAGAACTGTGGTGGAAATCGCAGTACTGTTTGGTTTATATCTTCGATGAGAAAATTATTTATGTCGTCATATTTAGCCATATATGTCATGCTCTCGACCCTGGCCTGTTTTGAATACATTAAAGTAATTGGGATTAACACAATAAAATTTATTACCCAAAAAAATATCCATGAACCCCTTATAAATTTAAGTACAACCTTATTTTTAATATATACCTCTTTAAACTGCTGCCATCCAATAATGCCAATTATTATTAGCATTGGGATTATGGTAACAACAAAACGTTCCTGCTTATTGGGATAGTATGAGTGAAAGATGAGAAAAATCAATATTGGTAAAAAGATAATTAAGAGTTTTCGCCATTGCTTAAAAAATCCAATAATAATAAATATGCTTATGGGTGGAATAAGAATACCGGCGAGGAAGAGTATGTATGTATACCAAGGACTTACTATATACTTTGCAGCATTATGCATATTGTAGTTCACATATTCAAATAATTGAACCAAAGGTTTTCCCCAAACAAGGTAATCGATGCCTCCCTGTATTATAACTATTGAAGTAATACCTCCAAGAGCAACTATTAGTGCACCTTTCCACTTATTTTGAATAAGCATAACAAGTCCTATGGAACCAATTATTAGTGCCGTTTGAAATCGAATATTAAACGCCATTCCTAGTACAACTCCAGCCCAAAACCAAAGTAGAAATTTTGTGTCTTTATTGGATTTTAGAATAATCCAAAGTCCATATAAGATTAATGGAATACATACATATTCAGTAAGATTACGTACACTTATCATTGGGAATATCCAAAAAACTGACAACATCCAACCTACAATATTTGCACTGCTTATATTGCTTAGATGAAGAGTGATTTTATAACCATAATAAATTATTAGCATCGACCAAAAAGCATGTAATAGTCTTACTAGTAGCATCTTAAATTGCGGATCTAATATGCCTATAAACTCAAAAAAACTAAAAAGTAAATAATGTAACCCGACATAGAAAAAACTAAAACCCTCGGGAGGATTAGAACCATCTGCAAATGGAAGCCATGAGTAATAATCAATTCCATCAACCCACGACTGGGCAATTTCGATAATTAGAAACTGATCATCGTGCCATCCATAACCCTTTGAAAAAACTGCCGCTAATAATCTGAAAAAGATACCAACCAGCATAATTAATCCCAAAGGATTTGATTTGTAATATGTCCTTATTGTTTGTGTGTTCAAAGAGGTTATTTGTTTAGGGATGTTGCCACTGTTTTACTGAGTTGTCTACCATGATACTTTTTGACGTGATACAGGCATTGTCATACATCTGGCCCCGCCACCACCTCTGGAAAGCTCATTTCCAACAATGGTAATAACCAATTTATCATGATCATCAATATTTTCATTTCCACTAACAATATCACTTGCACTTACAATGTCAAAACCATGACTACTAAGAGCTTCGATGGTATTTGTATTTCTTCCATAACCAATAACTTTCCCCGGTTCAAGAGTGAAAAAGTTTGCACCACTTTGCCATTGTTCCCTCTCCATAATAGTTACATCACTATAACCACCACAAAAAACAGGTTCTAAATCCATTCCCAATGCACGTAACGCAACAAGTATATTTTTTTCTTCTTTAATGCTTATAACTTTATGATTATCAATAGTTATATGTATTGTAAGATATTTAGTCGCACTAATAATTAATGGTTCAAATATCATACACTTATCCTTGTCAAGAAATGTAAATAGCATATCGAGATGGATAAATGATTCAGGTTTAAAAGGTAACTCCTGAACGATTAAATGGTAGGTGCCTTCTTTTGTTTTAAGATGTTCAATTACCGAATCAATACCCTGTGTTGTGGTTCTGTCACCTGTTCCAATTAGTACTACATCTTCACGGGCAATAATAACATCACCTCCTTCAATTGTTCCTTTTCCTGTTTTATCGTATGCGAGTACCGGATTTATAGTTTTGGCTTTAAACATTGGGTGATGCTTGAAGATAGTTTCCATAATCAGAGTTTCTCTATCTCGCACCCTATTGGCCATCTTGCTAATCATAACTTCATTTCCAACCGAAAAACTTGCATCGCGGGTAAAGAAAAAATTTGGTAAAGGATGCAAACAATACCTTTCGTTATCCAAAAATCTGGTAAGATTATCTTTTTGCATTTCAATACCCTGAATAAGCTGTTCTGCAAGCTCTTTGTTATTTATGGTTTCAATAAATCCACAAACATCTTCATCGTGATTTTGCTCATTCGAACATATTTGCTGTAGTAATTCATTTTTGTATTCATTATCTTGAATAACATCAAAAAGCAAATCGCTTACTTCAAACACATTGGTGTATTTCTTAAGTACCCCAATAAAATTATTGTATTCAGGTAGTGCTACGGAAAGGTTTAGAATATCACTATACAGAGCTCTTTGGGCATTCTCCGGGGTCATGTTTTCAACCTCGGGTCCTGGTAGATGGACAATTACACCATCTAGTTTTCCAATCTCTGATTTTATGTTTATATCTATTTTTTGCATAATACAAAATTAATCGTTTTTGGGCGATGGATCGATAAATTCATAAGTATTTCCCATAGATTCAATATATCTGATGAAATCAGAATACTTTAGTACGAGGCTCGCTGTATTGTCGTTTGGATGGAAACTTATATTTTCAGCATGCTGAAGTTGCTCATCCATGAATAGATGAACATGTTGTTCTTCATCGTTTACTAGCCCAAATGGTGAAACCGATCCGGGTCGAGCTCCCAGATATTTTAATAGCCTCTTTTCTGAAGCAAAGGTAAGCTTACCCTGTTTAAGTTTTTTCTCCAAACTATGTATGCTAAAAGGAGTAGTATCTTTTATTATAACAAGATAATGTTTCTTCCCTTTATGATTTCTAAAAAATAAATTCTTGCAATGAACAGCATCAATATCCTTCCAGTGATGTAAAGCTATCTCAATTGTATCAAGGGCAGGGTGTTCGAATATTTCGAATTTTATCTCAAGACGATGAAGTGTGTCGAAAACTAACTGGCGATTGTTTGATAATGTTGTCATTGTTGTCATTGTTGTTGGGTTGTTGTTTTAACTGTATAACCTGACAACCCTATAACATTTTTATTATTCCACCCAGTCAGCAATAAACAGGTTTGTGTTGTTAGTCCCGCCGTTATTTCTATTGGATGAGAAAATAAGTTTTTTTCCATCATATGAAAACATTGGAAAGGCATCAAATATCCCATCATAAGTAATTCGTTCAAGACCGGAACCATCCAGATTAATCATGTAAAGATTAAACTCATAACCACGTTCACTGGCATGGTTTGAGCTAAAGATAATTTTTTTACCGGAAGGATGGAAAAATGGTGCCCAGTTTGCCTTGCCTAAACGGGTTATTTGATATAGGTCACTGCCATCCACATTGCAAGTATATAATTCCATATTGGTTGGCTTAACTAAACCGTCTGCTAACAGGTCCTTATATTCCTTAATTTCTTTGTCGGTTTTTGGACGTGATGATCTGAAAATTAGTTTGTTGCCATCAGGTGAGAAAAAGGCACCACCATCATATCCCAATTCATGAGTAATTTGCTGCTGATTGCTTCCGTCAATATCACAGGTGTATAATTCTAAATCACCAGATCGATCGGATGTAAAAACAATTTTATCACCATTGGGTGATACTGTTGCTTCTGCATCATAACCCGGGCCGCTTACCAAGGTGTCAATAAGATTCCCTTGCAAATCGGCAATATAAATATCAAAATCAGGATAAATTGGCCAAACGTATTTTCCATCCTCACGTCTTAATGGATCGGGAGGACAATTGTCACCACCTGAGCGAGTAGAGCCATAAAGTACTGTGGTGTCACCCGGCATAAAATAAGAACATGTTGTTCTTCCAAGTCCATTGCTTAGTAACTTGGGCATTTTAGTTTTCATATCACCATCAGCAAATGGAAAATAGTATATCTGATCGCAAGGACTTCCCCATGCAGGAACCTTTGCCTGGAAAACAATCATTGAATCGTTAAAACTAAAATATGCTTCAGCGTTATCTCCTCCAGCGGTTAGTTGTTTAACGTTAGCCAGATGTTTTTCCTGTGCATAATGAACGGTTGTGTCAGGCTCAGAATTTGCATGATTTTTATGTGTGGCACCGTCATGTGAATGTTCTCCCCCCATACAGGATGAAAGGAAAAGCGTAATTATTAATAGTGAAGTAAGTTTAGTTAGTTTCATTTTGTAAGTTTTTTTGTTATAAGTTTTATAGATTGCAAAAATATCATTTTGTTATTATAAAATTGAAGTATAGGTCTATCTATTTGTTAAGTTAATCTTATTCAAAAGAGGAATTGAGAAAAACCTAATAGCATTATCGTATATTTAAAATATCTGATAAAAATTATTGATATTTATTTGCGAATTACTTTGTCTTTCAGGTATTTGCCGGTATATGATCTGCTACAATTAACAATGTCCTCGGGTATTCCTTCAAATATTAATTCGCCTCCACCGTCTCCTCCGTCAGGCCCTAAATCGATTATCCAGTCGGCACATTTTATTACTTCTGTATTGTGTTCAATAACGATAATTGAATGTCCAATCTCAATTAATGAGTTTAGGGATATTAAAAGTTTTTCAATATCATGAACATGCAGACCTGTGGTGGGTTCGTCGAAAACAAATAGAGTGGGGGAGTCAGAGCTGCCTTTTGAAAGGAAATAGGCAAGTTTAACACGTTGAGCCTCGCCACCACTGAGAGTATTTGATGGTTGACCCATGTGCAGATACCCAAGTCCTACATGAGAAAGAGGAGAAATTTTTTCGACAATTTTTTTGCAAATACTAGTTGGTTTAGGCGATTTTCCAAAAAATTCAATGGACTGATCAACAGTCATATTAAGTATATCGCTTATATTCTTATCTTCATATTTAATGTCCAATACTTCATCTTTAAAACGATGCCCGTTACACGAATCACATTTTAAATAAATATCAGCCATAAATTGCATTTCTACTTTAATTACACCTTCACCCTCACATTGATCACATCTGCCGCCAGGCACATTAAATGAGAAAAACCCTGGTTTGTAATTACGTAGCTTTGCTAGTTTTTGTGATGCAAATAAGGATCTTATATCATCAAAAGCTTTAAGATATGTCGCGGGGTTTGATCTGGATGATCGTCCGATTGGATTTTGATCAACATATTCAACTGCAGAAATGCCATTAAGTTCACCGGTTAGATACCCATGTTTGCCTGATTTTCCATTAAATCCATCCAACTGTCTTTTTATGGCAGGAAATAGCACGTCCTTTATGAGAGTTGATTTACCCGATCCACTAACACCAGTGATTACTAATAATGAATTTAGTGGAATTTTAACACTTATATTTTTGAGGTTATTTTGTGATGCTCCCACAATTTCCAGATAGTTTTTCCAACTTCGTCTTCGCTCTGGAAGTTCAATATTTTTTCTTCCAGTTAAATACAAGGCAGTATAACTCTCGTCATTATCCTTAAGCTCGTTATATGTACCCTGATAAACTAATTCTCCACCATGTTCTCCGGCGTTGAGCCCGATATCAATAATTTGATCAGATGCTTTTATTATTTCTTCATCATGCTCAACAACAATAACTGAATTGCCAATATCACGCAGTCGATAAAGTATTCCAATTAATCTGTCGGTATCTCGTGGATGAAGTCCGATACTGGGTTCATCGAGTATATACATCGACCCAACCAAGCTACTTCCCAACGAAGTGGCAAGGTTTATTCGTTGTGATTCTCCTCCAGATAAAGATGAAGAAAGACGGTTCATTGTTAGATATTCAAGGCCAACATCAACTAAAAATTTAAGCCGCGTGGTAATTTCAATAAGAAGTCTGTTTGCTATTGCAGCGTCATAACTATCTAGCTTGATATTGTTAAAGAATTCATAGGCTTCGTTGAGTTGCATCTGTACTATTTCACTCACACTCTTACCACCTACTTTAATATAGTTTGTATCTTTTCGTAATCGGGTTCCCTTGCAATCCGGACAGTAGGTTTTGCCTCTGTATCTTGAAAGCATTACCCTGTATTGTATTTTATATGTTTGTTCTTCAACCGATTGAAAGAAAGTATTAATACCCTCAAAATACTCATTACCAGTCCATAATAGCTCTTTCTCTTCTTCAGTAAGTTGAAAATATGGACGATGGATTGGGAAATCAAATTTATACGCATTGTTAATAAGTTGATTTTTCCATTCACTCATTTTTTCACCTTTCCAACATGCGATTGTTTCGTCATAAACTGATAATGTTGGGTTGGGTATTACAAGATCGGGATCAATCCCAATAATACTTCCAAATCCCTCACAACGTTTACATGCTCCCAATGGATTATTAAATGCAAACATATTTACCGTTGGTTCTTCAAACTTAATTCCATCGAGTTCAAACTTGTTTGAGAAACTAACTTCTACATCTTTGTCAAGATTATATGAGATAATACAAGTGCCTTTTCCTTCATAGAAAGCAATTTGAGCCGAATCTGCAATTCGTGACTTAATATCTTCATCATTATTATCAACCTTTACCCTGTCAATAACTAAAAAACAATTGTTTGAAACGGTTTCGTTGGTAGCATTTTCAATAATATCTTCAATTCTGCTTATTTTACCATTTTTAAGAACCCTGTTAAATCCTTGTTGGAGTAGTACTTGCAGATGTTGATCGAGTTTCCGATCAGGTGCAATATATAAGGGAGAGTAAATTATAACATTTGTATCTTCAGGTAAAGCCATTATGTTATTAACTACATCAGTGATGGTGTGTCTTTTTACCAGCTTATTTGAAATAGGGGAATATGTATTGCCAATTCGTGCAAATAGTAGCTTAATATATTCATAAACTTCAGCAGAAGTACCCACTGTAGAACGTGGATTTCGGCTTTTTACCTTTTGCTCAATTGCAATGGCAGGAGATATACCGTTGATAGCATCAACTTCTGGTTTATCCATTCGGCCAAGGAATTGTCGTGCGTATGAACTTAGACTTTCAACATATCTCCTTTGTCCTTCAGCATATAATGTATCGAATGCTAGTGATGATTTCCCCGACCCTGATAATCCGGTTATCACAACTAACTTTTTTTTAGGGATTGATACGCTTAGATTCTTTAAGTTATTAACCCTTGACTTTATGATGTTTATATAATCGATATTGTTTTTGTTCATTTAGCTAATATGCATTTCTTTGAGAAAATTCGTGTGCAAAACTATAACTTTATTTGCTTTTACTAATATAATCGTTATATTTGCATATTGTTTAACTAACCAATAGGAGAAGATTATCGAATAAAAATTTACCATTTTTTTGTGAAATTAACATAAAATAGGTAAAATGGGTAAAGCAACTATTAGTGAAAGAGAACTTATTAAAAGTTTCATTAACGGTAATCACTCCAGCCTTCAAACACTTATTAAACGACACCAAAATAGGTTGTATTCGTACATCTTTTTGTTGGTGAAAGATAAGGCATTGGCTGATGATATTTTTCAAGATACATATGTTAAAGTGATTAACACGCTCAAACGCGGAAGCTATAATGATGAGGGTAAGTTTATTCAATGGGTAATGAGAATTGCACATAACCTTGTTATTGATCATTTTAGGAAGGCGAAAAAAGTGCCAACTATTGAAAATTCCTATAATGATTTCGATGTTTTTGATACAATAAGGTTTACAGACCCTTCAATAGAAGAAAAGCTTGTTACTGATCAAATTCACTCCGACGTTAAAAAATTACTGAATTATCTTCCTGAGGAACAAAGAGAAGTACTTTATCTTAGATGTTATTCGGGATTAAGCTTCAAAGATATTGCCGAGCAAACCGATGTTAGTATAAATACAGCTTTAGGTCGTATGCGATATGCTATTATAAATATGCGTAAAATTATTGAAGAGAAGAGGGTTGTGCTTACAGCCTAATAAATATGTAATTTCCCGAATGTGTTATAATTGATTATCTGTTTTGTAAACAGGTATTTACACTAAATAAGCAATTAGTTTATTTTGGTGAGGTCTTTCTCCTAATAATAAATTTGATATTCTACCGTTTGTTATTTATTAATTAGTTTAATTAAATACTTGCGTATGATTAAATTTACTCCTCAAAAACATCAGGATTCCCTCAAAGCTAAATCTAAAGATCCCACGCTGCGCGCACCATCAAATTTAACTATTAAGTTTGTAATGAGTTATGCAGCAGCATTAAGGGTATATAGTACACATAGCTTGGGGTCGATTAATATCCTGTTAAATTAAACTTTGCTATATTGCAAAACGAAAAGCTGCTAGTTTTTAATTAGCAGCTTTTCGTTTTATAATAAAACAGATTTTATTATTTCATCGGTTTCATTTTTTTTCTTAAGTATCTCATCCAATAACTTGAATTGTGTTCTACTTCTATCTAGGTTATGTGTATCATAATCGATGCTATAATAAATGTTGCCGACTAAGTAATCGGTTAAAAACCTAATACCTTGAATATAAATAATGCATAGTATTCCAGTTATTAGAAATTCTGATTCAACCGGATTTATGATATTTTTAATCTCACCAAGGTATCCTTTACACAATGCTTCAAAATAAGGAAGGCTGAATGTTACATTCGATAGATTCTTTTCATCCTCCTATGCCAAACTGGTAATTGACCTAACCATATCTCCAAAATCAAATAGAATGCTTCCTTTCATAACGGTATCGAGGTTGATAATATAAGTGCAATCATTTTTTAAATCGAAAAGTATATTATCCAATTTGGTATCGTTATGAGTAATACGAACAGGGAGAGTATTACTGTTTAATAACGTAGTTATTTGGACGGCAATACTACGATTTTCAATGGCAAATTGTATATCAGGTTTTGCCATAATCAGTCTCTTACTATCGGCACTCTTAATAACTTTATCAAAATCACTAGTACGTCGCTGTGGATTATGGAAATCTGTTATTGTATCTTTAAAAAGATCGGGATCCAGTTTAGCTTAGAAATTCTATTTCCACAAATTTTCAGGATATACTCCTTGTGAAACTAATTCAGCTACTTTTTTTATGGTAGTTTCCTTATCTTCTTGATAGGTTACACCAAACCACTGATCGTTACTTGTGAGCATTTTTATTGAAGCTTTATTTTTGTCAATCAGATCATTAACTACAGAGGGGATATAAAACTCCGCTTTAAGTTCATTCGAGTTGTTGTTGATAAAATTAATGAAGTCATGTTCTAACTGTTTAAAGTAGAGAGGTGAAAATCCCCAGAAATTCATTGAAACTATGGAGTTAGCATCTATTTTTTCATTTTTGCCATTTTCATTGAAAACGATATCATCATTATCATATTTAATGCTTGTACGTTCAACAACATCCGTAAGAAAACCTTTTTCTGTTTTACATATACCTCTCGATACACTACCATTTTCTGATAAAGTGTTTGCAAGTTTATAACCCACCATTGCATATTTAGATGAGTCAGTTTTCAATCCAGTTAGAAAATCACTTATCAAATTAAATGCATTGTCTCCATAAAAATCGTCGGCGTTTATAACTGCAAAAGGTTCTTTTATTGCATTTTTAGCAACTAACACAGCATGCCCAGTTCCCCATGGTTTTACTCTTTTATTATTTACACTAACTCCAGTTGGCACTGCATCAACCTTCTGTAATACATAATCAGTTTCAATTTTGCCAGCCAATCTGGCTTCATATACTTCTTTAAATTCACTCTCAATTTTTGGATTGAGCACAAATACAACTTTTCCAAAACCAGCTCTAATGGCATCAAATACTGAATAATCAATAATGCTTTCGCCCGATGGGCCAATCTTATCCATTTGCTTTACACCGCCATAACGGCTTCCAATTCCTGCAGCTAATATTAATAGTGTTGGTTTCATTTATATAGATATTAATTATTATTTTCGTAATGTGAAATAGTCTGCAATATATAAAGATTATTTCAAGAAGCAGTTGCTAGGAGGAGCGGGATATTAATGCATTTTCAATAATTTCGTACCCTTTTAGCAAGTACATTGTTAGCAGTTTGATATGAGGATATTCAGAACTTATTTGATAGCATTATCAGTGGTATTATTTTTTTGTGACTCACAATCGATTGTTGGTCAGCAAACCATTAAATTGAGTTTGAAAGCTGCAGTTGATAGTGCATTAATCAATAATGTTAAAATTCAGCAATACAAACAAGTTGTATCGCAAAAGCAGTATTTAAGTAAAGCTGCCACTGGAAATTTTTTTCCATCAATTGATGTGATGGGAGGTTATACCTATTTTAGCAAAAATCCTGAAATCAATATGAGTCAGGTTAAAGGCTCTATTGATGAAATGTTTGGTAATTATGGAGCGCTTATTGCCCAGCAACTTGAGCTAACTCCTGAATCTCAGCAAATAATTTATGATGAAATCATGGTGGGCATGGGAAAGCTACCCGCCTACAATGTAGTAGTTGACCAACAACAATATCCCAGTTTGAATTTTACAGCTCTACAGCCTATTTTTTTGGGAGGAAAAATAATAGCAGGTAAGCGTTTTGCTGAGGCAGAAATAGACTATGCTTCTGCTGATTTACGTCAGATTAGTAATGAAATAATTAAAGAAACAATTACAAGATATTTTGGAGTTGTTTTGTTAAATGAGGTTATTGTAACCCGTAAGC
>JABMPH010000426.1 GCA_013203805.1 Bacteroidota bacterium | reverse complement strand
TTGTAATAATTCCAAAGAACTAATTTTAGACAGCTTCTAAGAATATTATGTTTTTATTCACATAATTTTTAATAAAACCCCAAATCTTTTTACTTCACTATAGTCCCAATATTATCTCCCTCGATGGCTCTCAACAGATTTCCTTTGGTATTCATATCAAAAACTAAAATTGGCATCTTGTTTTCCTTACACAAAGTAAACGCAGTCATATCCATTATTTTGAGGTTCTTATCATAAGCCTCATCAAATGAAATTGATTCAAATTTTGTTGCATTTGGATCTTTTTCAGGATCGGCTGTATAAACACCATCAACACGAGTACCCTTAAGCAGGACTTCAGCATTTATTTCCACTGCACGTAAAGCTGAGGCAGAATCAGTAGTAAAAAATGGATTACCAGTACCTCCTGCTATTATTACAACATAACCATCATTAAGATATTGTTTAGCTTTTCTACCACTTGCCGATTCAGCAATTGGATCGATAAAAATACCTGAAAGCAGTTTTACTTTTAAGCCTTGCTTCTCAAGCTCAGCCTGCAATGCCATTGAATTAATTACAGTAGCCAGCATTCCCATATAGTCTCCTTGTACTCTGTCCATTCCTTTTGTAGCACCCTGTAACCCACGGTAAATATTACCCCCTCCAATTACAATTGCTACCTGAACATTTTTATCAACCACTTCTTTAATATCTTCACAATAACTAGTAAGGGTTATGGGATTAATACCATAGCTTTGCCCACCCATTAAGGCTTCTCCGCTTAATTTCAATAATATCCTTTTGTACATATACTATTTTATAATAATTATTAAAAATTAAATCCAATACTTACAAAAAATGCCACCGATGGGTTAAGGTTTGAACCCATAACAGAAAACTCAACAGGGCCAATAAAACTATTATAAGATGCTGTTAATCCATATCCAACCATTGTATTGGCTGGATCAAACACATCTTCCACAAAGCTTTCGGTTGCCCCTACATCCGACCTTAATGTTAAGTACAATTTTTCATAAACATTATATTGTAATTTTAACCTTGCAATGGCACTGTAAAAACCCAACTTTTGAATAAAATAAACTCCTGTAAATGGAACAAAATTGCTAACATAGTTAATTTCATTTAACCCCCCTACCCCAAACCAATGTTGCGCAGGCGGAATATCCTGTTTAAGTGTACCACCAACAAATAAGCCGGGTTGAAGTGTGAATTTTGGCTTTATGTTAATATAATGGTCGTATTTAAGGTAGAAAATAAAAGAGTTGGTAAATAATTCTTCTGACCATCCCTTTGACAACGGCATAGTATATAACACCTTAAATTCGCTTCTAAAACCAGTTGTTGCAAAATATGTTTTATTACGAGTATCAGCCCTGAATTTCACAAATATATTTCCATAGCTGTTAAAATTTTGAAATGGTGTTAATGTTGAATCAATTAATATCTCTTGTTTGAATTTAAAATATTCATACTCAAAACCAACCCTTAAACTATACAAGTTATTAAGAGTAGATGCCATAAAGGCCGAAGCCTTATAATTTGAAAAGTTAAGTGTATTTATTTTAAGGTCCTTTTTATAATCATTAAATTTAAAGGCGTACATATCAAATTCAACACCAAAACCTGGTTTTGCTCCATTCGAAAGGAGGTAAAGTGCCCTAAATCGGGGGTTAGGCCCCAATATTAAATCTGTAAAAAGCTTGCTTCGGTGTCCCAATATATTTCTAAAAATTCCATCAATACGAATGCTCCCTTGATAATCAATGTCATAATGAATTGAAGCAGATAAATAGCCAGGGGGTGATTCCTCCAGGTTTATTATCAAATTCGCCTTACCGTTCCCAATTGGTTTAAGTTCATAAAATACATATTCGAAAAACTTTGTTCCATAAACCCTTGTAATAACATGTTCCAGATCATCTATGGAAATCTTTGAATTTTTAAACTGACCAAAATAATTGTTCAGATAAATCAATGACATTTTATTGTTACCATTGTATATTACATCTGCAATATTCAATGAATCGAGGGGTAGGGTATTATATTTCTTTAATGGTTTAAATTCGATCTCATTTAATGAATCGGCCAGGGCTTTTAATTCTGCATAGTGATCCCTTGCAACTTTTTCACCATAGGCAATTATTGTATCGTATTTGGCAAAATCCATCATACCTGCCGGCACTTTATAGTGAATATTCAAATCAATAATTTTTTCGGCCTCTTCATTTGCTTTAATTCCATGAAAAAAAACTATTTGACCAATAATCTCAGTCATCGTGTTTAGTTGGGTAATGCTGTCTGCAAGTCCCGATTGCACATCCCCCCCAATAATATATTGTGCCCCTTCCTTGCGTATTTGAGCAGCGGGATAATTATCCACAATACCCCCGTCAACCAGATAGTAGCCATTATAAAATGTAGGTGAGAAATACCCAGGAATCGACATGCTTGACCGCACAGCCATCGGAAGGTAACCTGTCTTTAGCACTTCGGCATTACCGTTAAATAGGTTTGTGCCAATACAAAAAAAAGGTGTTTGAAGTTTGCTGAAATCCGTAATATTCCAGGCGGGGGAAAAAAACCTATTAAGCAATAAATTAACTTGCTGACCTTTGTATAATGATTGCTTGAGCCCTATTTTCCGTTTTTTAAACGGCAATGAAATTATCGATCCCTCAAGGAATTCCTTTTCTTCATAAGCAATGTACTTTCTTGGGATCTCATCCAATAGAAGGGCATTCCAATCCTGTGCCCTAATCATTTTTTCAATCTCATCAGGACTATAACCTATGGCATAAAGGCCTCCCATAATACTTCCAATACTGGTGCCTCCAATATAATCAATATGTAATCCTACTTCTTGAAAAACCCGAAGCATACCAATGTAAGCAAATCCTTTAGCACCGCCACCACTAAATACTAAACCTATTTTAGGTCGTTGTTTCTTAACAGGTTCAACAGGATTTTCAGCATTAACAATAGTACTTTGAAACAATAATACAGCAATAATTAAGGTAACAATATGTAATGTCTTATTCATAAGCTACTATTATTAAGTTAAACTCTTACAAATATAAGATGAATATGTATACGAATCTATATTGAAATTAATCGGGCTACTCAAAACGATTTTTAAATAATTATTTGGTGATATAATATTAACCAATACAATTAAATTAAAAAACCACCATTAAAATAGTCAATGGTGGTTTTAATCAATAAATATTTTTTGTTCTTCTAAAACTTAGGCTCAAAAGTGTCGTAATCTATTTTTAGTTTATTAAATTGTGTAAACAAGGAATTAAACTCAATGTTATTATTGTTATTAGCGCCAAAAATATAAGTAACGCCTCCTTTTAATCCTAACGTATCTGCCTTTTCAATAATAAAACTAGATGTATCATTTTTAGCCCAAAACATTGTTCTTATATCTCCTAGTTTTTCAACACGCCAAACTGCGTTGCTATCAAAAGTAATATATGCCAATCGGTCGCCATTATAGCTTATATCATATATAACCTGAAATATATCAGGTGGGTTAACAATTGGGTCGTTACTGCTATATCCCGGAAATTGAGGAGAAGGGCTTGCTGGCTTGCATCCATAATTTTGCAAAAACCCAATCGTAAGAAACAGTACACATAAGTAGATAAATGTCCTTTTCATTGTGGTAGTTTTTTGCTAAATTATAAATTTTTTCCGTGACATTGTTTATACTTCTTTCCAGAGCCACAAGGACAAGGATCATTTCTACCAACTCGTTTCTCAACTTTTACAGGTTGTGTTTTTTGTGATCCCTGAGTATCACTATGAGCCTGAGATAGCATGTCGCCCCTCTCTTCTTTCATTTGTGATCGATCGAGGCCACGTGGAACTTTAGCTTCACGCAATGCATCATTACTCTTCATATAAACATCACCTTTGATCAAATATGAACCAACATCCTTATTAATTTTCTGAATCATCTTCTTAAATAATTCGAAAGATTCAAACTTATATATAAGCAATGGGTCTTTTTGTTCATATGAAGCGTTTTGAACCGATTGCTTGAGCTCATCCATTTCACGTAATTGTTCTTTCCACAAATCATCGATAGTAGAAAGAGTGATGCTTTTTTCAAAAGCTACCGGAACTTCAGCACCATTAGATTCAACAGATTTTTTGAGATTGGCAACAATTTGAACTTGACGTTTTCCATCTGAGAATGGGATGGCAATATTTTCATATTGACTTTGGTTTTCGTAAACATCCTTAATTACAGGAAGAGTATTAATTGCAAGTCGGTTTCTTTTTTCAAGATAACGTGTATAAACCTCCTTTGTTAATCTATCTGTAAGCTCAGCACCATCAATAGCTGAAAATTCTTTTTCATCAACAGGCGATTCTATGGCAAGACTTCTTAACACTTCCATTTTAAAGCCTTCAAAGTTATTCTCTGATTGATAATCCAGCGAAATCTGCTCACATAAATCAAAAATCATATTCGATATATCTACCGAAAGTCTTTCACCAAACAAGGCATGATGTCGGCGTTTATATATCACCTCACGTTGTGAGTTCATAACATCATCATAATCAAGTAAACGCTTACGAACACCGAAGTTGTTTTCCTCAACCTTTTTCTGGGCACGCTCAATTGATTTAGTAATCATTGAATGTTGAATAACTTCACCTTCATCAAGGCCAAGCTTATCCATTATTCCAGCTATTCGACCCGAACCAAACATCCTCATTAAGTCATCCTCAAGAGATACAAAGAATTGTGAGCTTCCAGGATCACCCTGACGTCCGGCACGACCACGTAATTGTCGGTCGACACGGCGAGAGTCATGCCTTTCAGTACCAATAATGGCCAACCCTCCGGATTGAACAACACCTGTTCCCAACTTAATATCAGTACCACGGCCAGCCATGTTAGTAGCAATGGTAACCATTCCTGGCTGCCCTGCTTCCTTAACAACTTGGGCTTCCCGCTGATGCAATTTAGCATTAAGCACATTATGCTGAATATTCTTTCTATTAAGCATCCTACTCAATAACTCAGAAATTTCAACAGATGTAGTACCAACCAAAATAGGTCGTTTTTCTTTTACTAATTTTTCAATTTCATCAATAACTGCATTGTACTTTTCACGCTTTGTTTTATAAACAAGGTCTTGTCGGTCATCACGTATTATTGGTTTGTTTGTGGGAATAACAATTACATCCAGTTTATAAATATCCCATAATTCACCTGCCTCCGTTTCGGCAGTACCAGTCATTCCCGCAAGTTTTTTGTACATACGGAAATAATTCTGAAGCGTTATGGTAGCATAAGTTTGTGTTGCAGCTTCAACCTTTAAGTTTTCCTTAGCTTCGATAGCCTGATGTAATCCGTCAGAATAACGACGACCTTCCATTACACGGCCTGTTTGCTCATCTACAATTTTAATTTTATTTTCCATAATTACATATTCCACATCTTTTTCAAAAAGGGTATATGCTTTAAGGAGTTGAGTAACAGTATGTATTC
>JABMPH010000425.1 GCA_013203805.1 Bacteroidota bacterium | reverse complement strand
TAGAAATGGTGGCGAACGGGTGCGTAATATCTACTTTGAGTATTGCTAGAAGTGGGGAGAGTTGCCCTATCGTTGGCAGAATGTATATGGTGTATATATCGGAGAGGCATCTTTTAGTGTGGCATTGAAAGTGATAGCTAGGAACTGAAGAAGCATGTTGTGCAGGAAGAACTTAGCATCGATGCTCTCAAATATATTAGAATTATATAGTCCTCACCAGCATCTATTTGTGGTAGAGGAATAGACGTTGTAATAAACAAAAAGAAAGCAAAATGATTATAAAAATATTTTTTATACTACACTACCTTTTAAACAAAAATAATATTTTAGTAAGAATATTATGGATATTTCTAATAGCTCCTTATAGGTTAATAAATCTTATCTATGGTGCCACAATCCCGATAAAGACAAAATTTGAGGGCATTCCGATTTTGCCACACGGATTTCATGGGGTTTTTATCTCCAAAAATGCAGTTATCGGGAAAAATGTGACAATTTACCATCAAGTAACTATTGGATCAATTCAAACCGTGGGTTCGAAACACGTTGGCTCACCTCGAATTGGTAATAACGTTATAATTGGAGTAGGTGCGAAAATATTAGGAGGTATTACGGTTGGCAGTAATGTTAAAATTGGAGCGAACTGTGTAGTCTTTAATGATATCCCCGATAATGCAGTTGTTGTTGGTAACCCCGGTAAAATTCTTAAGTATATTCAGAATGATTAATTATCTCTATCAAAAAAGTCCCATATTTGTGCAAAATCTTGTATGCACTTATAAAGGCTTAAAGGAGAAAAACTCACGCTTTGGTGAAGGATTTCAAGAATACTATGATTTTTTACTGAAGACTCAATGGTATACAAGATCGCAAATAGAAGAATATCAAATATCAAGAATACGTAAATTAGTCAAATATGTATATGAAAATGTCCCTTATTATAATGAACTCTTCAAGAGTGAAAAATTACTCCCAAGTGACATAAATACTTTATTAGACTTAAATAAGATTCCAGTATTGACAAAAGAAATAGTTAGGAATAGATATAGGGATCTAATTAACCCAAAATATAATAAGCCTGTTGTTAAAGCGCATACTTCTGGTAGTACTGGAAAAGCATTGAATTTCTTGTTTTCAAAAGATGCTATAAAATATCGGTGGGCGCTTTGGTTTAGGCATCGTGAGCGCTTTGGAATAGTACCTCATGATGCATACGCCACTTTTACAGGTTTGGTAGCGGTTCCTATTAATCAAAAGAACCCACCATTTTGGAGAGAGAATTATGCAATGAAGCAAACAATATTCACAATGCATCATATCTCCAGCGGTAAGATTGAATCAATTGTTAACAGACTAAATCAAGGGGGATTTGCATATTATAGTGGCTATCCTTCAATATTATTTTCCCTTGCTACTTTGATTGAAGCTTACGACCTAAAGATTACTGCTTCACCCAAAGTCATTTTTACTGGGGCAGAAGCATTACTGGATAATCAAAGAAAGATAATATCAAGAGTGTTTAACTGTTTAGTTACCGATCAATATGGGTTTTCAGAAGGTGCTGGCAATGCATCCCGATGTGAACATGACTTATTCCATGAAGATTATGAGTATGGAATATTAGAATGTAATAATGAAAAACAAAACGGAATTTATAAAACAGGTGAAATACTTGGAACTGGATTTACAAACCTTGCAATGCCTTTTATCCGTTATAAGATCGGAGATACGGCTACATGGGTTGATAAAAAATGCGTTTGTGGCCGACGTTCAAAAACCATTTTCAAAATTGAAGGCAGAAATGAAGACTATGTAATTACACCCGAAGGGAATAAAATATTAAGGTTTGATTACATTTTTAAGCGTGCCGTAAATATTCAGGAAGCCCAAATTGTTCAATGTAAGCTGGGTGAAATAACCATCAGAATTGTTAAAAGACCTACATATTCGAATCACGATGAAAACAACTTGTTAAATGAAGTGGCAAAAAAAGTTAGTCCCTCACTAAAAGTCAAATTTGAATACCTTTCTGAAATTGAAAGAGAAAATACAGGTAAATATCGGTCAGTAAGATCCTATGTTAAGTAGCTTAGGACAATTATTGAGAAATTAATTATTAACTTATTATTGATAAAGAAACATCGAATTATGAAACAAATCCTCCAATCTTTTAAAACCGGGGATACAACCCTCGAAGAAGTTCCTGCTCCAACTATTGGGCGTGGTGCTGTAACGATTCAAACATCTTGCAGTCTGGTTTCACTTGGAACAGAACGTATGCTTGTTGAATTTGGAAAATCGAGCTTAATATCCAAAGCTAGACAACAGCCTGAAAGGGTAGTGCAAGTACTCGAAAAAATTAAGAGTGAAGGCTTGATACCGACTCTTGAAACTGTGTTTAACAAACTCGAACAGCCGTTACCACTGGGTTACTGCAATGTTGGGGTGGTTGATGAGATCGGAATAGGGGTACAGGGCTTACAGGTTGGAGACCGTGTGGCTTCCAATGGTTCGCATGCTGAATATGTTTGCATCCCGGAGAATCTTACTGCCAAAATCCCGGATAATGTGAGCGATGAAGAGGCGACATTTACAGTTATTGGGTCAATTGGTTTGGAGGGAATTCGCCTCTGTAATCCAACTTTTGGGGAAACCATTGTCGTTATTGGGTTAGGCCTGATCGGTTTGGTAACGGCAGATTTGCTAAAAGCTAATGGCTGCAAAGTTATCGGTTATGATTTTGACCAACAAAAAGTGGAGATAGCTTTAAGCAAAGGTATAATAGCGTTTAATCCTTCACAAGGCAATGATCCAGTTAAATTCGTCCAACAAGCAACTAAGAATATTGGTGCTGATGGTGTAATTATCACGGCATCAAACAAAGATGATGTCATTATTCATCAAGCAGCCGAGATGAGTCGCCAACGAGGTCGGATTATTTTGGTAGGCGTAATTGGTTTAAATATTCGCCGCGACGATTTTTATAAAAAAGAACTTACCTTCCAGGTTTCCTGTTCGTATGGCCC
>JABMPH010000424.1 GCA_013203805.1 Bacteroidota bacterium | reverse complement strand
ATAATTTCTTGTTTTGTATACATATTTATCATTTTGCAATGAACATATTTTGTTCATCGGGTGAATAAATAGTGGTATACTTTTCGATTGAAGAGTGGACTACTTCCTAATTAATATAAACAGCCTATGCACATTATGCTTAATTGACATGTTTATAAGCAATGTTGGATTAATGCTATAGACTCTCAATAAGCATAAAGCAATAAATCGTTTTTTTTCATATTCAATTTCCCTTATGAATATTGCCTTAATATTGATTTCTTCATCTATTCCCAAATATGATAATAATAATGATACAAGCTTCTTTAGAAACTTATCAGTTGATTGATAGCTTTTTGAATCTTCAATTAATAGGTCAATATCCTGTAGTTTATTTATCATTTGGTCTTTTTTTAGTATTAGCGATAACGCTCTCAGCTAAAAAACGTCGCAATCCCGCAGGGTTGCTATGTTTTTTGAGGTGCTGTTATGCCTTCGTGCTTTTTTATTCACTTAATTTCTTTATGTATTTACCTGTACCTAAATCAACTAGTTTAAAGGTAACATTTTCTGTGCTTTCGTTGTATGTTGTGTCAGATTGTTTAAAAGAACAAAACACTAATGACTGTGTGTCACTCATTTTCCCTAATTTATTTAGTAGATTATTTAAATCACTATTTGCAGTCTCTTGTGTACCTGGTTCATCAAGCATTAAAAAATTAGGATGGTTATCATTATATTTATTCGACACTTCTTTTAAAGCCAAAGTATAACTCCAAATAGCTCTAATAAAATCACTAGCTGAAGAATCAAACTTCAATGAATATCCATCAACGACAGGCATGAATGTATCCTTTGAAATATAAATGTTTTTTATTGACTTACTCCTGTACTTAAAATCTGAAAGCAGTTTAATAAAAGTCGTTCTTAAATCACGTAATTTATCTTCATCCGTTTGAGATAGGTTTTTCGACAACTTACTTTCATCACTTAAAATCCGATTCCACTCATTTGATAAATCAATAAATCTGTCTAGATAAAGTGGTATTTCGTTTTGTCTATTTTCATATATGTCTAATCTATTTTTCAATCTTATTCTATTTTCAATTAGCTCTAAAGACGGCAAGCGATTATCACTGGTAAGCTGTGTTTTAATAATTCTTATTTGACTTCTTGTTTCTGAAATATCATTATTATGGTTATTTATTTGATATTCTAATCTGTCTATTTCTGCATTATGATTATCTATATAGATACTAATAAGGTTAATCTGAGCTTCTAAAAAAGATATGTTTTCATCTATTTGCATTGGAACTTCTTGCATATCCACCGGTAAAAGCGAATCATTGAGTTTGTGGTCACAGAAAGGGCAATTATCATGTGCAATCCTAATGTCTAATTCCGCCCCTTTTTCTTTTACTTTTCGATGGTATTTGTTTTGAGTGAGGTCATTTTCAAGTTCTCCTCTTCTTTCTACATAAGAGTTTTGTCTGTCTATTTTTATGTTTTTTTGTTGAATTAAAGCGTTAAGATTAACTGATAATATATTTAATTTGTCATTAAGTAGATTTATTTCACCTTCTTTCTCATTTGCAACTTCACCAATTGTAGGAATTTCTAAATCCATTAGTGAATTGTATTCTACCCTTAGATTCTCAATATATTCATTTAGGGTAAATGTAAATTCTGTGTTTGAATAAGTTAAAAATATTGAGTCAAGAGTTTGAATTATTACAGGTTTATCATCAACACCTTTAACATCACAAGCAATACTTCTTGCAAAATTTTTAAAATCAATATAGAGTTTTGCCCATTCAATTTCCAAATTGTTCTTTACTTGTTTTATTTCAGTTTTTCTTCTTTGAATATCTGCTGAATCGAGATTTAAAACAAATTCTATTGCTCTTGTTTCTTTATCATTTAGTGCATAGTAAGGAATGGAAGCTAAAAAATCAGTCCATCCTCCTTTTTGCTCAATAACAAAAGAAGGAAAAATATTTTGAAGATAAAGTTTTCTATAACTACCGTTCTTATACAGGACTTCAGGCAGGTTCCAGCCTATTAAATCTTCTAAAAATGGATGAAAGCCAAAAGGGTTATCTTCTTTTGATGAACCAGGGTCATGAACATACATTGGACTAGAAACATATTGACCAGGAACAGATAAAGCTGGACCATCAAAAACCTCAATATAACCAGCCTTTTTTGAATCACTTTTTATATATCTTTTTATTGTTACAGTTTTGTGGCCAGTTATCTCAAGCAAAATATGAGATTCTATTACATAAGCTTCAATTTCATAAGTTTCATTCCCATTTACATCAACAATTTTTGTGTCATTTAGGATTTCACTTTTCAAAACTGATTGCATTGTTTTCTCGTTTTTTCCACCAATCAATTCCTCAAGTCCTAAACCATAAAGTATAGCTTGAAAAACGGTACTTTTACCTGTGGAATTATTTCCTTTTATAATATTCAATCCATTTTTAAATGGAATAATTGGCGAACCAAAAAGTCCTTTATTAGTATTGATATTTATTTTAAGTGCATTTATCTTAAGCATTTTTCCAATATTTTAATAGTTCGTCCATTTTTTTTTCAGTAATTTTCTTACCAATAACTTTTAGAACTTGTTTTTCATAAATGAACAGGTCTTGTGTTTGTATTAAATAATTTACAAATTCAGTTCCTTTATTAAGTAGAATATATTTATCATCGTGAAAAGATATTAATTTCTCGGCTACCGCAAGATTTAAAGCTCTATTAAGAGTTAATTCTATACCAAAAAACTTTAAATCTTTTCTATAGTTAGTAACAACAAATTCTTTTAGTGCATCCAAGTTTTTATGGGACTTCAATGCCCACGAAAACAAATGTAACTTTAGTAGACTCGCTTTTCCTGCATATCCATTAATTGATAATATCAACAAAATAAGTGATACTTTATACATTGGTCTATAACTAGGATATAGAGGAATAGGTCTTTCTGTAAATACGATGTAATTTTTCAAATCTACCATATTAAACAAAATCTAATGAACAATTTAAAAGCCACTCTGCAATGATTGAAGAAGCTAAGTCTTCCTTTCCTGCTTCATTAAGTAAAACAGGAAATTCTATGCCTAATTTTTCAACAAGTAATTCTCTTATTTCTTGTATGCGTCTATTTTTGTCAGCGAATGGAACTTTAGATTCGTTTTTAATTCTTCTTTCTAATGTTTTCTTTAATTCCAGAAATCTTTCATATTCAGTATCTACCGTATCAAACCATTGCTTTTGTATTATTTCACCTACAAGATAATCCTCAATTGTTGAATCGGTTTTATCAATTATATTATGGCTATAATCAATTCCGTTATCAGGAAACAATTTTCCGTTTTTTCGCAAAGCATTATTCACTAAGTAATTATTTTCGGTCTTAATTTTATAATCTTCAATTGTTTGAGTGTCTGGTATTATTGATTCAAAACTTAAACTTTCACTATACGATTTAATATATATACTTGCCTCAGGTTTTAAATTATCTAAGTCAACAAAACCAATTTTAAAATTAATATCAATGAATGATAAATTCATTGCTTTTAAATCATTCTCATATTTATTACATAATCTATGAAAATCTGTTGAGTAAATTATTTTTGGAGAGGTGAAATTCCATGTTTTTATTTTAATACCATTTAAAAGAAGTTCTATTTTGTCTTTATAAGTATTAAGTTTTTTTATATCTGCTCTAATTTTTGAATATAAATGTTCATATAGTTCTTTGTCTGAATATTGCTTTACTGGAAGTGCTACATTTGACAGGACGGTGAGTTAAGCTATAAAAGCATTAACTTACAATTATGAAACAAAATCGAAAAAAGTATGACAGGGAGTTTAAACAAAAAGCTGTTGAACTTTCCTATGCAAGGGGTAATTCCAGTGAAATTGCGGAAGAGTTAGGTATTGAAAAAGGACTT
>JABMPH010000423.1 GCA_013203805.1 Bacteroidota bacterium | reverse complement strand
CTATCAAATAGGTTTTCAAATAACTCGGAATATTGAAGTTGCAATAATTGACAGATATAAAGCATTGTTTTTTTAGGTTTCGACACGAAATCTTCGTATAAAATAATTTTAGAATCAGGATAGGATTCTAAAAATTTAAGTAACCTATTGCAATATTCATCGAATGTCTGTGGTGCAAAGTGTAACCATTTATTCCGAGTTAATGAAAGATAACTATCTATGGGATCACGAAGCGAAATTAACGATAAGACTTTAAAATCATCACTCAATGCATCAACAACTGCACACACTTCATGTTTATCTAAATCTGAGCAAAAATCTGCATGAGTATGCTCTCTCAAGACCAATGTTCCTCCCACTTCATTTAAGTGCTTATGCGTTGATTCAATTGATCGTGTAAATATTTGCTTAGCTAGTTTTTCTTGTTGAGGTATATCTGAATATTTTGCTAATGAAGCTATATCTGCAGGCATATATTTAATATTAATGCTGTTCATATGCAAATTAGTATAAGGATGAACTTCACTCAACAAATATACATTTGGCATTGAAGCAATACATTTTGATATTAGAGAACCACCACTACAAGCAAAGTGGTGAATAACTCTAATAATAGGCTTTTTATCATTAAAATAATGCTGGCAAACTATATCACATTTATTAATCAGTGATTCAGATTCCAAATAATTAAAGTTGTCATTAGTAAGAGGTGATAACAAACTATTTTCAGGTTTTATACTTATCTCTGGAATTAAATCATTAATTAAGGTTAATGAATCTTCCAACTCTATAATACATTTTTTGAATAAATTACTCATTTATTATAACTTAATCTGTAAACTCTATCGTTAGTAATTCAGGATGTTCTTGCTGTAACTTATTATAAAATTTTGATGCCACATTTAATTTATTACGCAATTCATATATTAAATTTACAAGCTTCTTTTCTTGTTCCTCTTTTTCTCTATAGCTATTCCTTAAATCGTCTAAATCAATTAAAGCCTTTGCTAACAATTTTTCATTAAGGTTCCTAGCTTGCATCTGTTGTTGTTCTACAACATCTTTTTGTTTCATTTTTTCATTCAAATCTTCAGCCCATTTCTTATTTTCTTGATGCCAATGAGCTTCATTATCTCTTTGTTCTGTTAACTCAACAATCTCACTGTCTTTAGCTTTGTGAGACTCTAATAACTCAGCTTGTTTTTTCGCAAGTTGTTCTTTTTCAATAACTTGAGTTTTAAAATTATTAATTTGTATCACAGAAGTTTCTAACTTTGCTTTTATCTCATTAATTTCAGTACTTTTATTTTCAAGGTTATTATTTAATACTTCAACTTGATGATTTTCAACAACTAATTCTTCTATTTTATTCTGTAAGCTTTCAATTATACCCTGCTGTTCTTTATTATAATCATATGTTGTGCTTTGAGTATATTTGTTATCTATTAATCTAGCTTTACGTAATATATTTAAAGCTGGCACTTGAAATACATTACCTTGCCTCTTTATGTCACCATCATTCTCTTTCAATTGTTTGTATTCTAAATAGTAATATTCCAATTCTTCTTGCAATTGGTTTATTTGCAACATAGCTAACTCTAATTCAGCCTGAAGATCACTTTCATTTAGTTGTTGCATTAATATATTCCTGATTAATTATTATATTGGGCATATAGATTGTGTATATCATCTACCATTTTAACCTGTCCTTTCTCCAGCCATAAAGCCCTTTTACACAAATTTTTTACTTGCGTTTCGCTGTGTGAGACAAATATTACAGTTTGATCTGAATTAATCTTATTAAGCATGACTTTTTCAGCTTTTTTCCTAAATTTTGTATCACCTACCCCGAGAGCTTCATCTATGAGTAATAGCTCAACATCCATAGTTATAGCTATAGCAAACCCCAAACGAGCACGCATACCTGACGAATATACCTTTACAGGTTGTTCAATAAATTCTCCAAGTTCTGAAAATTCAACTATTTTATTCAATGAGGCTAATGCATCTTTACGTGAAGCCCCCAAAAGCATTGAACTAATCATCGCGTTATCTCTACCAGTTAACTCTTTATCAAAACCTAATCCAATAGTTAACAAGGATATACGTGAACATCGTTTAATTACTCTACCACTATCTGGCTGATATATGCCTGCGAGTACCTTGAGCAAAGTCGATTTTCCACAACCATTATCGCCCACAATGCCGAATGTTTCACCTCGTTTCACACTAAAGTTTATATTATCTAATGCTCTAATTTTTTTGTGTCTAAAAAAGGCAAGTCTGGTCTGATAAACTAGTGTAACATTCTTTAATTCGATAATATTTTCACTCATTATTGTACGACTACTCTTGCATAGTTTGAATCCTGATATTTAAACCAAATTCTCATAACAATAATCAACAATATACTACATGCATTGATAATAGCTAAATCATGCCAATCAGGGGTCTGGTATTCAAGAAGTACTTCCCTATAATTCTTAATTAAATTAGCCAATGGATTCATTAAAAACAACTCTTGATGTTTAGCGAGAATTACATCCTTATAGCTATAAAAAATACCAGATCCGAACATTAACATCATCATTCCAGTAGAAATAATAAATTTGAAATCAGGTAAAAATGGGGTTATTG
>JABMPH010000422.1 GCA_013203805.1 Bacteroidota bacterium | reverse complement strand
TGAAAACTTTAATGACGATTGGACAAATATTAATAACCGAAGAAATATTTCATTTACAAATGTACCCCCTGGGAATTATTCATTATGGTTAAAATGGTCTAATAGTGATGGTATCTGGAGTAACCCTGTGCAAGCAGTAGATATAGTTATATATCCAATTTTTTGGCGTTCAAATGTGGCTATTGGTTTGTATTTAATGTTGTTTATTCTTTTCCTTCTTTTTGTTCTTAGCTATTATAAAAAGCGACAATTGTTAAAACAAAATATTATTTTTCAAAAACGTGAAGAAGAAATTCATCAAAATAAACTTACCTTTTTTACGAATATTGCACATGAGTTACAAACACCACTAACTTTAATTGTTGGTCCATCTCAGAAACTTTCAGAATTAACACCTTATACGGATAAGAGCAGAAAGTTTATAAATATGATTCAGCGAAACTCTTCGAGGTTACTTTTTTTAACCCAACAATTGCTGGAATTCCGAAAAGCTGAATTCGACCATTTGGAAGTAGTAGTAAGGTATTTTGATTTGGTTGATTTGATAGAGCAGATTACTGAGTTATTTGATGAATTGGCGCTTCAGAACAACATCGACTTTGATCTTGAAATTCCTACTACACTAATGGGTTGGTACGACAAAGATAAATTTGAAAAAATCGTTTTTAACTTGTTATCCAATGCCTTTAAATATACCCCCGGAAATGGGAAAATTAGATTAAAAATTAAAGGATTGGAAGGGGAAACAAACTTGCTTGAAATAGAAGTGTCGAATACGGGGGAAGGTATACCAAAGGAAAAATTGGATTTTATATTCGACCGTTTTTTCCTGTCAAATATTGGTGAAGATTCCAATACCGATAAATTTAGAACGGGTATTGGTTTGGCTTATGTAAAAAGGTTAGCTACTGTATTGAGAGGAGATATTACCGTCTCCGGCAAAAAGGATGGGTTGACAACTTTTACAGTAATCCTTCCTTGTAACAAAGATGCTTTTAAAAAAGAAGAAATAAATGACGAGCAAAAGCAAGTTCTTATTTCTCATCATTTAAAAAATATTCTTGATCATTCTTCAAATAGTTTGGAAGAATTACCCGATAAAATTTCAATGCTGGACACACTATTAAATAAACGAAAAGTAGTGCTAATTGTAGATGACGAAAGAGAAATACTAGAATTATTGACAGATATATTGAGCCATAAATATAATGTAATTGAAGCCAGTAATGGAGTTGAAGCGCTTGACGCAATTGAAAAAGAAACTCCAGATATAATTATTAGCGATGTAATGATGCCCAAAATGGATGGAATTGAGCTATGTAAAAGAATTAAATGGGAGGTAAAAACGTGTAATATTCCAGTAATTCTGCTTACTTCTAAAAGTGAGGTCAGTCATCGTATTGAAGGCTTGGAAAGTGGGGCAAATGACTACATACCAAAACCGTTTTATCCTGATCTTTTATTGGTAAGAATACAAAATCTTATTGATGAAAAGGAGCTGATTTTAAAACATTTTGCAAAAGACACCCTTGTAGAAAATCTTCCAAATTTTTCGATGAAAAACGAAGAGAAAGATTTTTTGCGGAAAGTGGTAGAGTTAATTCGTGATAATATTGAAAACGAGCATTTACAAAGTTCATTTATTGAAAAAGAATTACGAATCAGCAGTTCGCAATTGTATCGTAAAATAAAACAATCTTTCGGATTTTCACCCGGCGACCTAATTCGTACAACCCGCCTTAAACATGCCGCTAGTCTTTTACAAAAAGAGTCGATTACCGTTTCAGAGGTATGTTACCAATCCGGTTTTAATAATCGTTCCTATTTTTATCGAGAGTTTAATAAAATGTTTAATTCTACCCCCAAAAGCTACCAGCTTAAATACCAGTCAAAATCTAAAAGTTAGGTTTGTACAAATTGAATTCACATTCCCCAAAATTATACCTGCCATTATTTAGGTTCTATTCCCGTTCATTTCTTTTATCACAGAATTCACGATTTATATTTGATTGGATATTAGTTGTATCTAACAGACAATTAGTAATTTAATTGTATTAATGTAACTTATTACCTCTTGTTGTGTACACTATTGATGAAATAGTGTACATAGTAAAAAAACGGTATTCACTAGTTTTGTGGTATTGCAAAAAGTTAAAATTTGTATAATGAAAATGACCACTCTATTTATTAATCTTAGAATTAAATTATGAAACAAAAACTTTATTTGAAACTATTTTTTATTGTAGTTTTTCTTTTTAACGGTAGCCTGTTTGCACAAAATATTGCAGGTATTGTTTCAGATAGCAACGGGGGTTTACCTGGTGTTACTGTAATTATAAAAGGAACTACGCAAGGAACCACAACTGATATTAATGGAAATTATTCCATTTCAGGTGTTTCCGCAGAATCTACGCTCGTGTTTTCTTTTATAGGAATGAAAACTCAAGAGGTTCAAGTTGCAGGAAAAACAAGTATTAATATTACAATGCTGGAAGACCTTGCAGATATTGATGAGGTTATTGTAGTAGGTTATACATCTCGAAAAAAATCAACGGTAATAGGTGCAATGTCTGTTATTGATGTAACAGGATTAGAGAAATCTAGATCGTCAAACGTTGGACAAGCATTGCAAGGACAAGTTGCAGGTGTTCAAGTTACACAAAGCGATGGTTCTCCGGGTGCTGAGCCTCAAATCCGCGTTCGTGGAATTGGAACTATCGGAAGCAATGAACCTTTATATATAGTAGATGGAGTGCCAACACTTAGTATCTCTTTCTTAAATGGTCATGATATAAAATCGATGTCTATTTTAAAAGATGCTGCAGCTGCTGCTATCTATGGTTCCAGAGCATCTGCGGGGGTAGTATTAATTACTACTAAATCTGGATCTAAAGGAGAAACCAGTGTAAATGTTAATTATTATCATTCAATTAGTAATGCTACAAATCTTCCAACAATGTTAAATGCTGGTCAGTATATGAATACTGCTGAAAAAGCATGGAATAATACATTTACAGGATCAAATCCTTATACGGCAGACAAAGACAGATCAGATTTTGGAGATACTAATTATCTTGATGAATTATTTGAGGGTGGATCTGCAGATAACTTAAACGTTTCTATTAGCGGAGGAAGTGAGAAATCAAAATACTTTATGTCTTTAGCTTATCATGGCGAAGATGGTATTGTAGTATACGATAATGACAAGTACAAAAAACTAAATTTTAGATCGAATTTCTCGACAGAATTGTCTGATCGTTTAAAAGTTGGTGCAAATATTTCAGCCACACAACGTACTATAAATAGAGTAGCCTCCAAAGGAGAAAGTTTAATCAGATTTGCTTTACTAAGAGCTCCGGTTATTCCTTTATATAAAAATTCAAATGATCCTACCTATTCAGAAGCAGATCCATTTACAGATATGCCATTTTATACAGCCACTGGTTACGATCAGGGATTAAATAGAACAATGTACGAGATGGTGGGGAATCCTATCGCTCAGGCTTATTTTTCTAATGATCAAACTCAAATATTTAGAACGTTTAGTAATATACATGGATCGTATTCATTTTTAGACGATAAGGAACTTACATTTAATACCAATGTTGGTATTAATTTAGCTTTTGCACACGACAAGGCCTTTAACCAAAATTATGGTGACGACGATGGCAGTGGAAGTGAGATAGATAAAGGATTGGGACGAAGAAACAGACCAAACAATTTAAGTGAAGGCAGAGTAGAATCTTTAGGACTTACTTATACTAACACCTTAAGTTATAATAAAACATTTGCAGAGAAGCATGATTTTAGTGCTATGGTTGGTACTGAGTATATTCTCGAAAATGAATCTAATGTTTTTGGTAGCAGATCACGTTTTGGTTATGCATCAGAAGAATTTCAATATTTAGATTATGGAGGTTCATCTCTCGATGTTTGGAATGGTGGTACAAAAAGTGAAAATGCATTATTTTCATACTTCGGATCGGCAAACTATACTCTAAATAACAAATATTTGTTCGGAGCTACTTTCAGAGCCGATGCTTCTTCAAAATTTGCAGAGAAACACCGTTGGGGTTATTTCCCTTCTGTTTCGGCAGGGTGGAAAATATCTAGTGAAGACTTTTTTGCAGGTGTTGATTGGATCTCTAGTTTAAAAATGAGAGCTAGTTGGGGACAATTAGGAAATCAAAACATTGCGAATTATACGTTTGCTGAATTAATTGAACAAAATCAAGGTATTGTAAGGAAAGTACGTTATGGTAATCCAGATTTAAAATGGGAAACAACAACCATAACAAACGTTGGTTTCGATCTTGCACTTTCAAATAATAAAGTTCAGTTTGCCCTTGATTATTTTGACAAAACTACCACGGATATTTTATTACCAGTTGGTTTACCTGGTTTTGTTGGTGATGTAGATCCAACTTTTGTAAATGCAGGAGAAGTTAGCAATAAAGGATTTGAATTTGCTGTTAATTACCGCAACAGAGATAATGAATTTAAATATTCTATTGATGCCAATATTGCAACGGTAATAAATAAAGTTGAAAAATTACATCCAAACGTTCCAAGTATTGTAGAAAATGAATCTAGAATAGTTGTGGGGCAATCTATATCTTCATATTATGGTTATAACATGGAAGGTGTTTATCAAGATCAATCAGAAATTGATGCACATTTAACAGGTTCAAATGCTAAACCGGGAGATATAAGGTTTAAAGATTTAGATGGTAATAAAGTAATAAATTCGCTTGATAGAGAAATTATTGGATCTTATATACCAGATCTTACTTATGGATTATCATTTAACGGACAATACAAGAAATTCGATTTCTCTGTGTTTGTACAAGGTGTTGAAGGTGTTGACAGATATAATGATGGAAAGAAAATTGTAGATTACGATACACGTCCGTTTAATTACACAACTGCTGTTTTAGATGCTTGGGATGGAAAAGGAAGTAGTAATACTGTACCAAGAGTTGCTTTTGACGATAATGGAAGTAGTAAAGTTTCTAGCCTTTTTGTTGAAGATGCATCGTACTTACGTCTAAAAAATGTTGAAATTGGATATACACTAGATAATATAAAAGGAGTTGGAAATATTCGTTTATATATCTCTGGTAAAAATCTAATAACATCAACAGACTATACAGGTTTAGATCCAGAAACTACAGATTTAGTTGATAAAGGAACTTATCCATCAGCTGCATCTGTTTTCTTTGGTGTAGACTTTAAATTTTAATTTTTAAAACTGTAATAATGAAAAATATATTTAGAAATTTAATTATTATCTTCTTCTTCTTCGCATCGGTAATTGGTTGTACTGATGAATTAGACAATGCTCCAATTGGGTTGTTAACTGAAGATATGCTTGGTACTGAAATAGCATTGGTTACTCTTGAAGCTTCTGTAAGCTCAGCATATGTACCACTAAGAAATACCTTAAATGGTGTTGTGCCGGGATGGAAATGGAATTTAGGGACTGTATTTAGAAATGATATTGTTTTGCAAGATATTGCAGGAAATGATATGAATAAAAAATGGAATCCTGACGGTGACCAACCTTGGATGGCTGAATTAGGGGACTTCTCTTTTACACCGGAAAATCAGGCTTTTAATGGAATATGGGTATATGAT
>JABMPH010000421.1 GCA_013203805.1 Bacteroidota bacterium | reverse complement strand
GCCTTATTCACCGAACTAGGATCGGTTTGGAGATGGGATTCATTAATCTTGAAATTTATGGTAGTGAAAAATATCTCTTCGCTAATTTCAATGAACTGGTCCGTGATGTAGAGCAATTCATGGCAAGAGTTGCTGATTTTGTGAACGTGCCATATTCAAGTTCCATGACTTACCCCACAAGACTTGAACATGAAGTGACCGGTAATAATTTTGATGGTAATAAATTTTCAAAGGTGACAACCCATAATGTAGATAGATGGAAAGAGAGAATATCCAAACAGGAAGCTCAGATTATCGAATTCCATTTGGGTGATCTGATGCAAGAATTCGGTTACTCATTAATGTATGATAAAAGAGAAAGTGCCCGATCCGCATCTGATTTTTATAAGTGGAAGAATTACAAATATTTTTTTAGCGATAGGTTTGACAAATTGTAATAAATGAATAATCAGCAGGATATAGGAAATATACTTTATAAATGGGCCTCAGATTTATTCCCAATCAATAGAAGTATTACAGGCCAAGGAGTAAGGGATACATTACTTTATTTACAAAATATTGTTCCAGAGTTGGAAATCAAAAGTATTCCATCAGGAACAAGAGTATTTGATTGGAATATACCAAAAGAATGGAATATATCTGACGCATATATAATAGATCCAAAAGGCAACAAAATTGCTGAATTTAAGAAGAATAATTTGCATATAATGGGTTATTCTGTACCTATAGATAGGACGATAAGTTTTAATGAATTAAATAAACATTTATATTCATTAAAAGAACTTCCAACTGCTATACCCTATGTAACCTCCTACTATAAAGAAGATTGGGGATTTTGTCTTTCTCAAAATGAAAGGGATGCATTAACTGATGGAGACTATCATGTATTTATTGATTCGACCATTGAAATGGGCGTGCTTAATTATGGAGAATTAATTCTACCCGGGCTATCTCAAAAAGAAATATTAATTTCTACGTATATTTGTCATCCATCGATGGCAAACAATGAACTTTCTGGACCTGTTGTAACATTAGGCTTAATAAATTGGTTAAAGGATGTCAATAACAGAAAATACACTTATCGTTTTGTGTTTATACCTGAAACAATAGGATCGATAACATATATAAGTATTAACTACAATTTATTAAAGGAAAGAGTACTTGGAGGGTTCGTTGTTACATGTGTTGGAGATGATAACAATTATTCTCTTTTGGAGTCAAAGTTTCAGGATTCTATTTTTGATAAAATAGGGAAACATGTTCTAAAACACCATACTAATAACAAATATAAAACATATAGTTTTCTTAAAAGGGGAAGTGATGAAAGACAATATTCAAGTGTTGGTGTCGATTTACCAATAATAAGTCTAATGCGATCAAAATACTATGAATATGATGAATACCACACCTCTCTGGACAATATGGAATATATTTCACCTAATGGATTATCAGGAGGATACACTATTCATAGAAAAGCAATTGAAATACTTGAAAATAATGAAACCTATAAAATTAATACTATTTGCGAACCACAACTAGGGAAAAGAGGGTTATATCCTTTGCAAAGCACAAAAGATACACAAGAGCAAGTTGAGTTAATGATGAATATTATTGCCTATTCTGATGGGGAAATGGATTTGCTTTCAATAGCCGATAAAGTTGATGGTGATTTTTTTATATGCAAAACGATTGCAGATAAATTGATAAATAGTTCCTTAATGGTTAAAGTAAATGGATAAGAATAAGCAAAATTTTATAAATGATCTTATTATTAGGAGTCATGATAATTTCGATCAAATCTACAAATTTAATCCGGAGTTTTTTCTGAATCAATATGATCATCTAAATTACCAACATCTGTACGATCGAATTCTTAATTATATTATAAATAATATTTCGCTTTTGGGTGAGAAAATATCTGATGTTGAATATCATGAAAGATTCGGCTGGGTATTATCTGTAAATTTTAATAAAGCCTATTTGGGTAAAATTAATTTGACTGGTAATACAAAGGTTGATATTGGCAGAATGACATATTTTAGTGGGGCATCCACAATTAATGGTAATGATATATTGACAATTGGTTCTTTTTGCTCACTTGCAAATGGCATTGAGATATTTACTTCAAATATAAATCATCCGACCAATTTTACAACAACCTATAATTTACACAGTAACTCAAGAATAATTGATAATGCCATGGAAATGGAATTGCCAAATTTTATAAGTGAAATCAGAAATTTAGAAAAAAAGAAAGGTGTTACAATTGGGAATGATGTATGGATTGGAAGAGATGTTTTAGTTATGAATGGCATTAAAATAGGAGATGGATGTATTATTGGAACAAGGTCAACAATAACAAGGAATTGTGAACCTTATGGAGTATATGTAGGTACCCCTGCTAGGTTAGTAAAATATCGGTTTAGTCAAGAAATAATCAATCAATTATTAGAAATATGTTGGTGGAAATGGTCTTTTGAAATAATTAGAAAGAATAAACGATTTTTTGATCAAGATTTAAATAATTATACTGGAAATCTAAAGGAAATTATTATCTGATAAAAATTAAAAATACAAAGATGAATATTGAAGACAATTTAATAGATTATTTAATATCAAATTTTAAAGGAAAAAAATACGAAAACCTTGACCTCTGTAGGTATAATATTAGTTATCATTTACATGGCGATGGGGAACAATTTAAGAGTAGTAAAAAAGCGTATTTTTCATTTGATAATCAAATTAGAGATTTAATTGAATATTTTGCCATTAGACTATTCCATAATAGAAAAGTAGTAAAAAAGAGGAAAATTTTATCTTCAGCATATTCATCTTGGAATAGTCATTTGAGCGATTTAGGATATGACGTTTATAGTCCTACCTGGAATCTAAGGCGTAATTTTAAAGTCAACTCAAGTATGAAATTATACCTTTTAACTAAATTCATTGCTCGATCTTTTATTAAAAGAGACTTTAATTATTTAATTAGTGATGATTTTAATGAGAAAATTAATAATTACTATGTTCTATTTAAAGAAAATGTCTCACTTAATAATTTTTCTGCTCTAGTTGTGCCACAAGACGTTAGTTTTTTTGAAAAGTTAGCCATAAAAGTGTTCAAAGAACTTGGGAAACCAACTTTCTTTTTAGCTCATGGTGGGATGCCATTAAGATATGATGGTGTTATGGGAAATCGAACAGATTATTCGATTCAATGGGGTAAAAAACAAGTAGATAGTTTTGTTAAAATGGGCTACGACTCTTCGAAATTTTTCATTTCAGGTCACCCTTCTTATAATACAAAACCTAAATATTTGAGATTCGAATTTGATAAAATATTGGTTTTAACAAAAAGCCTGACAAGAGTCTCACCTCAAGATAAGGCCATTATTGAGGATAAAGGCAATGCAATTATGTATTTATATTCTATTCAAAATGTTTTAGAGAATATAGGAATTAAAAATGTTCTCTTACGACCTAATCCATCAGAAAATTATGGTTGGTATAGAAAATTCATTGATAATTCATTTTATAAAGAAGACAAATCAGATATATCAAATTCATTAAAAAAAGCAACATTGGTTATCGGCCCTACTTCAACTTCAATAATTGATTCACTTTACCAAGGTGTAAATTATGTGATTTATGAACCAACAATTAATAATTTAACCATTTTGGGATTGCCTATAACTCCACCGCTTGATGGTTCAGATGCTCGGATTCCAATAGCACGTTCGCACCAGGAACTAAAAGAAATACTATTTAAAAAAAGAAAAATT
>JABMPH010000420.1 GCA_013203805.1 Bacteroidota bacterium | reverse complement strand
TCGTTGATCAAAGACATCAGGTTGTTACCCGACATTTTGAGGCTTGCTGTATATTCTTGTTGTTCAGGTGTTTGTTCGGTCATCTCCAGAAGCTGGGTCATGCCGATGACGCCATTCATCGGGGTGCGGATCTCATGACTCATGTTGGCGAGAAAGTCACTCTTGGCAGTGTTGGCAGCGTCGGCTTTGATTTTAGCTTCAAATAACGATGCTGTTCTTTCTGCCACCTGTTCTTCTAAAGCCATTACAAATTGTTTTTGTCGAGCAATTTCTCTTTGTTGCAATCGTGTTCTATAAATAATGATTGCATTTGTCAGCAATAAAATAGCCAATATATATAAACTATAGGCCCACCATGTTTTCCATGGTGGTTGCGAAACATGCAAATTAATAGCTAGGATTTGCTTTCCCCACTTGCCATTACTATTGCTCGCTTTCACCATAAATTTATAGTGACCGCCATCTAATTTAGTGAATGAAGCAACATTCTGGTTACCAATTTCTATCCAGTTATCATCAAACCCATCTAACTTATAGGCATATTGATTTTTAGTCGGTGAACTAAAATCTAAAACAGAAAATTCGAACGATAAAAAATAATCAAGATAAGAGACATAAATATCAGTTACATAGGAATAAGGTTTATCAAGTTGCACACTTTTACCCATTGTATTAAAACCAGTTAATATAATGTTCGATTCTTTATTCAAGGTTTGCATATTCGTGGTTGTAAAATATTCAATGCCTTTTTGACTACTGGTGAAAATAGTTTCATTATTGCCTCTAACTAAACTATGAGCATAAAAATTTACCCCGAGCAGACCATCATAACCGTCAAAATTAACAACCTCAGCGGTAACAGGATCCACTTTAGAAATACCTTTGTTAGTGGTTAACCATAGGTTACCCTCAGCATCGTCTTCAATCCCTCGGACTAAGGATATCGGCAAGCCATTTTTGGCTCTTTCAAATTCAAAGTGTATGAAATTTTTCGTCTCGGGCTTAAATAAATTAAGCCCATTTTGTGTCGCAATCCAAATCTTACCATCTCTAGATTGATGAATATCTTGCACAATGTTTCCTAATAATGAAAGCCCGTCCTCATTGTCGTTAGTAAAGGGAATAAATTTTTGATTTTTATGGTCCCAGATACTGGCACCATTACCAGTGCCTACCCACATGTTGTCAGAATTATCTTTAAATATATCAATAATTTCCGGATGATTTAAGCCAACAGTTTTATCTAAATGTCGAAAAGATTGGTTCGCTTGATTATATAAATAAACACCGTTTTTATAGGTACCAATCCAAATGTTGCCGTACTGATCTTCATTAAGCGCGCTGATATTTCTGAATTCATTCGATTTTTGTTCTGATTTTGGGTATTTCAATAAAGAAATCTGTTTACTTTTCAGGTTATATGTCGCTAACACATTGTCCTGTGCAACCCATAAAACATCATCAGCTGCCAGAAATATAACAGGGCGCTCTAATAAACGATTGGCACTAAAACCATCCTCTTGCTTAAATATGTCATCAGTTAATTTAACTAATTTTTGCGCTGATACTTGCCACTTATATAAGTGAGACGTTGCAGTTGCTATTAATAAATCACCCTTTGAATCGATTGTGATCCCACTAGGTGCAATTAAAGCGTCATCATTTATGAGCTTGAATTTACGATTTGGGATCATTTTATAAATGCCGTGGACTTCATTGGTTACCCAGATAATTCCTGAGCTGTCTTCAAACACGATGCGCAGCCCACTTTCATGTTCAAGTGTTAATTTTTCAGCTTCTAATGTATTGTTTAATAAACGATAAATTCCGCTACTCGACACAAACCAAATGTAGCCCTCGTGATCTTCAATCATGGAATTGATGTAGCCCAATGATTCACCTGTTACGGTTGTTATAGGAGTAAACTCTTTCTTCTGGGGATTAAATTCAAAAGGTCCTAGTTGCGTGCCCACAAATAACTTTCCAAGTTTAGTCTTAAGAATGTTTCTGATTTCATTCGCACCTGTAGGTGTTTTATTTTCAGGTGTTGGAAAAAAATGGGTAAATGTTTTTTCTTTTTTATCAAATAAATTCAAACCAAAACTGGTTGCAACCCAAAGACTGTTGTCATCATTGTCTTCTATATCCCAAATACGATTATGGGATAAACTAGATTTAACATCAGGATTGTGACTAAATTGTTCAAATTTATCATCAGCTATATATCGATTTAATCC
>JABMPH010000419.1 GCA_013203805.1 Bacteroidota bacterium | reverse complement strand
ACCACCACCAAAGGAGGTGGTTTTAAGATGATAATAAACTCTTCGGTTTCCTTAGGCAGTTCAACTAATTTCAATAGTTCTAATCCTCCCATTATCCCATTTAGGGGTGTTCGTATTTCATGGCTAAGGATTTTAAGAAATTCATTTTTAGCATTGTCCAGCACTTCCAATTCGGCTTTGGCCTGTGCCAGCTCTTTGTTCGACTCTTTTAATTCTTTTGTTCGCTCAGCAACCTTTGCTTCAAGCCGTTGATTAACATTCTTTAGCTGCTCCTTTGCTCTTTTAAGATCTATATGAGTCTTTACCCTGGCAAGCAGTTCTTCGCTGTTAAAAGGCTTTGTTAAATAATCATAACCTCCTTTACTAAAAGCTGTGGTTAAACTTTCCACATCGGTTTTGGCAGTAAGGAAAATAACAGGCAGCTCACTGTACTTAGGGTTAGCCTTAATTTTGTCGCATACTTCAAAACCATCCATACCAGGCATCATAATATCGAGTAAAACAAGGTCGAATTCGGCTTCATCAATCCAACACAATGCCTCTTCCCCCGACAAGGATGTTTCGATCCTATAATTATTATCACTCAGCAACTTAGCCAGTAGCTGTACGTTTCTGGGGTTATCATCAACAATGAGAATTTTTTTGTCAGCATTTTCCATGGTTAATTATTTATTGGATTACCTCCTACCTTTTCGATAAGGGAAGTAAATTGGTGTATCAGGTTTTTTTCTTTTTCTACATTAAAAGATTCCATTGCAAATTTTAATTCGATTCCAAATTTTACAAAGGAATCTATCCTATGCAAACTGCCCATCTCGGAAATTAAATTCGCCAATTGTTCGACTTTTTTCTTAGGACGTATTTTCTGAAGTTGGTTTAATACCGGCACTATTTTGTTATTTATTTCAGCAATCACTTCAGGTACCAGTATTACATTTTCAGGTAAGAGCCTGCTTTCAATTTCAACATCTTTTTCATCCAATGTATATTTGATATGATTCTTTAGGTATTTTAATACAAAAAAAGAGTTTATTGGCTTCCGTATATAACCATTAAACCCAAACGAAAGTGCCTTTTGCTTTTCGTTTTCGAATGCCGATGCTGTAACAACAATCACAGGGATATCAACCCAATCCGGATTTTCTTTAATTTTTTTGAGCAATTCGTAGCCGGTCATTCCGGGCATTACCAAATCCGAGAATATAATATCGGGTTTTCTTTTCTTCATTAGTTCAAGTGCTTCTTCACCACCCAAGGCTTGCATAAATTCAAAATTAAAGGTTTCCAATAGTCCCTTAAGCACCAATATATTCGATTGAACATCATCAACAATTAACACAGTTGCTTTTTCAAAATGTATTGAATCGAAATCAGTAACCAAATGGTATTCTTTCATCGCTGATTCTTTACCAATAGAGACCCTGGTTAACCGAACGGTAAATTTACTGCCTTTTTTGACTTGACTTTCGAGCGAAATAGTACCATTCATTAACTCAACCAATTGTTTTGTAATAGTTAACCCAAGCCCGGTTCCACCATATTTACGGCTATCCTGGTCCTCTTGCTGGGCAAACGCATCAAATATTTTTTGTTGATTTTCTGCACTGATTCCAATTCCACTGTCCTCTATACAAATAACCAGATCTAGGGTACTTTTTTTGATCTTTTCAGTTGCAATGGATATTTTCACAAATCCGACATCCGTAAATTTAATGGCATTATTAATAAGATTTATTAATATTTGTTTTATTCTCAATTCATCAAGCAACAATGAATGGGGAATATCGGGCGAATTAATTGCTATCAGCTCGATGCCTTTTTCTTGTGCATTTTGCTTTAAAATATTAATCAAATCTTTAAGAACAATGTGTATATCTATCGGTTCAAGCTTGAGATCGAGTTTTCCGGCATCAATTTTTGACTTATCGAGGATATTATTGATGAGGCTCAGTAATGTCCGTCCCCCCGACTGAATTGCAGAAACATACTCCTTTTGATTATTATCGGTAACCATTCGGGAAAGGACTTCTGAAAATCCTAAAATTGCATTCATTGGTGTACGGATTTCATGGCTCATATTGGTTAAGAAAGAACTTTTTGCACGTGCGCCTTGCTCAGCGTCATTTTTTGCTTTCAGCAATTGTTCTTCGGCTAACTTCCTTTCAGTAATGTCGCGGGCAGTTGCTACCATCAAACCATCATCACCAAGGTCCAAATATCTAATACTAATTTCAACCGGGATAGGTGATCCATTTTTCTTTAGGTGTTTCGTTTCGAGAAAAAAACTATCCTTCGATTCTTTAATTTTGTTTATTGTCTCTGTCCATTGATCCATTGGAAAATATGGATCGATATCCTTTATATGAAGTTTAAAAAGTTCATCACGCGAATAACCCATTGTAATACATGCAGTTTCATTAACCTCTATAATTTTTCCATATATAGGATCATAAACATAGAGGCAATCGTTTGAATTCCTTAATATATCACGGCTTAGCAGCAATTCGTTTTCTAATAATTTATGCTCCGTTATATCAACATTCACCCCTTTAACTAAAGTAAGTTCATCTTTAGTAAAATAAGGCACAACCTTGTTTTGAATCCATTTAGTTTTACCATTTGGCATTTTATAACGAATTTCTATTTCAATGGGTTCCTTATATTTAATCATACGCTGAAGTCCCTCATCCACAATAGGCAAATCTTCCGGATGAACTTTGCTTCTGAAATAGTCATTAGATGGCTCAATGGAGTATGGAATTAGTCCATAAATAATATATAAATTTTCTGACCAAATAGTTTTATTATTAACAATATCAAATTCCCAGCTACCCATCTTGGCAATTTGCTGAGCAAGCCGCATAGAAACTTCACTATTTTTTAGTGCTTCCTGTGTTTTCAATCGATCGGTTATATCAATAAATGTTATTACAGCCCCTATAATTTCATCATCGCGTTTTTGAGGGAACGACCAATATTCAACCGGAAAACATGTGCCATCAGCTTTCCAAAAGACTTCATCATCAACGTGAGATCCAATACCCGTTCTGGAGGCCTGATAGATTCTACATTTGTCTTTATGAAAATTTGTTCCGTCAGCATATTTATAGTGCATTAATTTGTGTGTGTTTTTTCCTATAATATCTTCAGGTTTATCATAACCAAGTATCTGCAAAAACGAATTATTAACCAATGTACAGTTGCCATTCATATCTACACCATAAATGCCTTCGGCTGTGCTGTTTAGCAAAAGCCGTATCTGGTCTTCGCTTTTACGTAGTGCATCCTCTGCTTTTTTTCTTTCCGTGATAACCTCCTTAATGGCTATGAAATGGGTGATTACCCCTTGATCATTCTTTAATGGTGAAATTGTGGTTGAATCCCATATCAGTTGCCCGTTTTTTATTTTGTTTATAATCTCCCCTTTCCAAGTTTTTCCTGAAAGAATCGTTTTCCAAAGGTTTTTATAAAATGATTTAGGATGTTGGCCTGAGTTAAAAATTCTGGGGTTTTTTCCAATCGCCTCTTCGGCAGTATAGCCTGTAACTTTTGTAAAGGTTTGGTTAACATATTCAATATTGCCGTTAATATCAGTAATTGCAACTGTTACCGGGCTTTGCTCGATGGCTTGAGATAATTTCTTAATTTCCTCCTGAGATTCATTCAATGTTACTAGGGCAACCTCGGTTTTTCTGCGTTGTTCCTGAGCATCCTGCATCAGGTTTAGGGCAGCATTTCTTGATTTATCAAGTTTAATGCTGTTGGTTTTAAGTTCCTCCACCATATGTTTACGTTCGGTGATATCCACCTGGTTTGAAACAAAATGCGTAATCTGCCCTGATTCATTAAAAAGTGGTGATATTGATACTGAGTGCCAGAACAACTCCCCATTCTTTCTTTTATTTTGCATTTCACCTTCCCACTCTTTCCCCTGTAAGATGGTAGCCCATAACTCCTTATGAAATGAAGCAGGTTGAGTACCACTTTTTAGTATACTTGGGTTCTGCCCAATGGCTTCATCAAACGAAAATCCTGTTTCTGAAATAAATTTCTGATTTACATATGTGATAGCTCCGCCCTTATCTGTTATAATTACGGTTGAGGGATTTTCTTCAAGGGCTTTGGAAAGTAAACGTATCTCCTCCTGTGCTTCCTTGCGTTGCTCTATTTCTTGATTGAGTACATCCCTTGATGCAGTAATTGTAATTAGTTTTTTTGTCATTTCATCAAACGACCTTGACAATTGGCCAATTTCATCAGGATCGTCATTACCCACTTTAAACGATAGTTCCCCTTCACTAATTTTTATAATTCCGTTTCTTAATTCTTTTACCGGGTTTGCGATTGAGCGGGAGAGAAGTAACGCGATAGAAATTGCAATTAGCAATAGTATGATTGAAGAAATTATGGAGCGTTTTCTCATTTCAATTACCGAATTAAAAATCTCTGATTTATCAGCTTTTACAACAATTCCCCACTCAGGTTCCAAAATATGTTTCCATACAGCAATAATTGGAGTACCTCTATAGTCAATAGAAAAACCAGAACCATCTTTGCCCACCGATGCTTCCTGTATTGGTATTGCTTCCTTTGCACCTATCCTAACTTTTCTATTAAATGAAGCTTCAGGGTCGAATCGCAATGGTGAAATAAAAACAATTTCATCACCAATTTTTTGCCCTATTAACACTTCTCCGGTTTCACCCAGTTCCGAATAATCGCGCAATAATTCAAAAACATCAGTAATTTTTAATTGAGCTGCCACAAATCCCAAAAGCTGATCATCACTATAAACAGGACAAATAAGAAACGAGGCAGGCTCGTCAGAAGGAGGATAATACTGATAACCGGATAGTACGATTTCTTTTTTTTCCATAGCCTGTTTAAATGCTCTTGCTAATTCCGTATCCTTGTATGTACCGGTTACAAGGTTTGTATTAAAATCGTCCTCATGTTCAATTGAAAAAACAATATCACCTTGTAGATCTATCAGGAACATGTCGTAATAGCTATATTCAGTAGCGTAAAAACTAAGTCTTTTTTTAAATTTGCTTTCCACCTCTGAGTATTCTTCCGAATTTGATCCGAAATTTTTTATTGCATTTTCATAAGCATACAACGCATCACTTATTACAGGGGAGTTAGCTACAACATTGATATCCCTTTTTTGCTCTTTAAAATAATTAGATATTTGATAGTTTTTGCTTTCGGCGATCAATAAAAATTTTTTTAGTTCGTTAGTCTCAAGTGTGTTTTGCATATATAAACCGGCAAAATGGAGTACTACGAGTGGAAAAATGGATATTACTATAAACCAAAACATTAGTTTATTACTTAACTTTTTTGCTTTCAATATGTTTAAATTATAGGTGGATTTCATCTATTTAAAATTTATTAATTACCTGAATATAAATTAATTAAAAATTTACACACATCTGCAACCGCTTCGCTTTCGCATAAACTTGTTTTAATCATTTTCGGTATAGTATGCTTAAAAAAGTTTTTACTCATTTCATATTGTTTTTTCGATTTTATGTTCAATTATCCTTTTGATTCCAAAAAGTCTCAAATCTTCTGGGCTTATTAAATTCGTCACAAAGATTATTAATTTCTTCCTTTAACTCAATTATTCTCATTTCACGGTCGATCATCGATTCATTGAATCCCTCCAGTTCGATGGAGCGAGTTTTTAAATCATCCACATATCGTTGTTTTCTAATGGACATAGCATAAAACTCTGCTAATTTCATAATTGTATTAATATCACTATCGTTAAAATCACGTGATGGATTCGCCAGGCTAATCTGCCCAACCAGTTCTTGTTGGAGCATTACCGGAACGCTAAGAAACTTCTTAAGCTTAAGGTGTCCTTCAGGAACACCTTTTGAAGCGCTATGGTTTTCCACATCATTGGTATAAAATGCTTTACGTTGATTTAGTGAAACTCCCCAAAGTCTGCCATAAGTCCCATCCATTCCCATTGGGAAAGCAATTCGCTGATCTTCACTCTGAAGGATGCTGCATTGCTTGTTTTCCATCATTTCGGTATTAGAATGCGCAACCAAATCACCATTTTCAGGATCAATTGTGCCCACATAACATTGGGTGCTTTCTGTAAGTTCCAGTGCTTGCTTTTTTACCAGTATGGCAATATCCTCCATGGATGAATCAGGAGAAATTAGATGGGTATACAAGCTTGTAAATGCTTCATCAATGCGTATTTTTCTTTGAATTTTTTTCTCAGTTTGTTTACGTTCAGTAATATTTTCAACACTCGACCAAATGTATTTCGTTCCGTCATGTTCAATAATTTTTCCCTGCAACCTTACCGGAACCAAATGTCCTTTTTTGTGGATATACTCTTTTTCATACGGCCCGTATTTGCCTGTTTTATTTAAGCTATCTAATTGTTGTTGTTCCTGCTCATCATATGTTTTTGGGGTGATGTCCCAATAAGTTAGTTTCTTGCATTCATCTTCAGTCCTTCCAATTATTTCAGCAAAGGCAGTGTTTACATCAACCAGGATTCCATCCATCGAAGCTAGCGCGAGACCCAAAGGCAAAGTTTCTAATAAACCTCTGTTATATATATCTCTTTCCTGCAATACCTCTAGTGCTCTTTTTTTATCTGTAATGTCACGAATTATTCCTATTAATTGATTATTTTCCTGTTTTTGTGAATGAATCTCAAGGATTTTGTCCTTATAATTAAGTTCATAGGGAGGAACTTGTTTGCCTGTAATATAGATTTTCAGGAGTTTCATTATTTGTGGAAGTTGCCTGGCATTGACAAACTTTTTTGCAATCTCAATCCCCGATTGCCCTACCAGGCTTTTCCTTGGGATGCCCGTTATTTTAATAAAAGCCGGGTTTACATCTATAATTTTAAGTTTCTTATCAGTTACCATTAGCCCGTCTGTTGCACACTCGAATATGGAGCGAAACTTCTCTTCACTCTCATTTAATGCTAATTCCGCCTTTTTACGATTGGTAATATCCCAGATATATGAATTGGTACCAATTATTTTGTTGTTGTCAAATATGGGGTTCGCATCAACCTCAAGGTAAACTATACTACCATCTTTGGTAATACCCCGAAAATCATATTTGGATACCACATGTTTCCCTGCAATTCTGTCATTGTGATATTTCATTACTCTTTCAACATCTTCGTGGTAAACAAGGGTAGAGATGGAGTGACTTTTCATTTCCTCTTCGGTGTAACCAAATAACTCCGCATACCAGTGGTTATAATAAATTAACTTTCCGTTTATATCTTCCCTGGAAATCCCGACTTTAGCGCTGTCAATAAGCTCCTGGTATTGTTTTTCCTTTTTTAATAAGGTATTTATTGATAAAGAAGATTCAGTGATATCAACCATAGTTAAAAAGCACTGTTCTCTATTTTCACTAACAATAGCTGTATGATATGTATGAACGAGCTGGTTATTATTAGTTGAAAGTGTCAATTCGCAGGATTCCTTTTGTTTACTGGTAAAAACCTTTTCAAGAAACTCATTAAAAACAGGCCTAGTATCTTGGGAAACAAAAAAGTGAAACATGCTGCCAACTAACGATGAACGGTCTTTTCCAAGTAATTGAGATGCCGTAAGATTTATCTCAATAATTTCACCTTCGTTTGAAAGCGTAAAATAACCAGATGGGGCAAAATCATATAACTCAGTATATTTATCAGCTCTTTCCCGGGCTATTGCATTTGCCTGCTTTAGATCTTCGTTCTGTAATTCCAATTCAATCTGATATACCTCGAGCTCATGTAGTAATTTTGAAGTTTCAGCTTCCGGTAGTTGAGCACTTATTTTGGAAAGATTATTTTTTAGCAGTTCTTCGGCTTTTTGGCGAAGGATTTTCATTTTTGATTTGTCATCAATAGTGGTCATAGTAGCTTCCTTAATTGATAAATTTTATATCTGTAAGCACTCTTAATTTGTCATATTTACAAATATGATGAGGTAAACAATGCCAGACAAATTATATAACAAGTCCTAAAATGCTGTTTTTTAATGTAGTATAAGTGGCTTACAAATATAGTGCAATTTTGGTGTTTTTTGCAAATTTTGAGTTTTATACCCGGTTATTATTTATTACCAGTACTCAGCGTGGTCTCCTCAGCGTAGTCTCCTGACTACGCTGAACGGTGTGTAAATCTATTGATTTACAATATGATAAATTTATATGGTTATGATTTTAATAACGGGAGTTATTTGCACCAGAAAGCGTAGTCAGGAGACTACGCTTAGTAGGTTCATCAACTGAGACCCTCAGCGTAGTCTCCGGACTACGCTGAATTAGATTCATCAACTGAATTTATTATATGAGGATTGCTAATTAACATACTATTATTATATTTGAAATATCAAAAATATATTATAGCTATGTCTGACTCATATCAAATCAACGATCAAAGTGCGATGTATTTTCTTACTCTTAAGGTTGTTTTTTGGCTTGATGTTTTTACCCGTGAAGCATATAGAAAGATCGTAATCGAATCATTAACTTATTGCAGGGATCATAAAAAACTTGAGGTTTTTGGATATGTAATTATGTCGAACCATGTTCATTTAATTGTAAGCTCATCCAATGGAACTTTATCAGACACTATTCGCGACTTGAAAAAGTTTACTGCAAATAATATCATCGACAGTATAAAAACGGGTAATGAAAGTCGCAGGAAATGGTTGCTCAGTGAAATGGCATTTGCTGCAAGAAAACATAAACGTAACTCTTACCATCAATTTTGGACTCATAATAATCATGCTGTTGAATTGAGCACAAATGAAATGATGGATCAACGGTTGGAATATATCCATGAAAATCCTGTTAAAGCAGGGATTGTTGATAAAGCAGTGGATTACTTGTATAGCAGTGCACGTAATTACTGCGATGGTATGCAGGGTATTATGGAAATTGATTTGATTGATTTTTGAGAAGAATGGGGCTAACCTTTGAAAGGATTTTAATAACTTGAGTTATTTACTCTAGGAAGTGTAATAGGATTTTAATATCTTGAGATATTAACACCAGTAAGCGTAGTCAGAGACTACGCTTAGTCAGGGAAAACTACAACTATACTCAGCGTAGTCTCCGGACTACGCTGAGTGGGGTGCAAATCTTATGATTTGCAATATGTTGTTAGAAAACATATAACGCAAAGCGTGGTTGGGAGGTAATGTTTTTTATAACAGGAGTTATATACACCAGAAAGCGTAGTCAGGAGACTACGCTTAGTGGGGGTAAAAACAAAAAAAACCTATAAACCGATTTTAAGCTCCTTAAAAAATGAAGATGCGTTTACCAGTACGATTGTACCCAGGTCTTTATATAAATAATCGGCTCTTTCAATAAATTCCATTTCGTTGCCTTCCTGAACATCGGCAATGCCAAGAAATATAAGGTCAGCTTTTGCAGATTCTTTTTTAATTACCTGATTTACAGGTGTTTTATTCGCATTATTGATAATACGGATTTCAGCATTCATGCGCATTTTTTCCAGTACTTTGCGGGTATCGCGTACAATTTGCTTTTTTCGCTCTTTGTCATTATTTATTATCATTAACCTGACTACCACATTCCGCCAATCGTAAGAAGTCCTGATAAACTTAATAAGCGATAGTACCAGGTTTCCATTATTTGATCCACCTCTCCACCAAACATCAATTTGCTTGAAATTACCGAAACCAAATTCACTTACATAATCCAGCATTACTATGTTCATGTCGAGATCGGAGAAGTATTTCAGGAGATTTGCAAAACCAACGGGATCCTTGCTTTGCCTTGCCCATCCAAGCAATACCGTATTTGGTTCAACCCCTGAGAATCCATAAGTTGCAGCAATACTTTTCATCCCTTCATAAATATTACTACACTCCTGTCGTCTTGAAAAAATACCTTCATTATTACTCCCTTCATCTTCGGGTATTGACTGCTTATGCTTAGGGAATAGAACCTTGGATGATGAGTTCAATATAAGATCGAAGTTTGATATCAATCCGTGCTGACCGACCAGATATTTTGCAAATTCAATTAAGTATGGCCGGTTGCCTGTACCACCGCTAAACAATAGTATATTGGCTCTCCAGTTACGTTCAATAAGTTGTTTTTGATCAAGTTTTGTTAGCATCTTTCGAATAATTGATGCCCTTACACTTTGCCAAACATCTCCCAATTCGAGGTGAAGTTGCTCTTTTCGGATAAGGTAATAAATCATAACCAAAACTGCCATTGCTCCCATCATTGAAATAACATCCAGTTGGATCATCACAAAAAATGTAGCCACAAAACCAAGTATCCCAACCCATATTGGAATATTAAATGAAGGCCTGAAATCGGTACTGGCCCATTTTTCTAAGGCAAACGAAAAGTTTATAAATCCGTAAGCCGTTAAATAGAACATCGAAACAACACCTGCTATTATATTAAGATCACCAATTAAAACCCCAAGTTCGGCTAATATGAATGTGAAAATAAGTGCATTTCGGGGTTCATTGTTTTTGCCATGGCCAACTCCCAATATTCGCGGTATTATCTTATCCTGTGCTACGGCCTGCAATATTCTTGGCCCTCCAAGTATTCCGCCAAGGGCAGATGATAAAGTAGCTCCCCAAATACCGGCAATTACAAGAAATGGCACCCATGCAATTTTAACCAGAAAATTGTAGTCATTCACAAGTAATTGGTTATCAACAAAAAAATAAAACAACATGGCAAGACTCATATAAATCACAAATCCAACCAGTATAGACATCAAAGTGCCTTTAGGAATATCCTTTTGCGGATTATTTAAATCACCCGACATTGCCACTCCAGCTGTAAATCCGGTTACGGCGGGAAAGAAAATAGCAAACACTTCAATAAATGAAAACTCGTGTATTGGAGCACTTGAAATTGTATCAGCAGCTGTACCACCATCTGGGCTGAAAATAAATATACCAACCACAATTGAAACTATGGATAAAAAAATCGCACCGAGAATAAAGAACTGAGTTTTTATTGCTGCATTTGTACTAAAAAAGGCAATTATTACCAGCAATAATAAAACTATAGACCCTGTAATCCTTATATGATGTAAGCTAACTTCTGTAATTCTAAATAGTTCCTTAATTACTGTAAGTGATAAAAAGTTATCTGAAAATCCTACAATGTAAAGAGATATACTGAGGGCAGTTCCAATAAACAGGGTTATACCTATGGAACCTCCCATGGGAAGTCCAAGTGAACGTGAAAGAATATAATAAATACCTCCGGCTTTTATTTTTTTGTCGGTGGCAATGGACGATATACTTAAACCCGTTGTTACTGAAATAACATGAGCAAGCAATATAATTGCTATTACACCCGCCAAACCGGAAACTCCTGTTACCCAGCCAAGGCGCAGATACATTATTACGCCGAGTATCGTAAGTATTGAAGGTGTGAAGACACCCGCGAAGGATCCGAATTTTTTTGGTTTATTTTCCAATTGATTATTGGTTGTCATTGGTGGTCATTGGTTGTCATTGATTGTCATTGGTTGTCATTGGTTGTCATTGATTGTCATTAATTTTACGGAGGTGTTATTTATTATGAAACTGGAAGAATTGAATGT
>JABMPH010000036.1 GCA_013203805.1 Bacteroidota bacterium | reverse complement strand
TTGCTGAGCTGAAAGGAGATAAAAAGTTTCTCGTTGTATTCCTTCTTTCCTTGCATATATAAAGATACCATCGTCGTACGCTAGGTACTTTTCAATACCTTTTGTACCTTAGTGAGTTGTGCAACAGGCACATTGCCTAAACGACCATGCTCTGTGCTTGCTGAATTCAAACTCTCAGGCCAATCGGATTTGAATTATCTTTGATTATGCAACTAACCAAACCGCACTGCTGTTAGCCGTACCGTTAGTCAGAATTAAAAAATAATGCGTCCTCTTTGACTATATGTACGGGCTGAAATATTATATTTGTACGTACAAATACAGCTATGGACACTAAATTGACGCTAAAATTAAACCAGCAAATTATCGAAAAAGCAAAAGAGTATGCTTCCGATAAAAAACTAAGTTTATCCCGAATTGTCGAGGCATATCTTCAATCGCTGACGTCAGAAAAAACTGATACCGATTTTGAAATATCTCCATTTGTCAAAAGTATTGCTACGGGAATTAACATTCCTGTTGATTTAAATTATAAAGAGGAATACTCAGCATACTTAATGGAGAAATATAAATGAGTACGCGAATTTTTCTAGATACAAATGTGATGTTAGACTTTTTGGGAGAGCGAAAACCTTTTTATGACTCAATAGCTAAAATCGCAACTTTAGGGGAAAAAGACAAATTAATATTGGTTGTTTCACCTATTTCATTTGCGACGGTCAACTATTTACTTTCAAAATTTGAAGACTCCAAAATTGTCCGAGAGAAATTAAGAAAATTTAAAATTCTTTGTAAAATTTGTTCTCTTGATGAGCATACAATTGAAAAAGGATTAAATTCTTCTTTCAAAGATTTTGAAGATGCACTTCAATATTTTAGTGCTACTGAATCTGATTGTGAAATAATAATAACGAGAAACGGAAAAGATTTCAAAAAATCACTTCTTCCAGTAATGACACCTGATGAATTTCTTAAAAGTCTGAGTCAAAAATAACTGCGCACATTGTGTATAATCCATAGCTGCGCAAATCCAACCCACAAGCCGGCCACGGCTCATACATACACCGTTGGCCACCAATATCATAGTATAAGAATTAACGACCAGTAGAGAATTATTTTCAAATGGAAAAATGAGAATGCCTATGATGTCAAGATTGTGGATAGTCATTAATAAATAATGAATATGAGATTAAGAAACATACACCTGGGGAAATATTAAAAGAGGAATTTTTGGATGGAATGGCTGTTACAGCGTATAAGCTTTCAAAAGCAACTTTTATTCCTCAAACCCGAATTAGCGAAATAATAAAGGGACGTAGAAGAATAACGGCAGATACTGCTTTGAGACTGGCCAAATATTTTGGAACAAGCGCCAAATTTTGGTTAGGATTACAAGACGATTATGACCTTGATGAGGAAAAAATAAATCGGGCAGACGAATTGGAGGAAATGAAAACAATTAAAATTGACACAACCTAAAAAATTAATGTCTAACACAGCGCTGTAAGGCCGCGGTTTGTTAGACCAGATGTAGACCGTGTTTAAAATCAATAGCACCGCCCCTCGCTCCGCTAACTGCATTCGCTAATATAGTGGCGATGAGCCAACCCACTTTCTAAGCTCTGCTTTTACACGCTCTGTTCTCTGCAATTCAATACAAATTCAACTAATTGTATAAATTCGAGAGGAATGCAACGAATAGTATATTTTTTGGCCATTTTAATCTCGGCTAATGCCACTGCTCAGATAAGTGATTTTATCCATATCGACCAATTCGGATATACTGAAAATAGTACTAAAATAGCGATCTTAAGCAATCCTCAAAAGGGATATAATAGTGCTTTAAGTTATTCGCCTTCTGCCATTATCGAGGTACGAAAGAAATCAGATAATACAGTGGTATACACGGATAGTTTAAACGCTTGGAACGAAGGAAATACACACAGCCAATCGGGAAATCAAGGTTGGTGGTTCGATTTCTCGAGCCTGACGGCAGCTGGAGAATATTATATTATTGATGTTGCAAATAATCAGCGTTCCGGCGATTTTGCGATTTCAGATTACATTTATGCCGGTATACTTAAAGCAGCTGGAAGGATGTTTTATTACAACAGATGCAATATTGCAAAACTGAGCCAATACGCTGGCAATTGGGCAGATGCAAATAGCTTTCTAAACCCATTACAAGATGCAAATTGCCGTTTCATTTACGACTCTTCTAATACAGCTCTAGAAAAAGAATTGAGCGGGGGATGGTTCGATGCAGGTGACTACAATAAATATGTATCGTTCACAAATAGCACTCTTCATAATTTATTATCTGCCTACGAAGAAAATCCATCAGCTTTTTCGGATAGTTGGAATATTCCTGAATCTGGTAACGGTGTCCCTGATATTCTTGACGAAATTAAATGGGAATTAGATTGGTTAATAAAAATGACAAATGCCGATGGTAGTGTGCACATAAAACAAGGAAGTCAGAATTACAGTGATAATATTTCTTCGCCACCAAGTGCAAATAGCAAACAACGATTTTATGGCCCTACTTGTTCGTCGGCTTCAATAATAGTAGCAAGTGTTTTTTCTCACGCCAGCAAGGTTTTTAATACAATACCAACGCGTATAACCTACGCAAAACAGTTACAACAAATAGCAATAAACTGTTTTGATTATAGCCGACCTTATGTAGATAAAAATACATATGAAACGAATTGCGATGACGGAAGGATAGTTTCCGGAGACTCCGATTTGGGTTCTAATCAACAACTCAGCGCCTTTGTTACAGCAGCAATTTACCTGTACGAACAAACAGGTGATACCCTGTATAATAATTACGTTATTGCCAACGTGCCTTCTATGGAACAATTAAAACCATATTGGAGTGCATACTATATACAGGATAACGATGCGTTGCTTTTATACGCTCAGTTAGCTTCTGCTGATGTAACTACTGCCAATTCTATAATCAGCTCCCTAACACAAGATATTTCTACCAATTATAATGATTATTACGGTTTGTCTTCAAGTGATTTATATAGAGCTAACATGCCTTCGTGGTCGTATCATTGGGGCTCTAACCAAACAAAAGCATCGTATGGCAATTTGAACAATATCGTAATTGCTTCTAATACTCAAATTGACACATCCGACTATCACGAATATGTGGATGGGGCAATTCATTATTTTCATGGAGTAAATCCCCAGAACTTGGTATATCTTTCAAATATGTATGCGTTTGGTGCAGAAAAATCGGTTAATGAAATCTACCATATGTGGTTTGCAGATGGAACAGATTACGATCATGCACAAACATCGACTATTGGCTGTGCCCCGGGATACGTATCCGGTGGAGCAAATAAGGATTTTTCCATATCAACAATGATACCTCCTTATGGACAACCCGATCAAAAAAGTTACTTAGACTATAATACAGGTTGGCCTGATAACTCCTGGGAAATTAGCGAACCAGCTATTTATTATCAGGCCGCATATGTAAGATTGTTAGCCAATAGAGTTGTACTTGACCAAAATACTGCTGATATCATTGATGAGAAAGTACGAAATTTAGATGTGTACCCTAATCCCGTTGATGAATATCTGCGAATTAATTCCGATGAGCAAATAAACTCTGTTCTAATATATTCCATCGATGGAAAACAAATATTGAATATTAATCAGTCGGTTCAAATTGTTAATGTGAGTATGTTAACATCTGGTGTTTATTATATTTTGATTAACCATAAATACCATAAAAAAATAATCAAGAAATAGATAGAATGCGCAATATGAAAATTTGGGCAGCAAGGTAAATGGAGTTTAGTGTGCAAGCTTCAACTTTAGAATAAAACAGACAATCGT
>JABMPH010000035.1 GCA_013203805.1 Bacteroidota bacterium | reverse complement strand
CCATACAATCAATCAGCCAAAATAGCAAAAGAGGCGACAATATCATTTGCAGGGATGACTTTTGGTCAAGTCATTCGATATATTTTTACAGCACTTTTGGCACGGTTAGTAGGTGCAGAGTTTTTAGGTATTTATTCTATTGCAAATTCCTTAACTAAGTTGTTTGAAGTTTTTGGAAAAGCCGGATTAGATACGGGTATACTTCGTTTTGTAAGTATGCAAGATAAAGATACTCAAAAGGATAGTATTCGAGATAATATTCAATCCGCAATAAAAATGAGTTCTATTCTTTCTCTAATTTTGATGGCATTACAATTAGGAATGGCAGGCTGGATTGTCAATTCATTTTACCGTGGTAATTCGAATCTAACGTTTACCCTTTTTATATTTGCATTTAGTATTCCGTTTTCATCATTTGTTCTTGTGGCCGGTTCTGCAACACAAGGATTCAAGTTATTAAAATACAAAGTGTTCGTAGCACAAATGCTTGTACCATTTGTGCTGCTGGCTTCAATGGTCTTTTGCTACTTTGTTTTTGATGAAAAGTATATAATATCAATACCCATATTATTTTCATCGGTTATTGGAGCCATAGTTATATTTTATTTTTTACGCAAAATCTCTAAAATTAGACTTCACAGTATTTTCTCCGCAAAAATCAATCCACAATTGTTAAAATTTTCAATTCCACTTTTATTTATGACCATTCTTGGAACACTAATGCATTGGACAGACATTCTAATGATTGGATACTTTATGGATGAAAAATCGGTAGGTTTATACATGCCAGCTGTGAGAACCGCAGGATTAATTCGTTCAGTGATGCTAGCCTTTATGAGTATCTTTTCACCGATGATATCTGAATTGAATGCTAAATCGGATTATAAGGGTATGGTAAATATGTACAACTTGGTTGTTCGGTGGATTCTTTCCCTTGCGATTCCAATTTCAATTATATTCATTCTTTATTCAACAAAAGTGATGTTGCTATTTGGCGGTCAATTCAAAGCTGGGGCAGATGCGCTTGTAATATTAACATGTGCAGCTCTAATCCAATCATTGCTTGGCTCCGGTGGATCTGTACTAACTATGACCGGTCACACCAAAATTAATCTTGTAAACTCAATATTAATCACAACGCTGAATATTGTATTGAATTTCGTCCTCATTCCAAAATACGGTATTTATGGTGCTGCTTACGCGACACTAATATCATTTATAGGAATAGGATTAATTCGTACGGTAGAAATACAAGTTTTGGAAAGAATAAATCCATTTAGTCTAAAACTATTTAAACCAATTATTGCCGGATTGGGTGCATGCGGAGCGGGAATATTTATTAGACCCATGTTAATGTCGTATCATACAATAATTACCTTGTTGATTGCCAGTATAGCTATTTTTATCCCGTTTTATATTATACTTTGGATATTAAAATTTGATGATGACGACAAATCTATATTAGCAGGTTTGCTGATGATAAAAAGAAAAGGTTAAAAGAGTGACGCTTAAATCAATATTAAAAAATGATTATGTAAAAGCAACAGGTCTATTTCTCATTTTACTTTGCATATATTATTCTCCGGTGATATTTGGTGGAAAAACATTTGGGTCTCCTGATTCACTCTCACCAAAATCAGCTGGTATTGCATTAAATAAAGTTTGGGATGAAACGGGAGAGTTTCCTCTTTGGCAACCTTGGATATTTTCAGGGATGCCAACCGCTGAAGCCTTTACTTTTCTTAGCGCACTGTATTTTCCATCGATAGTAATCAAATTTCTATTTATTCCAGGGCTGATAGCTCAGTTACTTCATTTTGTATTTGCCGGATTAGGCGGATATGCTTTAATGCGACACTTGACAAAAGATCATTCGTTGTCCATTTTTGCAGGTGCAATATTCATGACCATGCCATATATGACAACAATGATTGTATTCGGTCATGGCAGTCAAATGATGACAGCAGCCTATATCCCTTGGGTCTTTTTATTTACATTACGAATTTTAGAAAAACCTAATCTCTCAAATGTCGGAATGTTGTCCATTTTATTGGGTTTACAATTACAACGGGCTCACGTCCAAATTGCTTACTATACGTGGATGTTGGTTGGTGCATATGTATTATGGTTTATAATTCAAAGCTTCCGTGATAAAAAGGAAACAATAGAAATTGTAAAACCTTTCACATATTTTGCTCTTTCAGCATTATTGGCATTTGGAATTGCATTACTAATATATTATCCGTCATTAGGATACACAGAATTTTCGATCCGTGGCGGTGGAGCAAGTGGTGGAGCTGATTATAATTATGCCACTGATTGGTCTTTTCATCCGAAAGAAATATTAACATTCTTAATACCGTCTGCATTTGGCTTTGGAGGGGCTACGTACTGGGGCTTCATGCCTTTTACGGATTATCCAAACTACATGGGGATAATAGTAGTTTTACTAGCCGTCTATGGAGCAATACGTTATCGGAATACATTGACTTATTTCTTATCAGCTACTATTTTATTAGCACTTTTTATATCATTCGGAAAACATGTCAGTTTTATTTACGATTTCTTCTTTAACTATTTCCCATATTTTAGCAAATTTCGTGTTCCGGTAATGATATTGATATTGGTTCAATTCAATACAACACTTCTTGCAGCATTTGGATTGAAAAATATTTTTAAAGACCTAGAAATAATTAATAAATATAAAAAATACATTTTTATAGGATTGGGAGTAACTGGATTAATTCTACTTTTTGGTGATGGCATGATTCGATCCTTGTTAGGGAGTTCTTTTAGTCCACCACGTGTTCAAGATCCACGATCCGTCCAGGCTATAAATATGATGCGGCAGGAGATGTGGATTAAAGACGCATGGATAAGTTTGTTATTAATTGCAGCAACTTTTGGCGCATTGTGGGCACTTTTAAAAGAATCACTTTCAAAAAATATTGTTGTTTCTGGCATCATTATATTAAGTGTTTTGGACATTGGAATAGTCAATTGGAAAATTATTAATCCTGCCAGTGATTCTGGACGAAATTCACAATTGATATCGAAAAAGATGGTGGAACAGATATTTCAAAAAGATGAGACAATTTCATATTTGTTAAAAGACAGAAAAGTTCCATTTCGAATATATCCTTTGGGATCATGGTTCGGAGACACCAGATTTAGGGCATTTGAATTGGAAATGGTAGGAGGGTATCATCCTGCAAAATTGAAAAATTATAATACGTTTCTAACGAAGACTAATAATATTGGTACTCTGCCACTTATCCGCATGATGAATGTGAGATATTTGATTAGTCCACAACAGTTGAATCTCAAAGGGGCTACTTTTGTCCATCAAGGAAAAATGCGTTCAAGCAGAGGTTATGAAAATACTTTCTTGTACCAAATAAATGATGCACTGCCGCGATCATGGTTCGTACAAAATATCAGCTCTTTCAAGAATGAGCAGGAGCTCTGGAGCAATTTAGCAACACCCTCATTTGAACCAACTTCTGTAGCATTTGCTAGAGAAAGACCTGATTTAGCCAAAAATTATACAGTTGGTGAAATTGTATCCGCAGAATACAAAATTCATAATATTACATTAGAACTTAGAACCGAAAAAGAAGCATTTCTTGTCATGAGCGAAGTTTATTATCCTCTCCGATGGATTGCCCAATTAAATGAACAACCCATTGAGACAATCGAAGTAAATGGTGTATTACGTGGATTTGTTATTCCGCCTGGAGAGCATTCATTGACCTTACATTATGATAGATCAGCGTTTTATACTGGTATATCGATATCGGTCATTTCCTTTTTGATTTCCTTAGGATTTATTGGATTCGGGATAATGTTAGGAAGAAAAAAATGAAACTTTATTCGCAATCAGCAAATATTAAGGCAGGACTATTTCTATTTGGTCTATTGTTGATAGTTTCATT
>JABMPH010000418.1 GCA_013203805.1 Bacteroidota bacterium | reverse complement strand
CATATTCTGATGGAAGAATTAAAGAGAATGTTAAGGAAGATGTTGGCGGCCTGGATTTTATACTAAAGCTACGCCCGGTTACCTACAACATTAATCTTGATAAGGAAAACCAATTACTAGGCATTACGGATGAATCAAATCTATCTAATAAATACGATATCGAAAAAATAAAACAAAGTGGTTTTATCGCTCAGGAAGTAGAAGAAGTAGCCAAAGAAACTAACTATGATTTTAGTGGAATTCAAAAACCAAAACACGAGAAGGACTTATATGGGTTATCCTATGCAGAATTTGTTGTGCCATTGGTAAAAGGAATGCAAGAACAACAAGAACAGATGAATAAACTGGTATTAGAAAATGCTGATCTAAAAGCCCGCATAGAAAGATTGGAACAGTTGTTAAGTAAATAATCGCTGTCATATCGAGGGAAGCGCAGCGACGAGATATCTCCCAATCAACAACTAAATATTTAGGAGATTCCCCACTGCTCTTCCACTCTTCCGGATTTGTAATCCGGAAGTAAAGGCAGAGGATTTGAAATCTTCATAATAATAAAACAAAAAATATGAAAAAATCACTATTAGTACTAATTGCATTAGCAATCCTTTTTAGTGTTGGATGCAAAAAGGAATCCCCCTCTGATCCCGATCCAGAGCCCACCCCAACCGGTGACGTTATAGTGGCCGAAAACACCCGAGTAGTAGACCAACAAACCCGAAACATCATCACTTCCATCGACACGGCGAACTATACACTCACCCTTAACGGAAGTAGCGACATTGTTTCAAATTTAAAAGTGGGCGATATACTTGTCGACAGCGCATCTGCGAAAGCACCATACGGATATTTGCGAAAAGTAACTGCAATTAGCAATACCAAGGATGGTGAAGTAGTTATCAACACCCAAATGACTTCACTCCCCGAAGCTGTTACAAAAGGAAGCATCGATTTCAATACGGGCAAACTTACCATGGCTCATGTTGAGAGTTACCAACTTGCAGATGGCGTTACACTGCAAAACCTAAAAAACACCGACTTCACTGTCTTTTCCTTCGATTACGACAAGGTTTTTGAAAACGATAATGGAAAGATAACCATCTCTGGCCATACCGATCTGGATATTGAATTCTTCTTTGATTTCGATTGGGATTGGGAAGCTCTACCCTATCCTCGTGTTTTCGTTGATAAATTTGAGTCGGGTGTCGAGATAACCCAAAGTGCTTCAATTATGATGGTTTCCGAAGCTGGGGCAGGAATGAAGGAAAGAATTTCCCTTGCAAAGTTCTATTTCACCCCTTGGACATTTATGGTGGGGCCGGTTCCCGTTGTTTTTGTGCCCCGCATAGAGCTGTTTGTTGAAATGGATGGATCTATTATTGCTGTTTTCACGGCTTCGGCAAGTGAGACCTTTACAGGACGGCTTGGCACATCCTATACCGAAGAGGATGGGTGGGGCGTGATAGCCGAAAAGCAATACGAAAAAGATTATGTGGCTCCTAACTTAACCGCCGGAGCAGAGTTCACCACCCATGTTGGCCCTGAAGTGGCACTTTTGCTTTATGGTGTTGCCGGGCCTTTTGTTAATGTTACCGGGTGCGCAAAGGTGAGTGCCACACTACATACTTCATCAGGTAATTGGAATCTGGCATTCCTGGTTGGGGCACAATCGGAGGTTGGGGTTGTAATTGATATAGTTGGCTTTAGGGAAGACTGGGATACTGATTTTTGCCTCTTTAGCGATACACTGTTACACCTTCAGGATGAACCCTTCGGAAATGATATTTTCATTTCACATCCCGTTGATGGTGAATCGTATCTTGTTGGAGATGACATAAATATAACCACTTCATATACAGGCGAAACCCCTGATGCGGTAGAATTTATCATAAATTACGAATTAGTTTATACTGACACCGAAGAACCATTTGAATACACTTGGGTTACTGATGATATTGAAGGTCCCGGACAAATTGTTAGGGTAAACGAAATAATAGATGGATTGGAAATTGCACACGATATTGCATTGGTTGATTTAGTGGTCCCCGTGTGGGATATTTTGCACCTTGGTGACCTTGGACTGGGGGATGACACAGATGCAAATGATTTGTTTTTCCTCAACACAACAGATGGATGGATGACGGTTGAAGGACCCGGAATGGGCAAAGTACTTACAACTTCAGATGCTGGTCAAACCTGGCAGGAAACATACTCTTCATCAACTTCTCTTCGACAGGTAATCATATTTAACAGCTCTGGCGAGGGAATTTTCCTGGATGCCTTTGGCAAAGTGATGCACACCACAGATGGTGGTACAACAATGTCGGAGCTTACCTATGGACAGTTTAACCAGCCTTCGTTCCAGTGGAAAGACATATATGGGTTTAGCACCAACAATGCAGGTGAGATTGTAGCTGTTGGAAAAGATGAAGGTATTCCATATCACTTTAGGATTTATCGCGCAAATATTGCCGGTGGCGACCCAACAGGTTATTTTGAAGTTCCTTATCCAAACGAATACGGCACTCCGCCCAAAATTGAAATGCATGGCGACACAGGTGTTATGTATGATATTTACAATGAAGATGCACTGTCAAGTTCTTACTATATGCTTACAACAGATGGCGGTGTTAGTTGGGAAGGCAGCGAATTTAGTGTGGTGGATGCCTCTGCGCAGTTAAATGATGCCCACATGCCCGATGTGGATCATATATGGATAGTGGGTGGTGATAACGATGGAGCCATTGTGGTAATGTCGGAAAACGGCGGTGCAAGCTGGACATATGTCGGACTTACCGGCATACCTGCCTTTAGCTCAGTATATTTTAACAGCAACGACGAAGGGTATGCGACCGTAAAAGACTGGAGTGATGAGTTTGAAGCAAAACTTTATAAAACTATCGATGGTGGCCATACATGGGAACCAATGATCGAAACACGTGCCAAATATGGCATGAGCAAGGTGTTTTTCCTTGGTCAGGACTTTGGGATTGTGAGTGGTAAAGGCCCACAGATATTTAGATACTCGGTTGGAAAATAATTGAAATTGTCATTCTGAGGGAAGCGAAGAATCTATTTACATCATTTGGATTAGATTCTTCGCTTCGCTCAGAATGACAGAAGTATTAACGATAAGTACATAATTATGAAGAAGTTAATTTTACTCTTTACAATCATAATATTAGCAACCACAAGTGGTATTACTCAAGTTGCTATTAACCAAACAGGTGCAGTAGCTGATCCTTCATCAATACTCGATATTTCAAGTACCGACAAAGGTTTGCTAATACCACGAGTTACAACTACCCAGCGTAGTGCTATTGGCACAACCCAAACCGGACTATTAGTTTATGATACCGATACAGAAAGTTTCTGGTATTACGATAATACTAAGGCAACATGGGTTGAAATTGTTGTTGATGGAGTTATGGGTATTGATGGACTATCAGATGCAAAAACCGATACAAGAAGTGTTTTTCTAGGTGTTGGAGCCGGAACAAATGATGATGGTACTAATAATAATACTGGTATTGGAATTAATGTACTAAATATGAACAGTTATGGTATTGATAATACAAGTGTGGGATATTTGTCAAGTCAAAAAAATACCGGAGGTTCATATAATGTTGCTATTGGGTTTTCTGCTCTATTAGAAAACACAACGGGTATTAAAAATACATCTATTGGCACATCGGCCAATCATTACAATCAAACAGGTAATAATAATACTGCAATTGGCTACAAGTCAGGTATGGGAATCTCTACCCATAGCAAATCAGGTAATATTTTCTTAGGCTATATGGCAGGGTATTATGAAACTGGTGACAATAAACTATATATAGAAAATTCAAGTTCATCTACACCCTTAATTGGTGGAGATTTTTCAACTAGTGAAATTTATCTAAATGGTTCTGTAAAAATTACCGGTGGTTCTCCGGGTATTGGTAAGATTCTTACTTCCGATGCAGATGGTGTGGCAAGTTGGGAAGATAATTCTGCTGCTGGAGAAATTAATGATTTATCAGATGGAAAGACGGATGCAAATAGTTTGTTTTTGGGAGAGGCTTCAGGTGCTGCAGATGATGGCAGTAATTATAATACAGGCGTGGGTTTTAATTCGCTTAATGCTACTACATCCGGACAACACAATACTTCTCTTGGTTATAAATCAATGTTACTAAATACTTCTGGGTATGATAATGTTGGACTAGGATATTTTGCATTACCTTCGAATACAACAGGAATAAAAAACGTTGGAGTAGGGTCCAGTTCACTTTATTGGAATACAAGCGGGTATAACAATATTGCCATAGGATATAATAGTTTGAACCGAAACGGAACAGGGATTTCAAATGTCGCAATAGGTACAGAAGCTCTTTATAATAACACTACCAAGAGCAATCTTGTGGCTGTAGGCGACTCAGCACTTTTTAATAATGGGAACAGTAATCCAACCAGCACACAGGCTATTCTTAATACTGCGGTTGGTTCTAAAGCAATGCTTAATAACACAACCGGATATAATAATACGGCAATGGGAAGTAGTTCTTTGTATTCCAATACAACAGGTTATCATAATGTGGGGATTGGTTATGCGTCATTGGAAGATAATGCAGATGGTGACTATAATACAGCAATAGGTTCTTTTGCATCAGCAATAAATACTAGTGGAAGCAACAATGTAAACCTTGGCTATGCTGCTGATTATTTTAACAATGGCGGGTCTAACAATGTTATACTAGGTGTTCATGCAGGCCGCGGAACATCAGGAAATAATAAAAGTGGTAATATCTTTATTGGATATAAGGCTGGTTATACCGAAACAGGTAGCAACAAACTTTATATTGATAATTCTGATGACACAACACCCTTAATTGGTGGTGATTTTAGTGTTGATGAATTATATTTCAACACAACTAAAATGGGAGTAGGAACAAACAACCCCAATGAATTGCTAGAAATTGCTCATCCTACAAATGATTACGGAAGAATGATTGTTAGTGATGGAGGTGGATCATCCCGTAATGCCCTGTTGTTTGTGTCTCCAAAAGTTTCAAGTCAGGAAGCACGGATAGAAGCATATAATTATGGCTCATCTTCAGGGGTAAAATTGAAATTTAATACAACTGGTGAAGGAGATTGTGTGTTTGGTGGTAATGTTGGTATTGGTACAACTAGCCCATTAAACCACCTTCATGTAATGGGGTCTTCAACTTTGGCCACTGTTCTAATTTCACCCACAGGAACTGCTAACAATGATTCAGAATTAATATTAGCTGAAGATGACAATTTTACTTATGGAATGTCGATTAAGTATGATGGAGGAGATAACCGAATGTACATTTATGGAAAAAATAGTGCGGATACTTTGGGCTCACATTTAACTATTGAAAGAGGAGGAAATATTGGTATTGGAACACAAACACCCATTGGAAACTTTCAAATACACGATCCAAATAACCAGCACAATATTATGTATATAACACCAAAGAGCACAACAGGAGATAGTTCTTCAGTGTTTTTTGCCGAAGATGATGATGCATCTACGGGTATGTATTGGATGTATGACGGAACTGGTAACCGTATGGGACTATGGGGAAAAACATCTTATGGAGGTCCGTATGGTCCACATATGTTGATAAACAGAAACTCTGGTGATATGGCAATTGGAGGTGAAAATTTCGCTACAGGATATAAGCTTTCTGTTGAAGGAAAAGTTATATGCGAGGAGGTAAGGGTAAGCCTTCAAGCCGATTGGCCCGATTATGTTTTTGAGGAAAACTACAATTTGATGCCAATAGTTGATCTTAAAAACTTTATTAATACAAACGGACATTTACCAAATATACCCCCGGCAGAAAAGCTAGAAAGTTCAGGTATCGAAATAGGTGAAATGCAAAGGCTTCTACTCGAGAAAGTTGAAGAGCTATCTCTATATATTATTGAACAAGAAGCTCGTATTGAAAAGTTACAGACGAAAATTGATAAATTGGACAACTAATGAAAAACGCAATTACTGTATTTACACTCTTCCTTAGTATTTCTGTAATATCACAAAATAAAAATACAATTGTGTTTCAACAATTGGTAAATAAAACAGAACTATCCTACAAAAACAAGGATAAAGGTAAAGGAAGTGGCTATAAACAGTTTAAGCGTTGGGAAGATTTTGTGGAGAAAAGGTTGGATGAAAATGGGAATATTGTAAATAATACAGCAATGTCATTTACAGCCTACAAAAACATGAAAAAAAAAGGAATGGTTCAAAATACCAGAAGTAACGGTTATTGGACAGAATTAGGACCTGAAACTTGGACAAACAATCCCGACCCTTATCCCAGCAGTCAACAGGGTGGTTGGAACCCGGGTAATGGAAGAATTAATGAGATTGCATTTCCTGCTACAAATTCCGACATAATATATGCAGGTGCCTCAGGAGGTGGATTATGGAAAACATCTGATGGTGGTTCATCATGGTTACCACTTACTGATGCAATGCCAAATCTTGCTATTTCAGGCATTGCCATTAGCCATACAAACCCAGATGATATTTATATACTATCAGGTGATGGTGATTCCAGAGACTTAACCTCAATAGGTGTCCTGAAATCAACAGATGGTGGTAGTTCTTGGTCTCAAACCTTTTTAACTTTTAGTGCCAATCAAATACATTATGGTTATGAGCTTAAAATGGACCCCGATTCCAGCAGCAACCTTATTGCTGTTACAACAAACGGGCTTTGGAAAACAAATAATGGTGCTGATTCATGGAGTAAGAAATCAGACTTTACTTTTAATGATATTGTGTACAATGAATCTAACGCCGATACAATTTATGCATCTGGAAAAACAGAGGTCGTAAGATCTGCAGATCGTGGCAACACGTGGGTTCAAGTGCTTGATTTATCTGGTATTGCACAAGGTAATAGCAGAATTGAATTAGCAGTAACTAATTATAATTCTGATAAGGTTTATGCAGTTTTAGGCGACACAGCCGGATACCGGGGCTTATGGATTAGTAGTGACAGAGGGCAAAATTGGGTAAGACATTTTGATGCAGATGGACCTAATATATTAGGATATGATTTACTTGGTAATGACGAAAAATCACAGGCAACATATGATTTGGCAATCACTGTTTCTCCTTATGATGAAAACCAGATTTTTGTTGGCGGTATAAATATTTGGAGGTCAGATGATGGAGGAGATAACTGGAGTATTAATTCGTTTTGGAGGCAGGATTTAGAATCATATGAGTATGTGCATGCAGATATACATGAATTGATTTTCAGAGGTTCAATGTTATATGCAGGATGTGATGGCGGAATATTCTATACTTCTACCATTGGAAATAACTGGTTAGATTTATCAGGTGGCCTAAAAATTATGCAACCTCATAAAATTGCAATAAGTAATTCGAATACCGACCTTGTTTATTTGGGTACTCAGGATAATGGTTGCAATAAATATACTGGTACCACCACAGTTGAAAACGTACGTGGTGCCGATGGTTTTGAATGCCTTATTTTACCTACAAATAATAATATTGTATTTACATCATCTCAAAATGGTTCAGTCTCTAAATCAGTAGACGGAGGTACTACATTTAGCAATATTATTGCGGGGAATAGTGAAACCAAACGTTTTAATTGTCCGTTAATACTAAGATCTTTATCACAGAACAGGCTGATACTTCCAAAAAATAAAGATGTTGATGTTTATAATTTAGATGGTGTTTTATTGAATACTAAAACAATTCCACAGGTTGGGGGCTCTGGAATATTAAACCTCAATATGTCAACATCAAACGATAACATTATGATGGCATCAATTTTAGGAAGCACTGATGATGGATCCTCAGATTCAGTATGGATTACTAATAACTTTTTTGCCGCAACCCCTATATGGACTAATATAACTTCCAATTTACCAACTCAAAGAGCTATAATTTCAGCTGTTTTGGCTGACCCATCAAACAGTGACCATCTAATTGTTAGCTTTAGGTTGTATGTTGCCGGCAGCAAAGTATTCGAATCATGGAATGGAGGAAACTCTTGGATAAATATTAGCTACAATCTTGAAAATGTTCCAATTAATTGTATTGCTATTGACACTGAGATTGATAGCTCATTTTACATAGGCACTGATGTTGGTGTATTATACAAAGATGCAGGAGCAACTAGTTGGACATACTATGGAAATGGAATGCCATCAGTTATTGTTAATGAATTGGAAATAAATACAACCGACAATTTGATTTATGCTGCTACCTATGGAAGAGGTTTGTGGAAGTCAGCACTTTATACTGTATGTCCAAATTATTACTCATTAACTCCCGAAAATGATCCAAGCAACCCTAACTATACCGGAGTACAACATTATGAAGCTTCCGGATTTATTCTTTCAACTCGATCAATTGTGGGAGGGCATGGTACAGATGTAGTTTATGAAGCAGGAGAATATATTGACCTCAAAGCTGGATTTGTGGTTAAACAAGGGAATAAGTTTGAAGCATTAACAGATGGATGTGGTCAGTGAATAATATTTTTGAATCGAAGAATAACAAATAACAAATAACATGAAAATTATAACCATTTTAATCATCTTATTTCTATCAATAAGCTCTGTTTTGTTTTCCCAGGTTGCAATCAACTACGATGGGTCGCAACCAACAACACATTCTGTTTTAGATATTAAATCGGACACCACAGGTATGCTTATCCCTCGTATGACAACTATCCAAAGAGGTGTGCTTGCAAATAAACTCGACAACTCTCATGAAGGCATGATAATCTATGATAAAACCGGTAATGTACTTTTCTTTTGGAATGGAAGTGAGTTTGAAGTTATGCAATCAGGTATTATTAGCGAAATTGCTGATGCAGATAACGACACCTACGTTGATGTGGAAGAAGGCATTGACCCTGATTATGTTAGCATTGGCACTAATGGTGTTAATTATTGGCGATTTGAAGATGGCCGGCTTGAGTTTTTAAGTACAGGTGGTTCTGTTTTTATTGGAGAAAATGCCGGGCAGAATGATGATTTTACAGACAACGAAAATTCATTTGTTGGTTTCAATGCAGGCTATGCAACCTCAACAGGAAGCCAGAATGTAGCTGTTGGACGAAGTGCATTAACAGGAAATCTGGGTGGATTAGGAAATACAGCTGTTGGAGCATTTTCATTGTACACAGCAAGCAATGCAGGCTATAATGTAGGATTTGGTTTATCCTCACTATATGCAAATACCAATGGACAGTATAATACTGCCATTGGTACAAAAGCGCTTATGAGCAATACAGAGGGAAATTCTAATACTTCTATAGGGCGAAGATCTCTTTATACAAACACAACCGGGTCATATAATATTGCTCTGGGCTATAATGCCGATTATTACAACGAAACGGGAGCTAACAATATTATTATTGGCTACCAGGCAGGGTTTGTTGGATTTTCTCACAGCAAATCAGGCAATATATTAATTGGTTATCAGGCAGGGTTTTCCGAAAGTGGTAGCAATAAGCTTTACATAGAAAACTCAAATAGCTCAACACCTTTAATCTACGGCGACTTCTCATCAAATCAACTTGGTTTTATGGGAGATGTTGGCATAGGAACAAAAACACCTGAATCCAACTTGCATATCGTAGGTTCCTCAACACTAGGGTCATTACTTATCAGTCCCGATGAAACTTTGAGTGGTGATGATTCGGAAGTGCTTTTTGCAGAAGATGCTAATAACACATATGGAATGTCGATAAAATACGATGGCGGTGATAACCGCATGTATTTTTATGGGAAAAATGATGCGGCTATAACGGACCCTTTATTAACAGTTGAACGTGATGGAAATATTGGTATTGGCACTTCAAATCCATCTGAATTATTTGAAGTAGTTTCATCAGGCAATATCAGAACAGCATCTTTTACAGGCGAAGGTATAGGTATTGCAGATGCAACAATTTACTCAGATAATACAAGTGCTGGTGGCATTGCAGGCTATTTTCAAACCACAGGTACTGATGCCACGATTGTTTTAAAACAAACAGGAGCCGGTAAAGTGCTTAAAGCTTTTGGACCAAATGGAGGAGGTGAAGAATGGAATGTTGGTAACGATGGGTTGATGGAATTTTATAACTCCAATGGTAATCGCACAATTGAAATAGATCCATCTGAAACCGGCACCACGGATGCGGGCCAAATAAGGTTGTATAGCGCAGATGGATCAGCGGTTACAATAGAAATTGATGGATCATATAATGGAGATGGCAGAATTATTACCAATGAGCTTCAAATTACAGGTGGCAGTGATTTATCAGAATTTTTTGAGTTCTCAGATTATAGAAGTATTGAAAAAGGAATGGTAGTTTCTATTGATGAAAACAACCCCGGTCAACTTAAGGTTTGTGAAGAAAAATTCGATAAAAAGGTGGCAGGAATCGTTAGTGGTGCAAACGAAATAAATCCCGGTTTGATAATGAGTCAAAAAGGTACTATTGCTGATGGTGAGCATTTAATTGCATTATCAGGAAGAGTTTATTGTATGGTTGATGCTTCTGAAGACCCAGTCGAAATTGGCGATATGCTAACCACATCATCAACTCCCGGATATGCTATGAAAGTTGATGATTATTCAAAAGCTCAGGGAGCAATAATAGGTAAAGCCATGACTTCACTAAGTTCAGGAAAAGGTATGGTATTAGTGTTAGTTAGTTTACAATAATATTAAGAACTATGCGAAAATCAGTATTAACGATATTATTAGCTGTAGGATTATTATCCATTCTTTTTCTTGAAACATTAAAACCGCCTACCGTCCATACCGAAAGCAAACAAGAATTTAACAAGCCAACGGATGCAGGAGGATATTTGCAATACCGAAAAGCTTCCAGAGCTGATGAAAATGGAGATATCCCCATGGGAGGTCTTGTAAGTGCTAAAAAACATATCGACATTATGCAAAACTCTCAAAGAGATGCAGGCTTGTGGGAGTGGGGCTGGCTGGGCCCATCAAATATCGGTGGAAGAATACGTGCAATTCTCCCCGATCCAAATAATTCTAATGTATTATGGATTGGTTCTGCAGGAGGAGGTATTTGGAAATCTACCAACGGAGGATCAAGTTGGGGAGCTATCAACGATTTCATGTCAACTTTAGCAATTACATCAATGGTTTTCGACCCCTCAACAACAAATATTATGTATGCTGCAACCGGAGAAGGTTTCTATAATGCTGATGCTCTGCCGGGGGCAGGAATTTTTAAAAGTACTGATGGAGGTGACACATGGGATCAACTGGCAAGTACAAACAACGCAGATTTTACCTATGTTAACCGCCTTGCAGCCCACCCTAACCCCGATAGCGCCGGTGTGCTATTTGCAGTTACTTCAGATGCTCCTTTGCAACAAGGGGGTACTAATGCCATTTGGAAAACCGAAGACGGCGGAGTTACATGGGATCAGAAACTTGCCACAGCCGACTTCACCTTGCAGGTTGTGTACGACCAAAACAATCATAACGAACTAATGGTTGGAGGGAAAGGGTTTTTATTCTTGTCTGATGATTATGGCGAAACATGGTCGGATCAAGCAACAGGCGCAGTTGATAAACTTCCATTTATTGATGATAGATATGAAGCAAGTTTTGCCCCATCAAATGTTAGCAAATTGTATGTTTCAATCGACAGAAATGGCGGTGAGATTTGGAGGTCAACAGATAATGGTGAAACATGGAGCCTCAGATATACAGGTGTAGATTACTTGTCTGCCGGATGGTATGCAAATACTATTTGGGTTTGTCCCACAAATAGTGAACGAATAATTGTAGGCGGGCTTGATTTGTATCGTAGCACCGACGGAGGGACAACAGTTACAAAAATTAGTGATTGGCATTATTACCATAATGCAAACGACGATTCACTTTCGGCACATGCCGACCATCATATAATTGTTGAGGCTGCCGACTGGAACAACTCTACTAACCCAGAGGTATATTTTGGTAACGATGGTGGCATTCAAAAAACAAATGATGTTTGGAATTTGAATAGTTACTCCGGATGGGAAAACCTTGCCAATACATCATTGGGTATTACACAGTTTTTTGGAGGTGCTGCCTCCCCTGATGGCAGCATTATTGTTGGGGGTACTCAAGATAACGACAAACTGAGATACAAGAAAACAGGAACATGGAGTGGTGCCAACAACTGGTATCAGGCTTCCACGGGTGATGGGGGCTATGCTGCAATTAATTTTAACAATACTGATATTATATATGGAGAATACACCTATTTGAAAATTAAAAAGAGTATCGATGGAGGTGATACTTATTTCACTTCAATTTCCGGACTAACAGATGCCGGAAATAGTTGGCAAAGTTTATTTATTGCACCATTTAGTATGGACCCAAATGACCCATCCAGATTAGTTGCCGGTGGCTCTAATATTTATATAACGACTGATAATGCTGATAATTGGACTGATATAAGTACTGATTTAGGAAGAAAGTGTAGCGCCATTGATATTGATCATATTGATAACCAGATTATTTGGGCTGGTTATGTAGATGGTTATTTGGCAAAATCTTCATTTGATGGAGCGTTATACCAATGGACCAGGGTTGATGAAAATGGTGTAGGTCTACCCGATCGATATATAACCGATATTGCTGTTAATCCAAATAACTCCAGCCAGGTATTTGTAACTTTTGGTGGTTACAATAACGATAACGTGTGGTTTACAACTGATGGTGGAAACTCATGGGAAAACCGCAGTGGTAATGCACCCAACAATCTTCCCGCCTTACAAGTAAACACAGTTAGGGTTCACCCTATCAATGGAAACTGGGTATATATTGGCACCGACCTGGGTGTGTTTGCGTCAGAGGACAAAGGGGAAAACTGGAATGTTATAACAAATCCAAATAATGGAGGTTCTGGTAATGAGGGCCCTGTAAATACAGAGGTTAGTGAGCTTTTTTGGCAAGGGGATGAATTTTTAATTGCAGCAACTCATGGCAGAGGAATGTACAGAACCTCTGCTCCACCCTATAAAATATATGTGGATTCAAATGCGGCTTCAGGAGGAGAAGGTAGTCAGGCACGGCCTTTTCAAACTGTTGCTGAAGCTGCAGATGCAGCTGGTCCCGGAGCATTTATTTATATTGAAGCTGGAACATATAATGAATCCACAATTATCGAATTCTTGAATAAAGGTTTTATTATATCCACAAATGGAAATGTAATAATTCAATAATAGATAATAAAAGGGTTGGATTTTTTGAGTTGTCGTCATAGTTCAAATTTATAGGACTATGGTGGCTATTTTAAATAACTCTGACTAGCATGCAAATCTTTTTCCTGTGCTGACATTGTACTTGCTTAATAACCAATCAACTAATAATCTATTTACTTATTACAACCCCTCTATAAATTCACTCAACGAATCATCTGAGCCCAAACCCAGCTTTTGCTTAACACGATACCGGGCATTTTTTACCGTATTCGGTGCTACGTTAAGTACTGAAGCCGTTTCCTTAAGATTTAGACCAAGTTTTATGAGTGAGCACATCCTGATATCTGTTTGACTTAGCTCATAATTATGGCTTTTTAGTTTTGAATAGAAGTTGTTGTTCACCTGTTCGAAGTACATTTTAAACAACTCCCATTCCTTTTCGGTTTTCAAGTTCTGGTCAATTAGCCTGCTGATTTTTCGCAACTCAGGCTTATTTTCCTGTTTTGCTTTTTTGATGGATTCTTCAAGGTTTTCTTTTACTTCCTGTAGCATTTTGCTCTTTTGCATCATATGTAATGCATGGGAGCTAAGTTGTTTTGCTTTATGTTCAATGTCTTTTTTCATTTCAATTTGCTCCAGTTTTATATTTTGCTTCAAGTACGGCCATTTTTTCATAAACTTCATTGGTACTTAAGCTGTCGGAATAGTTTTTAAATTGCTCAAGGTAATTTAAGCACTTTGATAATTTGTTTTGTTCTTTATTAAGCAAATAGAGTAATCCTGTAGTTCGAGATAAATGCTCTTGGCTAATCTAAGATGTGCCAATGCATTATCATAGACATGTAAATCTAGTAGTGTGCAGCCAATATTTTCATTTGCATCAGCTATCCCATCTTCAATCCCAATTTTTGTATAGATTGATAAGGCTATCTTATATAGTGTCAAAGCTGAATCGGGTTTATTGTAATTTGTATGGAGGATATCACCAATATCACATAGTTGTCAGCGCATTCTAAAGTGCCATCTTCAGTTAATTCGATTGCTTTGTCAATATGTTCCTTGGCCAGATCAATATTACCCATTCTTAGATACAAATTAGCAATGTTGCCATGGCACATAATTACACCTGATTACTTTACCAATGTAATTGAATACTCTGTTGAATCGGGAAACTTAACAAGGGAAGCTGCAGAAGAATACTTTAGCCTAAACAGCTATATGATTTAAGGACTAATTGGAGCAATGGTAATGGGAGTTGTAACATCAGCAATTGTTGCAATATTTACCAGAAAAGTGAAAGAAACTTAGCTTTGTTTTATCTTATCTTCGATTGAGGTTGTTGAATATCCGGGCAAAAAATCTATCGTTTTTATCGATCCTCCCTTATCTGTTACTATATCGTAACCAACAATATCTTCTGGTTTATAATCTGCACCTTTAACTAGTACATCAGGTTGAACTATTTTAATTAGTTCGTATGGAGTATCTTCATCGAATAGTATAACTGCATCCACAAATTGCAGAGCTGCAATAATCATTGATCGTGATTTTTCATCTGTAATAGGGCGAGAACTACCTTTACCCAAATTTCGGGCAGAAGCATCTGAATTAACGCCTACAATAAGTATGTCTCCTTCATCCTTAGCCTTACTTAAATAATCAATATGTCCCAGATGAAGTATATCAAAAACGCCGTTTGTAAAAACAATTGTATTATTAGATGAACCCCAAAAATTCAATTTTGAAACTAGGTTTTTCCCAACTAGTATTTTATCAGATATGGATAATAAACTATTCATTTAAAGGTTTCTCTCTTTTTGCCAGAACTCCAATGTAAAAATACGACAAACCTCCCACAATCACATTTAATATTGTTTGTCCGCCATGTGTAATTGCGGCGAACGACCCTGCTGCATTACCTCCTATTTTGAATATTTCAACAAGTACAGCCTTAACAATGAAGTGATAAGCTCCAATACCACCAGGAACGGGGGCAACAACTCCAAGGCTTCCAATGGCTAATATTGTTAATGCATCAGCAAATGTAAGTTGACTTGTTTCGGGCAGCATAAATACGGGAAAGTATACCATGCATGCATAAAACAGCCAAATAAAAAATGTGTATAATAGGAAAAGCCATTTTTGTTTAAGTTTCAATATTGTTTTAATGCCATCGAGCAAGCCATCAAAAAAAGTTCTTAGACTTTGATAGAATGGAAGACGCTTTATTTTTTCTTTTAACCGTCTGATAATGAAATATACAGCAGCAATAATAATTATTGTAATTCCAACAAAAACCAATAAACTTTGAATATTTGATGCCAGATTATCGAAAAATGGGACAAAGGTGTTAGATATAAAACCACTTAGAGATTTGAATTGAAAAATGATTACAAGAATAATTATCACAAAAAGAGTGACTAAATCAAATAATCGTTCCGAAATTACTGTCCCAAATAATGTATTAAATGGAATCTTTTCCTTTTTTGAAAGCACCCCACATCGAGCTAGCTCACCCATACGTGGAACAGCTGTATTTGCCATATAGCCAACCATTACAGCAAAAAATGTAGTTGATAATTTGGTTTTATAATTGAGAGAATTTATTAGTAAATTCCACCTAAGTGCTCTGAAGATATGGGATGCAATGGCAAGGATTAATGCAATTATTAACCAATAATAATTCGCTTCCTTAATATCACGCCAAACTTCGGTCATGTCAAGTTTTCTAAAACTTAACCATAGCAAAAGTAACCCAATACACAGAAAAAAAATGTATTGAAGTATTGTGAAAATTCTTCTTTTTTGAAAGGGCGCCAAAATCCTATATTATCTGGTTGTTTTCATCGGGGAAGAGGATTGTTGGTTTAAACGATTTTGCCTCTTCAAAATCCATGCTTGCATATGAAACAATGATAACATGGTCGTGAACTGCAACTTTTCGGGCAGCAGCACCATTCAATGAAATAATCCCAGAGCCTCTTTCTCCCTTAATCACATATGTAGATAACCGCTCACCGTTTGTGATGTTATAGATGCTGACTTTTTCGTTCTCGATTAAATTTGCAGCCTCCATAATGTTCTCATCGATGGCAATACTCCCAATATAGTTGAGGTCGGCCATTGTAACGGTTGCCCTGTGGATTTTAGATTTTAATACTTCTATATTCATTCTACTAGTAATAGATCCTAATAATTGAAGCTGCAAAATTATTAAATAATTCGAATATTGTCGATTAATCTAACTTTCCCTAAATTAACCGCAATAAAGCCGATGGTTCCTTTTTCAGGGTTGTGTGATTTAATTGGCTGTAAATCTTTATCATCAGCTAGCTCAAAGTATTCAACCTCAAACTCTTTACGATCACTAAACTGATTAAGGACATATTGCTTAAGTCGGTTAGTACATAAAAATTCGCTTGTGGTTTTAGCATCCTGTAGAACTTCGTAGATATACGGTGCTGAAGCTCTTTCATTGGGAGTAAGCCGTTCATTTCTAGAACTCATAGCAAGCCCATCAACTTCCCGAACAATGGGACAAGGTACAATTTCAACGGGAATGGATTCTATCTCAACAAGCTTTTTAATAATGGCAAGTTGTTGATAATCCTTTTCGCCAAAGTAGGCCTTATGAGGGATGCAAATATCAAATAACTTGCTAACCACAACACCTACTCCATTAAAATGGCCAGGCCGGGAAGCTCCTTCCATTACATTTTCGAGCAATCCGAAATCGTATTTCTTTGTAACTTTTTCAGGATACATTTCATCAACCGTTGGAGCAAATAGAATATCGCATCCAACAGTCTCTAATAATTCCGAATCTTTTTTTAAATCTCGGGGATATTTTTTCAGATCATCCTGATTATTGAACTGAATGGGGTTTACAAAAATGCTTACTACCAGCAAGTCATTTTCTTTTTTTGCCTTTCGCATCAGTTCAAGATGTCCTTCATGCAATGCACCCATGGTTGGGACAAAGCCAATAGTACTCCCTTCATCCCTCTTTTGTTTGATATGAGTGGTTGTATCCGAAATTCTAGAGTATATAATCATTAAGACAGGATTGTTAAATTAATGATTTGAACCTATTTAATAATTTTCCAAAGATCTCTTTCAAGGGATTTTTTTGGAGTTTCAACTATTCTTCCAACTTCTTTTTCGTCCTTATAGATAATGAATGTTGGAACACGTTCAATATTCATATCGCTTATGTCAACAACAATGGCCTGTTTTTTCTTATCAACAGCAATCACCTTTACTCTTTTGTCGTTAAAGCCGGCCTCATTTAGTACCTTAAAAAACCTTGGAACTTCTCTTTGACTATCGGAGCACCAAGTACCCAATACAATTGTGATTTCGTAATCATTAATCTTGCCTTCAAGTTTTGATGTATATGATTCGGCTGGCTTATAAATATCATACTGACTTCTAAAATATGTACCATAAACGTCCTTATTCAAACCCTTCCTATCACAATAGCCCATAAGCATTTTAGTATTCGTTTTAGGGTCGACAACCATACTATTCATCTGAGCAACTGCATTGTATCCAAAAAATATGATAAGTGAAAGTACTATTATTCTATTATTCATTATATAGATTTTAGTTTGCAAAATTAGATCAAAATCTAATAACGAATGGATGTTACCAATATTATAGTAGTGAAAACTTAATTGGAATCGACATCATTACTCTCACAGGCCTACCATTTTGCTTTCCACAATTCCATTTAGGCATTAACTGAATAAGCCTTATGGCCTCTTCATCACACCCGCTCCCTATTTCTCTTAGTAGCTTAATGTCAGTTATTGATCCATCTTTTTCTACAACAAACTGAAGATATACAGTGCCCGTTGTGTTTATTTGCTTTGCCAATTCGGGGTAAACAACATTATCCGTTAAAAACTTTAGCATTGCTGAGTATCCACCAGGAAAAGTTGGTTGTTCTTCAGCAATATATACTGGAGGAGCAACCTCTATTACTTCTTGTTTAAATACAAACGGCTTTTCGATTGGTTCAACCTTGGTATTCTGATTTGCTGCGACATCAATTTCAATACCTTTTTCTTCAACTTTATTAGTAAAATCCACTTTAATAATATGAGGTTCAATTTTAGGAGGTGGTGGTGGGGGTGGATGCTTAGTATTAATAACCATAATCGTTGGCTCTTCAATAATAGGCCTTTCGTGTTTTGGAACCTCATATTTATCATACGATTTGTATTCAAATGCATATAGCACACATAATAATGCAGCAATCATACCAATTTGAAAAGAAATTAATTTGTTCCCTTCAAAATTCCACTTTCTTTTTTTCAATTTTTTCATAGCAGTTTTTTTAAGAATTAATTTTTTGTCCGCGGTTAATACATAAAATTCCAACAACTATGCCACAATTTTTTTCAAGTAATTAATTTCTGTACTTTTGATTAATAAACTTCCACTTAAATTGAACGAAGAACTATATAGATTTAACGAACCCCTTAAAAGTGATTATGACTCATTGAGCAGAAATGATCTGGAAATCAGGCTTCACATATTTGTTTCCAATTTACTTTCAAATGATTTTGAGAAATTATGTAATTTGATTTACAGGCATGATGTAGATGAATCGAAATTTAATGATGCATTGAGTTTGCCCGATGTTGATGAACAAGCCTGGCGAATTACTCATCTGGTATTAGACAGAGAAATGGAAAAAGTTAAAATGAGACAGGCGTATAAAGAGCATAAAGAGAAACAAAATCGAAAATCAATCGAAGAATAATCAAAAACTAAATTCGCTATGGATTGGAGTGGAATGGATTGGAATGCAATTGTATTTGGTGTACTTTTCGCAAGTGTGGCAGGTATTATGGTTTTTATTTCCCTCGATGAATTATTACCTGCTGCCGAAGAATATGGCGAACACCATCTTTCTATCTATGGCTTAATTGCAGGAATGGGTGTAATGGCTATTAGTTTATTGATGTTTGCATAGTTTACTTCAAAACCAACTAACAGAGAAAAAAACTCCCGAATCAATTAATAATACGGGAGTTATTTATCAAAATTTTAGGATATAAACTTAATCCTAACTAAGTGGTGCAGTTACTCAGCTAAAGGAAGCATAACAACTTCAACATTCTTACTACTACCAAACACCGTACTTGCAAATTTTTGAAGTTTCTTAACCGTCATATTCTTAACAATCTCTTCATAATTTGCTTTATCAATTGTGTTTAGATCATACTTATCCATCGATACAAGTGCATCTAGCCAGAACCTGTTCTCCTTTAAATCTTCTTCGCGTGTTTTAATGAAGTACTCAATTGTTTTATTAACATCTTTTTCTTTAGGACCATCAACTTTTAGTTTCTCCACCTCAGCATATACAATCGATTTTAAGGCTTCAGCCCTTTCAGGATCACAATCAAACTTCATGTTTATTTTAAATCCTTCATAGGGATATTTGCTTGTTGATGTCCATACTCCTACTCCATATGATCCCCCTTCTTCTTCCCTTATGGTTTCAGTATATCTTAAACTGAGAATATATTTGATCGCACTTAAGTAAACAATATTCTCGGCATTATATTTCATATTGCCATTATAATTAACAAATACCGTTGCTTTTGGAGTTTCCATTGGAATATTAAATACGTTTACGGCATCCTCCTTCGGTGGGCGAACATTATTGTCTTTCCATGTTTCCGTTGCAGCTTTATCAGATAAACCACCGATATATGTTTCAACCAATGGCTTTAATATTGCCTCATCGATATTTCCCACAAAATAGTATCTAAAATTAGCACCATCTGCAAATCTATCATTGTATATGGCTTTAATTTCTTCAAAATCAACCTTGTCAAGTTTGTCAGTATTCATTGGGGAATTCCGTGGATTACGGTCAACCATTAAGAATGAAATAGAGTCGTTTGCAACAGTTCTTGGGTCGGTACTGGTATTTTGAACCCAGGCTTTAATACGGCTCAGGAATGCTCCGTAAGCTTCCTCATCGAAACGAGGTTGCTCAAATTTTAAATAAAGAAGTTGCATAAAAGTTTCGATATCATCGGGTGAAGTTGATCCACTGAAACCTTCAGTTATATCGGTGATGTAAGGGTTAAGTCTTAGAACCTTTCCTGCCATCATCTTCTCTAAAGTAATATTGTCGAATTCACCAACTCCACATTGAGAAACAATGGTTGTTGTCATGTCTGTAGATGGAATTTTTCCCAATTCAATCAATGAGCTTCCACCAAAACTATATGCATCAAATAATATTTCGTCTTCTTTAAAATCAGTTTTCTTTAGTATTATTTCAGCTCCATTTTCCAATGTCCATATTGTAACGCCAAGTTCGTTTAGTACTTCGGTGGTAGCCACTGGTGATGGCTCGGGTAGCACGGCAACAAGTGGTTTGTCAAGAACAGCATCAACATAAGCATCAAGTCTTACATTTTTACTCTTTTCAATAACAGCCAGAACCTCTTCTTTTGTTGGAAGTGTAACACCTTCTTTTTCTAAACCTGTAATGGAAACAACGATATTATCATCTGTAATCCAACTGGCGGGCAGACTATTTATTTCTTCCAGACTTATTTCTGGCAATACTTTATTCGCGAAAGCAAATTCATATTCTATTCCTGGGGTTGGTTCATTTGTTAGATAATTAGAAAAATACTCCCAAACGTAATTGTTATTCTTTTGCTTATCCTTCTCCTTATATGCTTTTTCATATCCACGAAGGATATCCATTTTTGTTCTGTCTAATTCACTTTGGGTAAACCCATGTTGACGAACTCTTTGGTTTTCTTCAAGGACAGTATTTAGTGCGGTTAGTATTTCATTATCACGGGCAAACGCCACGGCCATAAATGCATCTTTCGATCTGGTCATACCAGTATATGCTGAATAACCAACAATATATGGAGGATTTTCTTTTTGCACTAATTCGTTAAGTCGATTATTAATCATATCGTTATACATACGTTGAACAAGAAGGACACGCATATAATCAACATCCTTATCTTCGGGTTGAACTATATCATGTTTAAAATATACTGTAACGGTATTTCTTTGGGCCTCAGGATCAGTTGCAATACCTATCAAGGGCTCTTTGTTATTTGGAACTTCATATACAGGACGAGGTGTTGGATTAACAGCTTTTGGGACTTCCGAGAATAAAGCGATAATTTTTTTCTCCATTTCTTTTGCATCAAAATCACCAACAATTATTACAGTTTCCAAATCAGGACGATACCAATCTCTGTAAAAAGAACGGAGGGTTTCGTATGTACAATTGTCAATAACATCAAGACTACCAATTACATCGCGCTTAGCGTATTTTGAACCTTTGTAAAGAGTTGGCATGAGTTCCTTCCTCATTCTAAAATCAGCACTTCTACGTGTTCTCCATTCTTCATGAACAACTTTACGTTCAGCATCAATTTCTTCGTCTTCGAAAGAAACATAATTCGACCAATCGTGAAGTACCAATAATGATGAATCAATTACCGATTCATTTGTTAATGGAACATCATTAAGATTGTAGGCAGTAACATCCAAGCTGGTAAAGGCATTTACATTATGTCCAAATGCTACACCATTTCTTTCCAGAAAATCAAGAACTCCTTTTTTTGGGAAATTTTTTGTGCCATTAAATGCCATATGCTCAGTTAAGTGTGCAAGACCATCCTGATCATCATTTTCAAGGATTGCTCCAACATTAAAAACGATATAAAAATCAGCTCGATTTTCGGGAAGATTATTCGACCTGATATAATAGGTCATGCCGTTATCTAGCTTTCCATAACGTACTTTGGGATCCAATGGAACTTTATTGGAATCAACATCAGTAGCCATCAAAGAAATACTACTGAACAAAATCATTGCGCAAAATGCAATAAGAAACTTTTTCATAATATTTAATTTAGGTTATCAACTAAAGTACAAATGTATTTTAAAAATATAAATAAGTGCCGGTATTCATTGTAAATTGATTATAAATAGATGTATATGCTAAAAGCGTCTACAAACATGCTATTTTGAATTGATTTGTTCAAGATAAAAACAAAAAACCCAGTCTTTCAACCGGGTTTTGCAATTAGTGCTGGCAGTTAAAATATAGCGCTAAGAGATTTTAATTTCACGACTTAGTTTAGCTTCTTCCTCTTTTTTTGGAAGAGTTAGTTTTAATATTCCTTCGTTATAATCAGCTGCAATTTTGTCGAACAATATACTTTTTGGAAGTGTGAATGAACGACTGAAACTATCATAAACAAATTCTCTGCGAGTGTAGTTTTCTTTTGTTTCTTCTTTTTCTTCCTTAAGTTCTCTCGATACTGTTAACACCTGATTATCAAGATTAATGTTAAACTCATCCTTTTTTACTCCAGGTACGGCGAACTTTATAACAAAGTCCTTATCATTTTCAATAATATTTACTGAAGGCACATTACCTTTAGCGTAATTAGATAATCCACTATGAGTTCTTTCTAGATTATCGAAAAAATTTGTGAATCCTGGGTGATTAAATTTTACTAAATTCATTTTGTTTCCTCCTATTTTTTTGTTGTTAATCAGTTATTATTTCTATTTGTGTTCTGTTCGTATTTTGTCAAATCCTATTCCATAGTTTAAAATGATATAAGAAACCAAACAAATGCGCCATATTGACACTAAGTATAAATTCACACTGACGTATTGGCGCATTTGTTTGCGATAAAGTAACATTTGATTGACCCTAATTCAATGGATATGAATTATCTTTGCACAACAAGCACAAAGTTTTGGATAGAATAATTAATAGCTTAAAACCAAGTCGTATAATATGGCCAATCATAATTGGACTTGGTGTAAGTGCGTTTTTAATGTACAGAAGTTTTGACACTGAGACATTTTCATTTCTTTCATTTACATGGCATACTGTTTTTTATATATTGATTGCCTTGTTAATGATGGCTATTCGTGATCTGGCTTATATTTACCGCCTCATCATACTAACGGATTCAGAAATTAGCTGGGGACAAGCATTTAATGTAATCATGCTTTGGGAATTTAGTTCGGCAATTTCTCCATCAGTTGTAGGCGGAACCGGACCGGCAATTTTCTTTTTATATAAAGAAGGTATTAGTGCTGGCAAAAGCACTGCTGTTGTTCTTACGGCAATTTTCCTTGATGAAGTATTTTTCGTTGTTTCGGTTCCAATTGTTTATTTTGTTTATGGGACAAATATATTTCCACCTGAATCGATAACAATTGATCAGATTATCTATGCCTTTTACGGAGGCTACTTAATTATTTTTTTCTACACATTGTTTTTAACATACGCCCTTTTTATAAATCCACATTTATTTAAGTCTTTTATTTCATGGGTTTTTCTCTTTCCAATCTTGGTGCGATGGAGGCTCAGGGCAAGAAAATCAGCAAATCAGCTAATTCAAACATCAGATTCAATAAAAAGGAAACCTGCCTCATATTGGGGTAAGAGTTTCATTGCCACTATTTTGGCCTGGACCGGTAGGTATTGGGTAGTTAATTTCATGTTGATCGCATTTTTTGCAGACCGATATAGTATTTCGGACCACTTTTTAATTTATGGAAGACAGCTAAGTATGTGGATTATTCTATTGATTAGCCCAACTCCCGGGGGTAGTGGTATTGCAGAATTTGTTTTTTCAGATTTCTTAGGTGATTTTATTCCCAATGCTTCATGGTATGCTCCACTTGCTGTATTTTGGAGGCTGGTCTCCTATTATCCCTACCTTATTATTGGTGTAATTATTCTTCCAATTTGGTTGAGGAGGGTTTTTTCAAAGGAAAAGATGTCAAAGTAGAGTGTTTCTGTGATTATTGATCTGTTTTCTGATTTTTCCCGGTTGTTTAACTGAAAACAAATGTGAATTTTATTATTACTACTCTGTAAAAGATACCGTGAATTCTTTCTCAGCAAGTAAATAATCATCAATTGAAATTCTAATTAAGACTGTATTATGAGATATGAAGTGACTGTAAAAAGGCAATTTTAAATAGATATAGTATCTGGAGTTCTTAGGTGTTTCAGTATATTCATGCCTCAAAATAAAGTTGTTATCACCATCTTTGAACACATATTCAATTAAATGTTCACGGACTGGTAAATTATACCAATCAACAAATATATATATATTTTGGCCATTCTTTATTTCAATATGTTGTAAGTTATTAGCAGCATAACCACTTTCTGTGAGTTCAGTTGAAACCATTATATCATATCCCAAGAATTCAATTTCACCATTTGTTATGTAATAATCGGTTGTATCAATTATGGATTGCGCTGGAACTATTTGAACTCCATAATATAGAAGCAATGATAAAAACAATGTTAACACAGAAATTTGTTTTTTCATAAAGTTTAATAATAAATAATTGATGATTTCTCAATGAACTCAATTTGAGTATTCCATTTTCTAATTTCTAAAATTACATTTCCAATTTCATCAAATGTTAAAATATTCTCCTGAGTACCAGTATATCTACCAATAAATTTTTCCATTACAAGGTTGTTGTAATTATCGTATATTGCAGTTATCTGATAATCAAAACTTCCGTCAGAATTAAAATGGGTTTCAATCAATATCCTATCTTTGTTATCGTATTCGTAATAAATTTTCTCAGTTATTGAATCATTTTTAAACCGCACCTTCATTTTAGGCATCGCCTCTTTATAATATGTAGCTTTATATCCGGTATCAATTGTTCCATCTGTATCATATCTTAATGCTTCAATAACATTTTCAAAGTCATCATATTTGTATATTGACTTGTAATATTTATTAAAAGCAAAATAGCTTCTTTCTTCGACAAGCTTGTTGTCTTCATTATAATCGTAAATATACCTTGGATATAGATAATTATCCAAAGCACTATATGTTTCAATTAAATTTCCGTTGTTGTCATGTATGTCTTTGAGATGCATTTCTAAACCACCACTTGAATTATACAGTTTTTCACCTATAGTATGACCACCTTTATCATAATACAACACTAACCGCTCCTTGAGTGAGCCAGATTCTGTGTGTGTTATCATTTCAGTAGGATTATTTTTCTTATCATATAAATAAGTTACTGACAATAGAGGATTATTTTTCTCATTTAGACTAATTGATTTTAGAAGTCTTCCTTTACGATCAAAGTGCATATCGACACTCTTTATTGTATCACCTGTTTTAATATTTGATAAATCGCAATTTGGATCAAGAATATAAGTGCAAATGGATTTTACTTTCCCCTTATAGCCAAACATTTTCAAGAACTTCGTTTCGGTTTTGTTTTTTGAGTTAATGCTTAAAATTGCTACGCTCAATATTACAAATACTAATATGGTGGTGCTGTATCGTTTACAAATTTGTTTATTCATTTTAATTATGATGAAATGCTATCTGCATGAAATTTTGGGTATTTAAGGTGTTCGTAAAATGTCAGATGTCAATGCCTAAATTGAAGTCTCAATGTTATTATTTTTTGAAGTTCTATCCCTTCTAAAATTAAGTCAATATTTTCTTTGCCAAATATTATATGTAGTGGATACTTATAAATCACAATATTGATTTTTATATTATCTCCAACAAATAATTGTAACTATTCATTATAAACCACAGTCATAAGTACATCCCCAACAATCTGTAGACTTTGTTTATCGATATGTTCAATCTTATCATTAGTAGTATGCCAATGATCGAAGAAGCTTCGGTTTTTACTATTTGAATCTAAATGGATAATATCAATAGATGGAATCTTGGCATATTTGTTTACAAAATAATGGTCATCAGTTATTTGCCCGCCCGGTGCATCTATAAATACATTCCTATATCCAAGATCGGAAGCGGCATCCCAAACAATATCAACTACAAATCCGGCCTCACGATCTGAATGATATTCTCTTCTGAATTCTGCATTTTTAGCACCAACCATATCCAATAATATTCCAAAGGCAGCAGTGTACCCATACTTGTGAGGATTTTGTGACCAATATTGTGATCCTAATCCCCAATATTCTTCATCATAAGTTATTTGCATCTCATGTGGTGGCCCCCAGTCTTCCAAATCAAAAAGAACAATATCTACACCAACTTTGGGGCTCTTTAACTGAAATTGCCTTGCCATCTCAAGAAGTACACCAACTCCGCTAGCTCCATCATTGGCTCCGTCTATAGGAGTATTATAATTATTGGGATTATCATCGTGGTCAGCAAATGGACGAGAATCCCAATGCGCCATCAATAATATCCGCTTTTTAGCTTCCGTATTAAATGAAGCAATAATATTTTGACCTCTCCTTGTTACATTATCATATGTTCTGGTCTTGAACTTTTGAGATGTAACATTAGCTCCATAATCCTCAAGCTTATCAATGATCCATATTGCACACTTGCTATGTTCATCACTCCCAGGTACTCGAGGTCCAAAATCAACCTGATCAGCAACATATAAAAAAGCTGAATCAGCATTAAATTTAGGAGCTATAATTCGTTCAGCTTTTTGGGCTTTATTTGATGACTTTCTGTTATTTTGCCCCATCTGACAAGATGAAATTAGCAAAATAAGTGACAGTGAAACAAAAGTAATAGAATTAGTATATTTCATTTTTTAAATATCTTGGAGACGAATGTTGGGTATTTATTTTAGATTAAATATCAAATGGTTTTCCAAATTCTCCCTCGAAAACAATTGACTTCAGTTCATTTCTTTCTCTCGGTTTTAATTCCATTGCCGCCATATCTTCTGGTAGATTTTCCGAGTTTCCATAGTATCCAATTGCTGTTACTGATACAGCTTGGTAGTCATTGGGGATATTGAATAGTTCAGCTGCTTTATCGGCACTAAAACCGCTCATTTGATGCGAAACTAATCCTTGATTTACAACTTCTATTATCATTAATCCAACTGCCTGCCCCAAATCATATTTGAAAGTAACATTCTGATTGCCATTTTGGGTAAATGTTTTTTTTGCAATATTTAATATCAGCACTGGTGCTTTACTTGCCCATATTATATTCCAGTCAACCAGAGTACTTAATATACTGTCATAAGTAGTATCTCCCTTCTGGCCAAGGATAAATCTCCATGGTTGTTCGTTGAAGGCTGATGGTGCCCAACGAGCCGCCTCAAGGATGCTGTGGATTTTTTCTTTTTCAACATTCATTTCACTAAATGCTCTTGGGCTCCAGCGATTTTTAGTGTTATTATTTATGCTGTAATTATTATTCGTAGGATTTTCCATAATATTCAAGTATTAAAAAATCAAAAGTACTTAAAAATGTTTCAAGCGATAAGCAGTGTATCAGTAATTCCCCAATAAATATTGTTTATATAATCCTGTAAATTAACAATATGTTAAAAAAGTTAAAAAACTTCAATAAAGTTGTTCGGTATATAATTGTAGTTATTTTTGGAAAATACTATACATTCTAAAACTACGTCATGACAACTAAACTATCTACTATAACTTTTGCAACATTAATATTATACATTATTTTTTCCTTCACTTCCTGTGATAAAAAGAATAGTACTCCCGAGTTAGTCTATACCTTGAGTCCTTCTGTAGGTTCAACATTTACGGAGTTTCATATTAATGTAAATGAAAGTCGTGATGATGAAGACAATGCAAACGAACTTCAATTCAGATTTGATTGGGAAGACGATGGAGTATGGGAAAGGGATTGGTCTTTTGAAACAAATCATCTGAATACTTATGAGTCTGAAGGAAATTATTCTATACGAATTGAGATAAAAGACACGGATGGCAAAACAACCAGCGCAACCGAAACACTAACCGTAACCAACAGCCATAATTTGATTCCTGCCCATTCACCTTTTGGCTATAATGTTGGCATTAATTATGAAACTCGTACTGTGGGAAGAAATAACAGAAATATTGTTGATGACCTTGACCTAATTACAAAACACTTTAAACTTATAAAAACTTTTCACGCCGCAGCTGTAGGGACAAGCACACCAAGTATACCTATAATCGATCCTGACTTAATAATTGTAATTGACTACATGGTAGCTCATAAGGATGAACAACTTGAACTCGCAATGGGTACAAATAATAATGTTCTTGGAATATTTCCTGCTGCTGGCGAGCAATGGGCACCAGGACTGATGACTAACAAATCATACACAGATAAATTTGTGCAGATGATTATTAGTTCATTCGGATCAAAGGAAAATGTAATTAACATTGTAAAAACAATTATGCTTGGAAATGAAATCGATGGCAATAAACCAGCACCAACCGATCCTCATTATCATGATTTCTATGCCAATTGGGTTCCGCAATCCTTTGAAAACTTAAAAGAATCGATGTATGATGCAGGTTTAGGAAACATCCCAATAACAACAATAATTGCTAATTATCCTCAAGGAAAACCTGTTTTAAATGATTCTGTACAAACATCGGTTACAAGATATATTAACCATAACTGGAGTAGTACTTGGAACTCGGGCAATCCTTTTGTTATGTTTAACATGTACACCTTAGGGGAAAGTACTGATTTTGGTTTCGTAATAAAATATTTCACTAATCTTGATAATATTTTTAATGATTCTCCAGGGGTTTTTGTTGGTGAAACAGGATATACAGCAGAGTATGGTGTCGAAAATCAAGTTAAGGTTGTTAAACAAATTTTTAGCTGGTTAGAAGGCCAGTATCAAAACAATAAACTAACTATTCCTTTATTTGTATTTATGGCTTTCGACAGACCTGATAAAGCTAAGTATCAAAAAAAGATGGGTATATTTAGTGATGACAACAACAACAAACCGATTGGATTAAAAACAAATATTGAAGTGCCTACTTGGGTTGGAGAAAAGAAAAAGTAAATAATTCAATAATGGGTTATACTTGCTAATAGCAAACAGTGATATTGCATTTATAAGTATGGATGTAAACTCATTTTTGTTTTGGCAAACTAATACCAAGCCATATCATTCCAACTACTGCAGATAGAAATGAGGCTGCCATAATTCCTACTTTGGCAATTTGTTTATATTCAGCTGTAGCAAAAGCAAGGTCGGAAATAAACATCGACATTGTAAAACCAATTCCTGCAAGAAATGCAACTCCATAAATATGGTTCCACTTAACACCTTCTGGGAGTGTAGCAAATTTTAACCTAACAATTAAGTGTGAAAAAACAGAAATCCCAACAAACTTACCAACTAAAAGACCAACGATTATTCCTATGGATATGGGATGAAGTAACATATTAATAATACTACCTTCGATATGAACACCAGCATTACTCAGTGCAAAAACCGGCAGTATGAAAAATGTTATTATTGGATGCAAAGCATGCTCCAGTTTCTGGAGGGGTGTGTGTGCTAGATCATTTAGTCTCTCAATATCTGAAAGAATATGGACTTGTTTTTTTGAAAGAAGGTTATGCTCAGTGGCGGGTTCTTTTTTAAATGCAGATGTTAACTTACATAGCTTGATCATAAAACTATCTTCATCTATTTTCGCACGTGCCGGAATTGTTAAGGCTATCAGCACTCCGGCTATTGTGGCATGAACTCCGGATAACATAAATGCAACCCATACACCCACAAAACCCACCAAAGCATAAAATAGGGTACGTCGAACACCAGCAAGGTTAGCAATTATCAATACTCCAAGAAAAAATGTAGCTGTAATTATTTCATTATATATAATTGTATCAGTGTAGAAGAAAGCAATAACAAGCACAGCACCAAGATCATCGGCAATAGCCAGAGCTGTTAGAAATATTTTAAGATTAATATTAACTCTTTTCCCAAACATGGCCATCAGACCAAGTGCAAAAGCAATATCCGTCGCCATGGGGATTCCCCAGCCGTCAATAATTTCAGGATTATTGATAGCAACAATGCTATATAATATTGCCGGAATTACCATCCCTCCAATTGCTGCAAATATTGGAAGTGATGCTTTTTTAACTGAATTAAGCTCACCTCCCATTATTTCACGCTTAATTTCCAAGCCAACGGTAAAAAAGAAGATTGCCATTAATCCATCATTAATCCAATGGTGCAACGAACTTACCATATCAATATCACCCCAAACAAAACCAACCTTATAATTATGCCACAAATTATGATAACTATCATGAAATGAAGAGTTGGACCAATAAAGAGCAATAATTGTAGTGAAAATCAATATAACTCCTCCAATGGTTTGCTCATTAATAAAACGAGTAATTGCAAAATGGGGTAGGGGTTTATTCTTCATGAAATTAGTTTTTAAGGGTCAAATGTAACTAATCAAAATAATATTGGGGCAAATTGGTATTATTATCAACCCAAATAATGATAGCTAGACTTTAATTAGAGGATCTAGTAATTTGCTTTTTCAATTGAAAATATGTAATAGAGAACCGTCATACATGGCACTGTATTCAATCAGCGGATAAACACCTTCTCCTGAAAATAATGACCCATCAAACATTTGATACAAATTTCCATTACAAGTATCTTTTATAAATGGATAATTACCCCCAACAATAAGTTTTGTGCAGTCTTTCATATATTCATTACAACATTCATATGGATTATCAGGAGGTTGACGTTCATATGCTTTAAACTCACTCATGCTTAACCTATAAACAATTACTCCTCTGCTATCGTAGGGAATATAAATTCCAGGCTGTTCCTCAAGATATAACCATCCACCGGGTGTATTTAATTCCTGAAATATCGTAGTATTCGGATCTATAGTAACATTAATTATCGCTCTTGGAATATTTGGATTTATTGATCCTTTATTACATGCTGGAGCAAAAAGCATGATTAATGTCGCAATTACTATTGGTGAAATTTTAGTTATCATTTCTAACTTAGTGCCATTTAGTACATAAAGGAAAGACCTATGTTGAAGTCGAACCATGAAAAATTTGTTGTACTAGCTGTTTTTAGTACAAAATTATAACGAGAGCTAATATTTAATCCAAAGTTACTAATAATAAAGGGTATTGTTATACCAACTTCTGGAGAAACGCCAAAATGAAACGAATTAGTATTTTTTGTTCCTATTATACTAGATGATACCGATGAATTAATAAAATATCCACCTATCCCAACACCAATATAGGGAATAAATTTATCGCTGGGAATCATATAGTCAACAATAAATAGTATTGGAGCCGCATTTATTTTGTTCTCTAACCGAGTATATGTTGTGGTACTGCCATCTTCCAGATTGGATATCCCTTTATTTTCATAGAAACCATTCCAACCAGTTCTTCCTCCAATAATAAAATTATTTCGGTAACAATGTCGATAGTCAATGCTTATTCCTGAAAAAGAAGTATTTTTTATAAAATCTATTGTCGGGCCTATTGGCTTTGCCATATCCCACTGAACCATAATTAGTCCGCCACTATTAAAGTTCAGTAGGTCAGCAAACTGACCAAATACTGTTGTGCTCGAAATTATAACCAAAGCAATAATGAATAATCTTTTCATTTCTAGTCTTTTATAAAACAGGAAGAGTTATTGGTAATTGTTGAATGCATATGGCCTGTTTTAACCATTGCCGAATTTTTATAACAACTATTATTAAAAAGCTGGTCGTACCATTGCCGGTTTTGTCCTGCATTTTTTTTGATTTTGACTTTGTCAGATTTTATCATCATCCTCTTGGTTCTATCGCTTTGCATATCAAAATGATGCTTCACCGCTTCTTCATACTCCACAGCTTTACCCTGTTGATTTGCAGTATTCACCTTGGAGGGTTCGGGTTTTGTAATTATCTTTTTCGATTTACATCCAGTAACAACTACCAAAAAAAATAAAGTAGGTACAATGATAATATATAAAATATGTTTTAAAAAATGCATTTTAGTAGTTGTTCCTGCAAATTAATAACTTATTAATTAAATTAAACGTTTTTTACATGAGTTTTATTTTTGTAAATTTGATGCAATCTTAAAATAAACAAAATGAATATAGAAGCATTTTTTAAAATAACATATGGATTATATATAGTAAGTTCTGGAAACAAAGATAATAAAAGCGGGTATATTGCTAATACTGCGTTCCAGGTAACAGCCGAACCTCCACAGGTTGCAATAGCATGTAACAAGGATAACTACACAGCTATACTTATTGATAAGAATAAAGCTTTTTCCATTTCGATACTTAAGCAGGAAGCATCACCTGAGATTATTGGAAAATTTGGATACAAAAGTGGAAAGGACATAGATAAGTTTGTGGATTCAAATTTTGTTGTTGGCAGTACAGGTATACCGATTGTAACCGACGAATCAATTGCGTGGTTTGAGTGTAAGCTTGTAAATCAGTTCGATGTAGGCACACATATTATTTATATTGGTGAAATTATCAACAACGAACTATTGGTTGCTGATGGCAATCCGCTCACATACGATTATTACAGGAATGTTAAAAAAGGTAAGGCTCCTAAAAATGCACCTACATATATTAAACCCGTTACTGAAACAAAACCAGAGAAAATTTCGGATTTAGGACCAAAATATCAATGTATGGTTTGCGATTACATCTACGATCCGGCTGAGGGTGACCCCGATGGTGGAATAGCTCCGGGAACCCCATTTGAAGATATCCCTGATGGTTGGGTTTGTCCCGTATGTGGCGCTGAAAAATCAGATTTTGAGGTTATTGAGTAATTTGTAATTAGATAATTGGGAGGTTGTGGTTATTTGGCATTACTATTCAAAAACTCAAATAAACCTTCACTAGCATCTTCAAGTAAATCCAAAACAAGTTCAAATCCTTGATCACCTCCGTAGTATGGGTCTGGAACCTCTGTGTGATTATAATTATTGGAGAAATCTGTCATTTTAAAAAGTTTCTTAATGTCCTCCTTATTACGAGCCATTTCCGCCAAATTTTTCATGTTTGAATCATCCATTCCTATTATGAAATCAAATTCATCCCAATCTTTTTCCGGTTTAAACGGACGAGATATTGATGTAAGGTTGTAACCACGACGTACTGCATGACTCTGCATTCTTCGATCAGCCGGCTCACCTTCGTGATATCCATATGTTCCTGATGAGTCGATGTCGAATTTATGACTTATTCCTTTTTTCTTAACCAGCCCTTTAAATGCAGCCTCAGCGCTGGGTGAACGGCAAATATTTCCAAGGCATACAAATAATATCCGTGTTTTCATAAGTGTTTATTTTCAAAAGCAAGAACAAATTTGTTAAATAATGATGCAAAATACTACAATAATATGTAAACGATATTACTAATCCAGCCAAAGAATAACAATATCTCTATAGATGGAATATGTGTTTTGAATGACATCTCTATTTGTAAACAATGAGAATATTCTAGTTATCAATGGAATTATTCACACGTCATCTATAAATTAAATTAAAATTTGAAACCCAATCTGGATCGGAAATAAACTATACTCCAGACAACCAATTATCAGCATTTGAGAGCTAATTGTGCGCTTTTTAATTGTAATTTTGCAAAAAGTTTGAGGCTGTCTGAAAAACATAAAATAATATGTGGTTTTTTTCAGACGGTCTCGTTATTTAATAACCATTAAACAGAAGATTAAATAATGATTAAAGATCTTTCAACCCTTGTTGAGCTTGCAAAAAACAAGCGTAAAAGAAAAATTGTTGTTGCAGCCGCTGGTGATCAACATGTATTAGAGGCAATTGCAAATGCCACCAGAGAAGGAATAATTGAACCAATACTTGTTGGTGAAGAATCAGAAATTCGCAGAATAGCAGCAGAAATAGGTTTCGATATTAAAAACATTGAGGTAATTGATATTGAAGATGCTTATGATGCATCATTGGAGGCTACTAAAATAATCGGAGAAGGTAGGGCCGACATCCTAATGAAAGGACTTGTTAGCTCAGGACAATTGTTAAAAGCGGTACTTAATAAAGATTTTGGTTTACGTACTGGATCATTATTAAGTCATGTTGCAATATTCGAAACCCCATATTACCATAAATTATTAGGAGTTACCGATGCTGCAATGAATGTTGAACCTAGTCTGGAAGATAAAATAGATATCATTAAAAATGCCGTAAATGTTTTTCATGGCCTTGGTATTGTGAATCCAAAAGTGGCCATAATTGGGTCGGTTGAAACAATTAATCCAAAGATGGAAGCAACAATGCATGCAGCTACCATTTCAATGATGAATTACCGTAAGCAAATCAAAGGGTGCATAATTGATGGTCCACTTGCCCTTGACGGAGCAATATCAAAAGATGCGGCCAAACTTAAAAATATTACAAGCGATGTGGCCGGTGATGCCGATTTAATATTAGCCCCGGATATTAACGGAGCAAATATTCTATACAAAGCTTTGAATTTTCTTGGAGGGGCAACAGCTGCAGCTGTAATTATGGGAGCAACTGTTCCAATTGTACTAACCTCTAGGGGCGATTCAGGAAAGAGTAAGTTTTTATCAATAGCACTCGCAGCCGCAATTACCTAAACTATAATTAAGTTACTAAATTACCAGTAGTTTCAACAAATGGAAACCGTATACATACTTGCGATAAATCCGGGCTCAACATCCACTAAAATTGCGGTGTATGCTGACACTACCCCTGTTTTTATCCAAACACTACGACATTCTTCTGAAGAATTGGCTCCCTATGAACTTGTTACCGATCAGTTTAACTTTCGTAAGGAGCTAATTCTAAAGGAGCTTGAAGGTGCCGAAATTCCCCTCAACCAAATTAAAGTTGTTATGGGGCGTGGTGGTTTACTGAAACCTGTTGAATCTGGTATTATCGCTGTTGATGAAAAAATGGTGCATGACCTTGAAAGTTGTGCGTATGGCGAACATGCCAGTAATTTGGGGGGACTAATTTCTTACGATCTGGCTCACTCACTACCCAATGCAAAAGCATATATTAGCAACCCTGTAGTTGTTGATGAATTGGATGATCTAGCCCGGCTTTCCGGACACCCGTTACTACCAAGGAGATCGATTTTTCATGCGTTGAATCAAAAAGCTGTTGCCCGTGAGCATGCAAAATCAATAATGCGGAAGTATGAAGATCTAAACCTTATTGTTGTACATCTTGGTGGTGGAATTACAGTTGGTGCTCATAAGAAGGGGCGCGTTGTAGATGTTAATCAGGGTTTAGATGGTGATGGTCCTTTTTCTCCTGAGCGAACAGGAACACTACCTGTTGGTGATTTAGTAAGGCTTTGCTTTAGTGGTAATTACTCCCAAAAGGAAATCATGAAAATGATAAAAGGTGAAGGAGGACTTGTGGCCTATCTTGGAACCAATAGTGCCTATGATGTTGAACAACGAATTATTAAAGGCGATAAAGAAGCTAAGTATATATACGATGGAATGGCTTATCAAATAGCCAAAGAGGTGGGTAGCATGGTAGCGGTATTGCATTCGGATGTGGATGGAATATTGATTACCGGAGGAATTGCCCACGACAAATATTTTGTAAATCAAATAATATCATATGTTCACCGCATGGCTCCAGTTCATGTTTATCCTGGTGAAGATGAGATGAGAGCCTTAGCAATGAATGGACTTAGGTTAATCCTTGGGGAGGTAGAAGCCAGAGCTTACTAATTAAGTTTTTATTACTTTTGCAATTGTAATATGATAAATATCAGGTTGTCACATGACAACTTAACATTGGTATTCCCTGTCATAGCTTACATCTAACTAACACTTATAAATACGATGCGAAATTTTTTATTTTTATCATTAGCCTTTATCTTAATGATTACTGCTTTTAACTGGGCAATAAGTGATTCATCTGATACAGAGCGAGAAAGAAGAGCTAAAGTAAATACCCGAATTGACAATAATGGATATTGGAAACAAATGGCCAAAGAAGGTCTTGCAGTTCTCAATCCCGTTGTTGAAGTACCGGAAGCCATATATAAAGGTAGTAAAATTAATTCGAGAATGGTTCGGTTTGAAAACTCACCCGACGTTCCGGTTTCAACTAATTCAACTCAAAGTGAGAATTCTGTTATTGTTGATCCCAACAATAATATGACAGCATTAAATTCAAATAATTCGGGAGGACCAGGAGGAACTCCCATATATGGCGCCAACGACTTGTATACTTTTGATGGTGGAGAAACCTTTATTGGTGAAAATTCGGGGGCAGGTGGAAACAATAGTGGTGACCCAGCCGCATGTATTGGAACCGACGGCAGGTGGTATGTTGGCTATATTAAAAATAGTGGACAAGGTGTTGCTCATTCCGATGATCAGGGTCAGTCGTGGACCCATGTTCAAGTAGCTCCAAATCCTGGTTCCTTGGCAGATAAAAATCATATGTGGCTCGATCGCAAATCAGGAAGCCCTTATGAAAATAATCTTTACAATGCCTGGACTGACTTTGGGGGATCTTCTGACAATGAAATTGTACTAAAATATTCAGCCGATAATGGAGAAACATGGTCAGCCAAAAAAACCATTAGTACTGCTGTTAATGCAGGAAGTCATAATCAGGGAGTGAATGTACAAAGCGGCCCCAATGGAGAAGCATATGCTGTTTGGGCAATATATGATGGCTGGCCACAAGACGAGAAAGCATTGGGTTTTTCAAAATCATTGGATGGCGGCGAAACATGGTCTCCGGCAGTTAGAATTATTGGAAATATAAGGGGAGTTAGAAACTCTGGCGTTCCTCAAAATATGCGAGTAGCTACTTTCCCTGTAATGGCTGTTGACACTAGAGATGGTCCAAATGGAGGTAACCTTTATGTTGTTTGGACGAATATTGGTGTTCCAGGTGTAAATACCGGAAATGATCGTGATGTATATATGATAATGTCATCTAATGAAGGTGAAACATGGTCGAATCCAATTCGAGTGAACCAGGATCCAATCGATCAGGGTAAAGCACATTATATGCCTTGGATTACTTGCGATCCATCAAATGGTATTTTGAGTGTTGTATTTTACGACAATAGAAATACTAACGCCAATCAGGCTGAAGCATGGGTAGCAACTTCAAATACAGGAGGAACAACTTGGGAAGATTTCCAAGTGAGCGATGTAAGTTTTACTCCTTCACCAATTCCAGGATTAGCAAGTGGATATATGGGCGATTATCTTGGCATTACTGCACTTAATGGATATGTGTATCCCACATGGACTGATAACAGAACAGGAAGTGCGATGACATATGTGTCAGTTTTTGAAACTATAGATATTATTGCTCCAACCTCATTAATTGCTGAAACCGATCAGGAAACTGGTGAATGTGTACTCGATTGGAATTTTACTGGAACAACAGGATTTGATTTTTTCAACATTTATCGTGACGATGTATTACTTTCTACCACTACTGAATTAACATATACTGATCAGTTAACTGACTATGGTTATTACACTTATGAAGTTACTGCAATATATGGCGGTGGCAATGAATCAACCGGAACAACCGACGAAACTCAATATGGAAGTTCATCCATTGAAGTTACGCCTGAAGCATATACTGCCATAGTTTATCCCGATGAAATTGAAATACAGATGATGAAGATTAAGAATACTGGCGTACTTGATCTCGAATTTTCATTATCTCCCTTCTTCAAAAATTTAAATCAATATAATTATGATATTGCCAAAGGTGGTGGAGATGAGTATATTCATGAAGTTACCATTGGGAACTTAACCAATACCTCTGCTAGTGATTATTATTCTAAATTTTCAAGCATGTACGTAAGTATGAATGCTTCACAAAATTATCCAATAGAAGTTAGAAGTAAGAATCCTTACAAAGGTGACCAATGTAAAGTTTGGATTGATTGGGATCAGAATGGTGTGTTTGATGAAAAAGCAATTGAGCTAAATGATAATGATGAATTTGGAGTTTTCAGGGGAACAATAAATGTACAAAAAGGAGTTAAACAGGGTGTTGCAGGAATGAGAATACGTTTATCAGGATCGGAAACTCTTAACGCATATGATGATACTGAATATGGTGAAGTAGAAGATTATTCTGTAGCAATTGCAAGCTGGCTTTCATTGGATCCTGATAATGGATCGATTGTTCCAGGCGACTCACTGTTGGTAACTGTTACATTTGATGCAGCCGGTATGACACAGGGAACATATGCTGATGATATTATTCTAATTACTAACGACCTTGAAAATCCGGGGTATATTGTTGATTTTACACTTCATGTAACAGACCTTGAATTAGCCGCATCAGCTGACCCAATGGAATTATGTATAGGAGAAACAACACAATTAGAAGCTCTTGTAAGTGGAGGTTCTGGAACCTATACTTATGCATGGACTTCAGTTCCTGAGGGTTTTACATCCACAGAAATAAATCCAATTGTAGAGCCATTGGAAAATACAGAATATTTTGTTTCTGTTTTTGATGGAACTGTAACTGTTGAGGCATCTGTTTCGGTAACAGTTTATGATAAACCTTTGGTTGATCTTGGTGGTGATATGGTGCTTTGTGGTGAAACATTTCATGACCTCGACGCAGGTAATCCCGGTGATACTTATTTGTGGTCAACTGATGAAACGTCACAGGTAATAACAGCTTCAGGATCAGGATTAACAATGGTTTGGGCTCAAGTTACAAACGAAAATGGATGTTCAACAACTGATACTGTTTATCTTGATTTTGCGACTATCCCAACAGTAGAGCTAGGCTCTGATACTACAATTTGTGGCGGAGCAACTATTACGCTTGATGCCGGAAATGCTGGTTCATTTTACCTATGGTCTAACGATGCCACAACTCAAACTATTGTTGCTGACACATTGGGGCATGGTTATGGAATTCAGGATTTTACCGTTCAGGTTACAAACCCATCGGGTTGTATAAACGACGGAAGCGTTATGGTGGAATTTTTGGATTGCACAGGGATTGACGAACTTAATTCAATTAGCTTGAAAATTTATCCAAATCCTTCAAGTGGAGTTTTTAATTTGGAGTTAGTAGGCGAAAGCAATAAGCCGGTTGATGTTCAGGTAATGAATATTTCAGGGAAAATAGTTTTCTCTAATTATGGCATTGTTGTGTCGGGTACTAACACTCAGAAAATCGATATAAGTAATTTTACTGATGGTATTTATACTGTTTCTGTATCGAGTAATGGTGCTTCAAAAACAAGAAGGATTGTACTAAGAAAATAATTCAATTTATATAAACTTATGAAAGGGTTATCTGACTGTTGTTAGATAGCCCTTTTTTATTTACTTATGTTTCATGCAACGAAAAGTGAGTTATTATTATCAATAGTATTATATTGCGTATTATTAAATTGATATTGAAATGAAAACGGCGAAACTGATTCTGGTAATATCATTATTACTTGCTTTGGGGTTTGGTGTTAATAGAGCTGTTAATAATAGAAACACTCAGGAACAGGTTGATACCCGAATTGATAATCAAGGTTATTGGAAACGAGTCGCCAGAAAGGGATTAGTACCATATAATCCTGATGTTAAAGTAAAAGAAGCTATCTATACAGGAAGTACTATTCGGGCTCATACAGTTTCAACTCTTGATTCGCCCGATGTTCCTGTTACAGAAATCAGTTCGGTTCAAAGCGAAAACTCAGTTTTCATTAACCCGCTTGACGAAACAAATCTTCTAAATTCAAATAATTCCACAAACGGTACCGTTGACATTATTTATGGTGCCAATGCTTTGTTTTCGTTTAATTCGAGTACAAACTGGGAAGGTAATATCGAAGGTGCAGGCGAAGACAATGGTGGTGATCCTGCAGCAGTAATTGGATTAAATGGGAGGTGGTATGTGAACTATATTAATAACAATGGAGGGTTATCGGTTTCATATTCTGATGACCAGGGAATTTCATGGGTTGTTAATAATGCTACTCCTAACCCAAGTATTATTGTAGATAAAAATCATATGTGGATTGATAATAATCCAGATAGCCCTTTTGAAGGTAATTTATATGTAGCATGGACCAACTTCAGTGATTTTAACCTAGGTGAAATAGGGTTTAGCTATTCGACCGATGATGGTGAAACATGGACTATTATTGGCAGTATTAGCTCCGATGTTAATGCAGGGAGTCACAATCAAGGTGTAAACTTAAGCACAGGACCCAATGGCGAAGTATATGCTGTATGGGCTATATATGATAATTGGCTTTCGGGCGGTAGCGATGAAGTTGCAATAGGGATGGCATTATCTCATGATGGGGGAGCTACATGGGAGCCATCCAAAAGAATTATTTCAAATATACGAGGAATCAGAGCATCACGCACTTCCAAAAACATGCGAGTTAACTCTTTTCCGGTTTCAACCGTTGATAACAGTAATAGTGCTGATAAAGGTTCCATTTATGTAACATGGGCAAATATTGGAATTCCCGGCATTAATACCGGAGAAGATATTGATATATATTTAATAAAATCAATAGATTATGGAGATTCATGGACTGAGCCCATTAGAGTAAATCAGGATGTGTTAGGTCAGGGAAAAGAACATTATTTGCCATGGATATGCTGCGATCCAACTCATGGTATTCTTAGCATGATATATTACGACGATCGAAATGTAAACTCAAATCAATGTGAAGTTTACTGTGCCAATTCTGTTGATGGGGGTTTTTCATGGGATGAGTTTAAGGTTAGTGATGTGAGCTTCACACCGGCTCCAATACCCGGATTAGCTGATAGTTATATGGGTGACTATCTTGGAATTCATGCAAAAAATGGTATGGTTTATCCTATTTGGACAGATAATCGAGCTGGCTATGCAATGTCGTATTGTTCCCCTTATCAAACAAATCCTGTTAACCGACCTTTTGAATTGTCCGGCGATATAGTTTTTGAAACAGGAGAATCACAACTCATGTGGTCCTATGAATCTACTCCAGAATTTATGGAGTTTATTATTTATCGAGATGGGGATTCAATAGCATCAACGGTTGATACTTCTTTTATAGAAATACTTCCAGATTATGGAGTTTATAGATATAGGGTAACGGCATACTATTCTGATGGAATTGAATCAGGAGCGTCAGGAATAGCATTGCAATGGGGGAATGTTATTATTTCAACAAATCCGGATAGTATTTCTGATCATCTTGCTAAAGGTAATACATCTGAAAAACAAATTTTAGTCATAAATCAGGGTCAACTCGATTTGCATTATTCAATAAGTCTAAATTCATCACTTTCTAAAAGTCGAGACTATTGCAATGCAACTGGAAATAGTGGGGTCGGGCAGGAATACATTAGTGGGGTTGAAGTTGGGGAGATAATTAATTTAGGTACAGGCAATGACAATTATACGGATTATACCAACATGTCGACAACAATGAAAGTTGGAGAAAGTTATGAAATTACGGTTACCAATGGTAATCCTTACGACCTGGATCAATGTGCAACATGGATCGACTGGAGTGGGGATGAAATATTTGATGAAAATGAAATTACTGTTTTAGAAAGTATACCGGGAACTGAGTTTTTTGTTGGCTTAATTTCACCTCCACCTGGTGCTGTAAGCGGAACTACTAAAATGAGAGTTCGACTTACTTACACAGGAAATCTTAATCCCTGTGGTGAAACAAATTTTGGAGAAGTTGAAGATTACACGGTATTTGTTCAAGGATGGGTTGATATTTTTCCACGGTCAGATACAATTAATCCTGGCGACTCTAGTATTGTAACAATTGTTTTTAATGCCATTGATTTACCAGAAGGTGATTATTCAACAAATGCAAATATCTTCTCAAATGATCCTGAATCAGGAATAAATCAAATTACACTATCGCTCAGAGTAGATCATCTAATAGTAAGAGCAAATGCTATTCCCAATGAAGTTTGTCCGGGGAAATTGATTGTCCTACAGGCACAGGTTTCGGGCATATTCGATTCCATATCATATAATTGGGCATCAAATCCCATTGGTTATGTTTCAGAAAAAGCGAGGCCATTTGCCATTCCTCTGGTTCCAACATGGTATATTGCCCAAATAAATGATGGGGATCATATGTCGATTGACTCGGTGTTTGTAACAACTTTACCAACACCTCAGATAAATTTGGGAGCCGACACTAGTTTATGTGCTTCCAAAACTATAATTTTGAATGCAGGTAATCCAGGTTTATCGTATTTATGGTCAAATGGCGATACTACTCAAACTATTTTTGTTGATACTACCGGGTTTGGGCATGGTATTCAAAATCATTTAGTTGAAGTAACTAATCTACTTGGGTGTTCAGAAACTGATGATATAGAAGTCGATTTTGTTAATTGTACAGGTATTTTTGAAATGGAAAGTGTTTCCATAAACATTTATCCAAATCCCAATAAAGGTAAATTTCAGATTGATTTTTCAAATAAACTAAGTGAAAATAGTGATTTAAGAATTGTTAATTCCACAGGGGACATTGTATATCAGAAAAGCAATGCTGATTTAGTAAATTCTAGAAAAATATATGTGGATATCGAAAATCTTGAATCTGGTTATTATACCGCAATACTATTATTAAAAGGACATAAAATCTCCAAAAGGATAATTATGATCGAGTAATTTTTTTAATCTCGGATTGTATAAAAACTATGCAACCTTTTGGTAATACTTGGGTGTCAGTTCAATAAAAATATGTATATTACGCTTCATATTTAACTGTTGTCATATATTGTGTTAATGTAATTAGTGTAATTATTTACTAGTCAATTATTTACTAGTGTATAAACCATAAAAGCTGAATTTAAACTATAAAACCAAATATTTAAAATAATCATTAAAACAATTACTATGAAAAAATTAATCTTTACTTTTTTAGCAACTTTTGCAATCTTCGCTCTTTCTGCTCAAATCGACAGATATGAAGTATTAGTTGAAGTTGGAACTGGAACCGGATGCCAATATTGTCCTGGTGCGGCTATGGGATTACATGACCTTTACACAAACGATGATCCAGTAGCTGGTATTGAATACCATAGTTATGCAAGTGGCGATCCCTTTAATACTCCTGAAGCCGCTCTTCGTACTTCTTATTATGGTATAACAGGATATCCTACAACACAATTTGATGGTGAATATAATCAAGTAGTTGGTGGTAGCAATACAACAAGTATGTATGGTAATTTTCTTCCAATTGTAAATGCACGTATACAACAACAAACATCATTTGCTGTAGCTATTACTGGAGAAAATACTGGTGATGAATACAATATCAAAGTTACTGTTGACAAAATTGCCGCTTATTCAGGGTCAGATGATATCGTTATACATTTTGCACTTACCGAAACAGATATTCCTTATAACTGGCAAGGTCAGTCATCTATTGACTATACCGAGAGAATGATGATTCCTGATGCATATGGTACAGCCGTTGTATTTCCAACAAACAACAGTACTGTAGAACTAGAATTATCATTTACTTTTGACAATACCTGGGTACCTGAAAATTGTGAGCTTATTAGCTGGTTACAAGATAATGGCAACAAATTTGTATTAAGTACAGGTAGTGTAATGATGTTAGATTTAGATCCAGGTTACCCAACATGGTTAGCTGATTTTGAAGCTGAACCTTCTGATATTTGCGAATCAGGGACAGCTCATTTTGCCAGCACAAGTATTGGTGATCCAATTCAATATCAATGGACATTTGAAGGTGGCTATCCTGAAACATCTGCGTTAATGAACCCTAATGTTTATTATGCAGCCGTTGGTGAATATGATGTTCAATTAGTTATATATGATGGTTCTCGTTACGATACAGCTTTTAAAACAAATTACATTGGTGTACACAATCTTCCAACTGTTGATTTCGCAGCTGTTGAAGACCTTTGTAACGAAAGTTGGGATCCTTATTTGTTAACTCAGGGAACTCCTGAAGGTGGTGTATATTCAGGTGGATTTGTTACTGAAGGAATGTATTTCCATCCTACCGAATCAGGTGTAGGCGATTTTGCTGTTATGTATACATATACCGATGAGTTTGGTTGTGAAAATTATGCTGAACAGCTAATTACAGTTGTAAACTGTGTTGGTGTTAATGAAAACCCAGAAGCTGTTTCTCTTGATATTTATCCAAATCCAACCCCCGGTCAGTTTAATCTTAGCATTAATGCACAAGATTTAAACAACGCCGAGCTTCAGGTAATTGATATTGTTGGTAAAGTAATTTATGTACAAAATGTTAATGTTCAAGGATCAGAGTTAGTAAGTATTGATCTTAGTAACAACCCAAAGGGAATATATTTTGTACAAATCAAAAATGATACACAAAGCGTTAGTAAAAAAGTCTTCCTAAAATAGGAAATAATTAAACTTTTGTAGTAAGCTGCTTCCTCTGCAAGTTCAATGGGGGGCAGCTTTTTTTTTATCTTTGCACAAAATTTTTTCAATCATGCAACTAAGTGAACAAGAACAAATAAGGCGAAATGCCCTTCAAGAGCTGAACAAATTGGGTATCAATGCTTATCCTCCTGAAGAATATAAAGTAAATGCGCTTGCCGCTGATATAAGTAATAATTTTCCTACAGATGATACATTATATCAAGATGTTTGTATAGCAGGTCGCATAATGAGTCGACGTATTATGGGAGCCGCCTCATTTTTGGAGCTAATGGATTCATCAGGAAGAATTCAGTTATACTTTAAACGCGATGAAATTTGTCCGGGAGATGACAAAACACTTTACAATACTGTATTTAAACGTCTTCTTGATATTGGTGATATCATTGGTGTTAAAGGCTTTGTATTTATTACAAAGATGGGTGAAATAACTGTTCATGTTAAGGAATTTACCATTCTCACAAAATCACTACGTCCGCTGCCAATAGTAAAGGAAAAGGATGGAGAGATATATGACGCTTTTACTGATCCTGATCAGAGATATCGACAACGTTATGTTGATTTGATAGTTAATGAGGGCGTTAAAGATACCTTTGTTAAAAGAGCACGGGTAATTAGAACCATGCGTGATTTTCTCAATGATAAAGGATACTTAGAAGTAGAAACACCAATTCTCCAATCAATTCCCGGAGGAGCAGCTGCAAAGCCATTTATAACACATCATAATGCATTAAACATTCCCCTATATTTACGAGTTGCCAATGAGTTATACTTAAAGCGGCTTATTGTTGGAGGATATGATGGCGTGTATGAGTTTGCCAAGGATTTTAGAAATGAAGGCATGAGTAGGTTTCATAATCCTGAGTTTACACAGATGGAGATTTATGTTGCGTATAAGGATTATTTCTGGATGATGGAAATGACCGAAAACATGATTGAGAAAATAGCCAATGAACTTCATGGTACTACAAAAGTTCAGGTTGGCGAAAATATTATCGACTTCAAAACACCTTTCAAAAGGTTAAGTATTCTTGATGCTATTAAAGAACACACAGGTTTTGATGTTAGTGATATGAATGTTGCTCAACTTGTTGAAGTTTGTAAAAAGCTTGAAATTGAAACTAATCCTTCAATGGGGGTAGGTAAGCTAATTGATGAGATTTTTGGAGAAAAATGTGAAAGTTTATTCATTCAACCCACATTTATAACCGACTATCCTGTTGAGATGTCTCCATTATGTAAACGTCACAGGGATAATCCTGAACTTACCGAAAGGTTTGAACTTATGGTAAATGGAAAAGAGCTTGCAAATGCTTACACCGAGTTAAACGATCCAATCGATCAACGTGCCCGATTTGAAGAGCAAATGGAATTGGCTGCAGCAGGTGATGATGAGGCTATGCTTATTGATCAGGACTTCTTACGTGCCATAGAATATGGCATGCCTCCAACTTCAGGAATGGGAATTGGAATTGACAGACTTGTTATGATAATGACCAATCAATCATCAATTCAAGAAGTGTTGTTCTTCCCACAAATGCGCCCTGAAGCAGTGAAAAAAGTAACCACATCTGATGACTATATAAAGTTGGGAATATCGTCTGATTGGGCTGAATACCTTATTCTGGCAGGCTTTCCAAACATCGAAGTTTTAAAAAAGACAAAACCATCGGCAATTGAACAAAAACTAAATGGATTTAGAAAGAAAAACAAACTCGATATTGCTCCGGTACAACTAGAAGATATTAACAATTGGTTGGCGATAATTAATTAAAACACTGCCTTTATACGTAGGATTATTGTATATTTTTAAGGTCAATTATACTATCTGTTATTATAGTAGATAGATTCTGTATACGAACCTAATACGTGATAATCATGTACTACAAGAAGCCGTCTTTGTTAAAGCGTCCATTTTTTTTAATTGTTTTCTTTATATTTCTATCTGCTAATGTAGTTTCACAATCATATAATAAAACTAGCAGTTTCAGATCATATTGGCAAATTAATGCAAATGGTGGTACCAGCTTATTTTTCGGCGACATTAAACAATATCAAATTGCACCTGTTTCAAATAATGAAAACGAGTGGAGATTTGGTGGTGGATTGATGCTTGTAAAGCAGGTAAGCCCTGTAATTGGTATAAGAGGGCAATTTCTTTATGGTAAACTGGCAGGAACAAGAAGAAGTTCGAATTTATTTTTCGAAGCAAACTATATTGAGTTTAATCTTAATGCATCACTAAGTGTTCGTAATATTATACAGAAGTATAAGGCAAAGCAATTTTGGGATGCTTATGTTATTCTAGGAATAGGATTTACTAACTTTAATACAGAGCTTAAAGATCTAACAACCAAAAAGGTAGTAAGAAAAGTAGGATATGGTAGTGGTAAAAGCTTCGGGGGACGAACTCTGCAGGGAATGCTCATTGGCGGACTTGGATTAGACTTTAGAGTAAGTGACAGAGTAAATATTAACCTTGAATCTGCTAATAGAGTTTTGAATACGGATGAGCTTGATGGTAGAACAAGCGGCTTTAAATATGATATTTATAATTATACTTCGTTTGGGATTTCGTATAAGTTTGGAGGAAAGAGGTCCTCTTCCAAAGAGAAAAAGAATGAAGAATATAGTTATTTCAAACCACAAAAAAAGAATAATACGATTAATCAAACTGAATATGATTATGACTATTCGAAACCACTTGAGCCCCCAAAAGTAGATGCTCTTGTTATTGAACCAACAATAGTAACAATACCTGTAATACCTCCTGTTAAAGACAAAATTATTGAAGAAATTCCTGTTGAAATTCAGGTTTTTGAGAAGGTTGTTGTTGTGCCTGAGTTTGAATATAGAGTTCAAATCAGAGCAAAATATGGTAATAAAATATCAAGACAGCATCTTAGCAATACATATAATATTCCTTTAAATGAAATAAAGGAAAATACCTATAACGGATTTTATATTTACACCATAGGTTCGTTTAATACATATGAACAGGCTCGCGAAAAAAGAAATTATATCAGAAGTTATAACGGCATCAGCGATGCATTCGTAGTTGCTTTTAGAGATGGACAAAGGTTAAATAAACTTCCACAACAATAAAGTTATGCCTGAAAGTGATTTTGATTATAATCCTGAAACCGATAAGTTACCTCCAATGGTTACTTTTTGGATAATTGTAGGGGCAATAGGTATGGGTATTTATTTATCACAGATACTAGTGTAGATTAAAAGTAATTATAAAAACATAACTGGCAATACTTAATTAATACGGAATTTAATAATAGAGCCTGACTCATAAGTTATTTTGTGCCTGGAAATAACTCAAAGTATTGAATGACTGAAACATCCCCAATGCTCAATTGTTGTTAAATTCTTGTGAGAGATTGGTGAAACAAATACACTAATATTTTATTACTTTTGTTGAGTACCATATATTACTAACTAATTATCATTATGCTACTTCTAATAATTAAATGGTAATGTTGAATCCTAAGAAAAGCTTCAAATAAATGAAAATAATTGACCTATTTAGTAAACAAAAAAAACAATTAGCAGTACTTATTGACCCTGATAAGCTTAATCCGGAGCAATTGGTTGAAACTGCAATAATTGCCCAAAAGGCAGATGTGGATTTTATTTTTGTTGGTGGGAGCCTTATGACCAGCGATTCACTATTTCACTGTATAAGAACAATAAAAGAAAACACTGATATTCCAGTAATTCTATTCCCTGGTAGCTCATATCAGATAAGCAGAAACGCAGATGCTATGTTGTTTCTGTCATTAATATCAGGCCGAAACCCCGATATGCTTATTGGGATGCATGTGCTATCAGCACCATATATAAAACTTAGCGGATTGGAAACAATCCCAACAGGCTATATGCTCATTGATAGTGGCAAGCCAACTTCAGTAACATATATGAGTAATTCTTTTCCCATACCAAACAACAAAAAGGATATCGCAGCTTGTACTGCGATGGCAGGAGAAATGTTGGGGCTGAGAACCATATTTATGGATGCCGGAAGTGGTGCTTCACAAACTGTTCCCGAAGAAATGATTAGCTTTGTAAAGGGATCAATTGAAATTCCATTGATCATTGGAGGTGGTATTCGTACCCCTGAAAAAGCAAAAAGTGTTATTGAAGCTGGAGCTGATATTATTGTGGTTGGTAATCGTTTCGAAGAAGACCCTAATCTGATCTACGATTTCACCGATATTGTAGCTTCATTTAATTAAAATTCAATTTAGTATTAAAAAGAGAAACATCTATCAATTTCTATAAATATAATCCTACTAAAATGAAAACAAAGTCTTATCTTTTTCTGTTTACAGTTATTACTTTTTTTTTCTCGACAACACTTGTTTCACAAGACATTGACCCACAACTTTATTCACGTACCTGGCAAGATGATGAAACAAGAACTTTTTATGGATACGATATAACAAAAATATTTGGGCAACTGCCCAATAATCCAGCCACTTATAATTATTCGCCCATAACTGCTATAGCCTATAAAAATATGGAATCAATTGAAAGTGATTTTCGAAAGTAGCAGAAGTTGAAAAATGGAAGCCAGAGGTGCTTGAAGAAAATATTAAAAAAATACAAAGTTCATCCGCCGGGGGGCAAATTCAGGTTTATCTAACTCGCTACGACACTGAACGAGCCAACTTCCAGTGGTTTTTTATTATTATTCGGGGTATGGACGACAAAGGCAAACTGTGGGAATATAGTCTACCATACCAATTCCCTCAAAACCCCGTTAATAACGGTTGGTGGAATTATACAACGGTTGAAGTCCCCATCGAACTGCCCGATAATTTTTATATTTATCTAAATGATAGAAAGAGTAATTTTTTATCAGACTTCAAATTTTTAGTTGAAAAATCAAAAACCAAATAATTCAATAATGAATAAATATTCAAAAGTTTTACTTTTTATTATCCTGATAACAGGTAGTACATTTTCGCTAGCTCAGGAAAAATTGCTTACCCCTGAGGATGCAATTTATGCCAATAGAGAATTATATCCCGCTTCAGTATCACAGCTTCAGTGGATTGGAGGCACAAACTATTATGCATTTGCCAAAGATGAAGCTATATATAAGGTTGGTGCTAAAAATGGCACCGAAACATTGTTACTAGATATTGATATGCTGAATAAGGGCATAAATGAAAATAATTACGACTCAATCCACAGATTGCCTCGATTAGATTTTTATTCGGATAATCAATGTAGATTTAAATCAAAGAATAATTATTTCGATTATAACTTTGTTACAAATAAACTTCAGTGGATAAATAGCATTCCAGATACTGCCGAAAACATTGACTTTGAAGACGATACTCGTTTTATTGCTTATACGGTGGCAAATAATTTATTTATCTCGATAGATGGAAAAGTAAGGCAGGTAACTTTTGATGATGACAAGGAAATTGTAAACGGACAAACTGTTCATCGGGTTGAATTTGGAATTGAAAAAGGTACATACTGGTCACCTGATTCTAAAAATTTGGCATTCTATCGTAAAGATGAATCTATGGTAACTGATTACCCATTAGTGAATATTGATACACGCATTGCCGAAGTTGAAAATACAAAATACCCCATGGCAGGAATGACAAGTCATCACGTTACTCTAGGTGTTTATAATCTGGAAACGGGTAAAACTGTAACTATGAATACAGGAGAACCCGCTGATCAATATCTAACATCTGTAACATGGGGACCTGAAAGTAAGTATATCTATATCGCTGTTCTAAATCGTGAACAAAATCATCTTAAACTAAATAAATACGATGCCTTTACGGGTGAATTTATAGCACAACTTTTTGAGGAAAAAAATCCAAAATACGTTGAACCCGAACATCCATTATACTTTTTGCCAAACAGAAACGATCATTTTATATGGCAAAGTGAGCGAGATGGTTGGAATCACCTCTATCTCTACAATACAAAAGGTGATTTTATCGGTCAACTTACAAAAGGAGATTGGGTTGTTACAGATTTTATGGGTTTATATGACGACGATAAACTGTGGTTAAAAGCAACAAAAGAAAGCCCTCTTGAACAAAATATATATTCATTAAAACTGGAATCTGATAAAATAGTGCGTATAAGTCCCGACCATGGCACCCATACTGCATTGGTAAGTAAAACAGGTAAATATATAATTGATATATGTAGCAATACTGAAATAAGTCGCAAGTATAAACTACTTGATAACAAGGGTAAAACCATTAGGGTTATAAAAGAGGACAAACTGCCATTGGCAGATTATAATATAGGACACATGTCAATATTTAAATTGAAATCAGATGCCGGAGATGATCTGTTTTGCAGATTAATTAAACCCATTGATTTTGATAGCACAAAGAAATATCCTGTAATTGTCTACGTTTATGGTGGACCCCATGCCCAGCTTATTACCGACTCATGGTTAGGGGGAGCTGGTCTTTTCTTGAATTACCTTGCCCAGCAAGGTTATGTAGTATTCACTCTCGACAATAGAGGTACAGCAAATCGTGGTCGTGATTTCGAACAGTCAATTCACAGAAATATTGGCAACAATGAAGTGAAAGACCAGATGGTTGGTGTTAATTATTTAAAGACCTTGCCATATGTTGATTCTGATAGAATAGGAGTGGATGGATGGAGTTACGGAGGTTTTATGACCATCAGTTTAATGTTAGATAATCCGGGAGTATTTAAGGTTGGTGTTGCCGGTGGTCCGGTAATCGATTGGAAGTATTATGAGGTTATGTACGGTGAAAGATACATGGATACACCCGAGGAAAATCCTGAAGGTTATGATAATGCCAACTTACTAAAAAAGGTAGATAAGCTTGAAGGAAAGCTTTTAATAATTCATGGCACAAATGATCCTACAGTTGTTTGGCAACAAAGTCTTCAATTTATTAAGCATGCCATTGATAAAGATAAAGACATTGACTATTTCGTTTATCCCGGACATGGCCACAATATGAGTGGAATGAACCGTGCGCATTTATATAAAAAGATAACTTCTTATTTTAACGATTACTTGAAATAATATTTAATATGAACAAAACAAGCAAGTTTTTATTGGTACTACTGTTTTTTGTTATTGGTAACAATTCTTACGGAAAATCAACAGTAGTCCCCGGATACATTATTACATTAACTAATGATACCGTAGTAGGATATATAGATTTTAAAGAATGGAAATTAAATCCTAAAAAGGTATTATTCAAAAAAACCGAAACAGAAAAGGGAAAATTCTATTATCCACCAGGTATATCTGAGTTTGGGGCTTCGGATGAAATATACAAAAGTGCTATCGTTGATATTGATCTTAGTCCACATAAAACCAGCCAACTAAGACTTACTACTGAGGTAGAATTGATAATTGACACTGTTTTTTTAAGAGCCCTAATTACAGGTGAAAAAGGGTTATATTATTTGTTAGATGTAAGAGGGAAAGAAAGTTTTTACATAACGCAAAATAATAAGTATGTACGCCTAGTGCATAATCGCTATCTTGTAGAAGAAAATGGTAGTAAATACCCTGTTTCAAATAATAAATACATTGGGCAATTAATGCTCTATTTAAAAAATTGCAAGTCAATAAATCAGGTTCTGTCAAAATCCACATATACTTTAAAAAGCTTGGTAAAATCCTTTAATTATTACTACGAGTGTACTAACACTACCTTCGATTATCAAAAGGAGAAACCAAAAGTAAAAGTTGACTTAGGTGCATTTGCTGGTATTTCTCTTACAAAATTGAAATTTGAAGGAGAGGGTTACGAAGAATTAACTAAAGCTGATTTCCCTTTGTCAACAAATATTGCAATAGGTATTGCAGGTAATATATTTCTACCCAGAAACTTAGGCCGATGGTCAATTAATAATGAATTAATGGTTGCCACATTTAGTTATAGTAATAACTATCAAGATTTTATTCATGAGAACAGATATATTAACTATGAAACAGAAATAGCATATACATATCTGAAATTGAATAATATGCTACGATATAATCTGCCTGTTGGTAGTACTACAATATTTTTTGATTTAGGATTTTCGAATGGGCTTGCAATTTCACATATTAATAAAAAAAAGAAAACAAGTGTGTTTTATGATAAGGAAACAGTAGAGTATTTTAATGCAATAGAAAGAAGTAGGAATCATGAGCAGAGTTTATTATTTGATATTGGCTGCAGTTACAATAGGTTTTCGGCAACAATTCGATATGAGGTTGGTAATGGTATGTCGATGTACTCTGATTTAGTATCCACAACAAAACGATACTATATTTTTCTAGCGTACAGATTCTTCTAGCTCATAGCATCATTTTTAATCTTGATTTCAACTACACTTCGGCTATTTATAAAATTGTTATTACTTTTAGGCATTATTTTTTCAACTTTAGTTATGAGGAAAACCATATTACTCTCAATAATCCTATTAATAAGTCAATTAAGTTTGATGGCACAGCTATTCAATAAAGCTCAAACAGATTTTGTTGGAGTTATGCAGCCAGTAACCACATGGATTAGCTATGGTGAAGAGAATAATCTAAAGGCATATTTGGCTGGTGATTATTATCAAAATGATGCACATAAGGTTATTTCACAAACCAACACATATTACAATAAGAATCGGTTCAAAGGTGTCTCAAATGTACTTCCTGCTCTATTTCGTGGTGATGCTGCCGCTGCTGATTATGATGGCGATGGCGATGACGACATAATTGTTACCGGTTTAACTGCTGACAATAATCTAATAATGAGATTGTACAGAAACGATGGTGGTCAAAAATTTACTCCAATAAAGGAAATATTTGTTCCAGTTACAGATGGGTCTGTTGAGTGGGGCGACTATGATAATGACGAGGATCTTGATATTCTTGCAACAGGGAAACAGTTTAATAACCAGTTATCAACATATATATATCGAAACGATAAAGGAATATTTACTCAAACTGATCCTGGAATACCGGGTATTTATTATGGCAATGCCACTTGGGGTGATTATGATAACGATAAAGATCTTGATATTCTTATAACTGGAAATAGTGGTTCAAAGCCTATTACTGCAGTTTATGGCAATATAAATGGATACTACGGCAGAGTAGTACAACAATTTATTCCTCTTAAAAATAGTGCCGGGGCCTGGGGCGATCTCGATAATGATAATTATATTGATTTTATAGTTAGTGGTGAGGATGTTACCGGTTATCCTGTTTGTATGATTTATAAAAATCATGGAGGTACTTTTTTTAGTGAAGAGGCAGTAACTATAAGGCCACTCCGAGGATGCAGCATTGATTTAGGTGATTATGATCTTGATAACGATCTTGATATTGTTATGACAGGTGAATCTCTGGAACGACCATATAGTATTGTTTATGAAAACAAACAAGGATTTGAGTTTGAAAATATTATGGCCGGTTTACCCGGAGTTGCTGAGGGAAAAGCTAAGTGGGGTGATTATGACAAGGATGGTGACCTGGATATTCTTATTGCCGGAATAACCATTTGTTATGATTTTATTGGAGATATTTACACCAATACATCCGATCCACCAAAAGCAGAAGAAACCAATAATATTTTTATCAACTCTCCTATGCCAGATGACAAAGTTGGTCCGTTTTATTATTACGTATTTTCATCGTGTTATTGCGATCCGGAAGGTGGAGATAATAATGCATATCATATGTATGTAAGTAATGTACATCTTCAAAACCGTCGATACGATCTAAACTATAAGTTTAATGAATTACTTGTAAAACAGGTTCCAAACTGGGCTGATGCCGACAGAGGATATCGTACTTCAAACGGTTTTGCAACCAAAGTAGAAGCTGACGTTGCCAGAAATCAGGTTATTGAATCCTATAAAGCCACTAACTTTATAATACACGAATTGAATTGGTAGTTATAAACAATCTTTTAGTATCCCAAACATATACCAAGTCCTTGAGCCGTACTTATTAATGCGTTATCCTTTGTTACCAAATTTGGAGATGCAATGGCATCTTTCAGGTCAACCGCAACAAAATCAGGGTGGTGATAAGCTACCATCTTACCAAAATCACCAACAATCGCCATTTCCATTGCCTTTACCCCCATTTGAGATGAAAGAACTCTATCATAGGCTATTGGGACTCCACCACGCTGTAAGTGTCCCAATATTGTTTCCCGCATATCGTGTTTAAACCCAGCTTCAGCCAACTCTTTAATTACTTGTCGGGAAACACCACCTAATTTAACATTTTCATATCCAATTTCTGTGTTTTCCTTAATAACAACATTGCCATTTTCAGGATACGCACCTTCAGAAACTACTACAACTGCGAACCCTCGGTCCTTATGAAATCGCTTTTCCAGTGCATTTTTGACTTTATTAATGTCATATGGGATTTCGGGGATCAAACAAACTTCTGCACCACCTGCAATTGCGGCATTTAACGCAATCCAACCAGCATTTCTACCCATTACTTCAAGTACAAATACACGGTTATGACTGGCAGCGGTAGTTACTAGCTTATCAACAGCTTCAGTTGCTATTTGAACTGCCGTTTGGAAACCAAATGTTGAATCGGTAGTACTTAAATCGTTATCGATGGTTTTTGGAACACCAATTATATTAAGCCCTTTTTCGTATAATCTTTGGGATATTCTTTGCGATCCATCACCACCGATGTTAATTACAGCATCAATATTCATATGCCTTAATCGATTGATCAACTCATCCGAACGATCATCTGTTGACCATATTCCTTCATTATTTTTAACAGGCCAGGCAAATGGGCCTCCTTTATTTGTGGTTTCCAGTATTGTTCCTCCTTGAAAATGAATTCCTGCTACTTTCTTATTATCCAACTCCACAATTTCCATCGGATTCCAAAGCACGCCGTTAAATGCCTGTATACTCCCAAGCACTTGCCAGTCATTTTCTTTTGATGCTCTATGGACTATAGCTCTAATAACAGCGTTTAATCCTGGGCAATCCCCTCCTCCTGTTGCAACAAGTACTCGTTTCATAATATCTTTTTTTACTTGATAAAAAGTTGTTGTGCCTTACAAAGTAAGCAGTGCAAATATACAAATGAGTTTTTTATGATGACAACATACTTTATTAATTTGACATTAGTAGTAGATTATAATATCTTTAATGACAGCAGGAGATTATTATTCTATTTTTCCTTAGTAGAACTATCAACCTCGTTTAAAACAAACGACTTACGAGGGAACAAAACTGACAGAATAATACTGATTACTAAAATGGCTAATACTATTAGCAATGAGGTCATTGTTGGAATTGGATAGATATCATGTATTAGCATTTTAACACCAATAAATATAAGCAAAACAGAAAGTCCAATTTTCAAATAGCTAAATTTTTCAACAATATTCTGAACGAGGAAAAAAAGTGAACGAAGACCAATAATCGCAAATATATTTGAGAAGTAAACAATATATGGATCTTGTGTTATTGAAAATATTGCCGGAACAGAATCCACAGCAAAAATAACATCTGTAAATTCAATGACCAGTAGAATAATAAATAAAGTTGTAACAAATAATTTACCATTTTTTTTAATGAAAAATGATGCACCGCTATATTCCTTATCAACCCTAAATAGTTTGGAAGCGAGAAGTACTATTTTGTGATTTCCGGTATCAATTTTCTCTTTCTTATTCCTGTCTAAAAACATTTTTAAACCAGTAAAAACAAGCAGTAATCCGAAGCCATAAAGAACCCATGAAAATTGTTGAATTAGTGCAGCACTAACAAAAATAAAAAGGAATCTCATTACAATAGCACCTAATATTCCCCAAAAAAGCACCTTGTGGTAATATTTTTTTTGCAGTCCAAATGAATAGAAAATCATCAATATTACAAAAATATTATCAACACTTAATGCATATTCAATTAGGTACCCTGTTATATATTCCAGACCAAGATTTTGGCGGTATTTGCCAAGTAAATATTCATAATTTTCTGTTGAAATATCAATTGGGTGTTTGTATTTCGCAATAATATCCTTTAACTCACCAATATTATTAATTGTATGAATATGATCGCCAAACAAATAAATGGCACCCCAAAAAATCAGCGAAAGCGAAACCCAGCCAATTGTCCAATATAGTGCACTTTTAAACCCTACTTCCTTTGCCTCCTTATTAAAAACACCAATGTCTAGAAACAACATTGTTATTATAAAGATTAAAAATCCCAAGAAAATTAAGATTTCGTGTAGGTGCATTTTTGTTTATCTTATGATCGTCAAAAATAGCCAAACATTGTATTCGAATTAAAAACCATGCAAGTATTGTTAATTCATCTTTGCTTATAGCTTCATGGATTTTCATCTCTAGTATTTCAATTACAAAAATCCCATATCTTTGACTGCACAAAATGGAAAGACTTTCAGTTGTAATAATTACGTATAACGAGGAACTCAACATCGGACGATGCTTAGATTCGGTGATTGAAGTGGCTGATGAAGTGATAGTGATCGATTCATACTCAACCGATAATACTGAAGCGATTTGCAGAAGTTATAATGTACAGTTTATTAAGAAGGAATTTTTAGGATATATTGAACAGAAAAATTACGCCCTTGCTTTTGTAAATTATAAATTTGTTCTGGCATTGGATGCTGATGAAGCCCTTTCTGAAGAGTTGAGGAGAAGTATTTTGCAAGCAAAAGTTAGCTTCTCATCTGCCGGTTATTCAATGAATAGACTTACCAATTATTGTGGGAAATGGATTAAACATTGTGGTTGGTATCCCGATACTAAATTGCGGCTTTTTAATCGCGAATTAGGATGGTGGGGAGGAACTAATCCACATGATGCATTTATTTTTGAAAAAGAAGAGCCAATATCACATCTTGAAGGCGATTTATTACATTATTCTTACTATACACTTGACGACCACCATAATCAAGTTGAGAGATTTACTGATATTGCTGCCGGCGAATATTTCAAAAAGGGTATAAGAGTTTCTAAGTTAGAAATGTACATAAGCCCAATTGTAAAATTTATTCGTGACTATTTTTTCTTACTCGGCTTTTTAGATGGAAGAGCAGGTTTAAGAATATGTTATATATCAGCGGGGGCTACGTACAAGAAATATCGAAAACTGAATGGTACTGTCAATAGCATTATCATTAGCCGAACCGACAGTCTGGGCGATGTTATCCTAACCCTTCCCCTTGCAGGTGCTATAAAAAAACAAAACCCAAATATCAAGGTAATATTTTTAGGCCGTACTTATTCAAAATCAATAATTGAAACCTCTGACTACGTTGATGAATTTATAAATTTCGATGACATTTTAAAAAAGACTAATCCTGATCAAATCTCCTATTTTAAAGGATTAAATGCCGATGCAATAATTCACGTTTTCCCTAATACGAAAATTGCGCAACTCTCGAAAAAAGCAGGTATTCCTATTCGAGTAGGTACGAGCCATAGGCTATTTCATCTTACAACCTGTAACAGATTATTAAATTTAGGGAGAAAAAGCTCAGATCTGCATGAAGCACAGTTAAATTTGAAATTACTATCTCCATTTAATATCAAATACAATTATTCGCTAACAGAAATACATGAACTATATGGCTATAACGATTTTGGTGACTTAAATGAAAACCTTAGAAATCTACTCTCAAAAAAGAGGAATAATTTAATAATACATCCAAAATCGAAGGGAAGTGCAAGAGAATGGGGGTTGGATAATTTCTCGAAGTTAGTTGATCTGCTTCCTGATGAGAAGTATAAAATATTTGTGACTGGCACTCAGGAAGAGGGCAATTTAATGTCTGATTTTTTTAAAAAACATGAAGGGAAAATTGTTAATCTAACAGGAACATTATCTTTGAATGAATTAATTGCTTTTATTAGCAAAGCAGATGCTCTGGTTGCAACAAGCACAGGGCCATTGCATATTGCTGCTGCTACCGGAATAAAAGCAGTTGGTATTTTTGCTCCAATGAGGCCAATTCATCCTGGCAGATGGAAACCAGTTGGTAAAAATGCCGATTATTTAGTGGTTGATAAAAAATGCAGTAAGTGTAGAAACGGTGGGATTTGTGATTGCATCGTTGGGATTAGTGAAAATCAAGTTTACAATAAATTATTAGTTTGAATAGCGAAATAAATACACATTGGTACGTAATAATAAACCCTCATGCCGGTAGTAAAAAAACACAGGCCGACTGGCCGGTTATTAGGAAATTATTGGAAGCTGAAGGATTGAATATTGAGTGTGTTTTTACTGAACATCAATATCATGCAACTGAACTTGCAAAAAATGCTATTCAAGCAAATGGCTTTTTAAAAATAATTGTGGTTGGTGGTGATGGAACTCTTAATGAAGTACTAAATGGTGTATTCCTTCAGGATAAATATAAACCAACAGATATAAAAATTGGTGTTATTTCGGTAGGCACAGGAAACGATTGGGGCAGGATGTATGGAATGCCTCATGATTATTTGGAGCAAATAAAAATTATAAAGCGTAGTAAAACTTTTTTACAGGATGTGGGAAAGGTAAGTTACTATCACCATAGTAAAGAAAAAGTACACTATTTCATGAATATTGCAGGCATGGGATTTGATGCTTTAGTTGCTAAAAAAACGAATATCGCTAAACAAAAAGGAGCCGGAGGAGTATTTACTTATCTTTTTAATTTGCTCGCCGGACTATTTCAATTTAGCCACAATTATCTTGAGATAGACCGGGAAGGTGAGCGTATTTTTTCGGGCAACGTTTTCAGCATGAGTATTGGAATTTGTAGTTATAATGGTGGAGGTATGATGCAACTGCCATATGCCATATCCGATGATGGTCTTTTTGATGTTACCTTAATAAAGAAAACGACACGACTAAAAGTGGTGAGAAATATTAAAAATCTTTACGATGGGTCGTTCGTAAAAATGAAGGAAGTTGAAACCTATACGGGCGAGCAGTTTACAATATCTGCAGTCCCACAAAAATCAGTATTCCTCGAAACAGATGGGGAATCGCTTGGACACTCACCATTAAATTTTACTTTGTTACCACTTGCTATTAAGGTGATAATAAAATAAATAATAATAACCTGGAGTTAACTTGTAACTACTTTTGGTATAGTAAAACTAAATATGCTGCCTTTCTCTGGAGTGCTTTCTACCCAAATAGTTCCACCAATTCTTTGTGCAAAATCTTTTACAAGCATTAAACCTAAGCCGGAGCCCTGTTCATTTTCAGTACCAATTGTTGAATATCCTGAGTTATCTAAAAAAAGATTATCCATAATTTCAGATTCAATTCCTTCACCGTTATCAGCAACTGATATAACAAAGAGATCAGGTTTTTCTTCACATTCAATGGTAATTTTGCCACCATTATAAGTAAACTTAAGAGCATTACTTAACAGGTTTCGAAATATTACTTGTAACATATTTTTATCCGCAACAACTTCAGTGGTTTCATCAATATTAGTTATTATAGATATTTTCTTTTCATTAGCTTTAACCTGTATTGATTGAACAATTTTACTTACTAATTCAAACAGATTTAACGGGTTAGGATTAGGCTTAATACTGTTTTGTTGCGAACGAGTCCAGTTAAGTAAATTATCAATAAGCTCATATGTATTAGTTGCTACCGAACTCAACTGTTGTGAGTAAGAAACAACATTTTCAAAATTTCCCGATTCTGCTTCTTCTTTCAATAAGGAAGAAAAGCCAAGCAATGACGTGAATGGACTTCTAAGATCATGTGCAATTATTGAAAATAATTTATCCTTAGTAGTATTTGATTCTTTAAGTTGCAATGAACTTTCACTTATTAACTTGTTTTTAGCTTGCAACAATGCTATTCGTTCCTTCCGTTTTTTTCTTATTGACACTATCATAATCAACAATAATATGGCAATAGAAGCAATTAGTGCCGCTATGAATACTAATATTCTTTGTCGGAAAATCACAAATTCCTGAAGCTTATTTTCATCTTTTAATTTTTGATTCTCAAGCTCTTTTTGTTCAGATTCGTACTTAGATTGAATTTCGTTTAACAAAATTGTGTTTTCAATATTTATAAGGCTGTCTTTTACTGATTCATATAGTTTATAGTATACAACAGCCTCATTAAACTTCCCAGATTCCTCATTAAGTCGAAAAAGTTCTTCATAAATAGTCAAAGTAGTTCTTAAGTCGTTTTGTACCAGATCAAGAGCTGTTAAAAAGTACTTTTTTGCGGATATATAATCATTTGTTCGTGAATACACTATCCCAATGTTAACCAGATTAAAAACCTCACCCTCAACTATACCGATTTCTCTACACATACTAAGCGACTTCTCAAAGTATTTAAGCGCTAACTCATATTTATTTTTAAGTAGGAACACAGAGCCAATGCTGTGATTCGATTGTGCAGTAAACATTTCGAATCCTGCCTTATCAGCAATACTTGCTGCTGAAGTAAAAAATTGTAAGGCATTTTCATAATCGTGGATAGTCTTATAGGCAATTCCAAGATTATTATAATTCATACAAAGATGAAACATGTTATCATAATCAATATTGATCTGGATTGCTTCATTTAAGAAACTAATGGATTTATCAATATTATTGAGATTAATATTGATTAGAGCAATATTATTAAGAGCAATTGCTATTTCCTGGTGTTTTTTAAGCTCCCTAAATAATGATAAAGCACTAAAGTAATGATTCAAAGCGTTTTCATAATCACCAAGCCCATCATAAACGTTGCCCATATTGTTATAATTTGCAGCTAGCAACGACTTGTTTTCAATACTATCTGTCATCTTTAATGATACATTATAATAAAAAAGTGCTGAATCGTACTTTTGTGACTCATCAAAGCAATTTCCAATAAGGCTTTTTATACGAGCTAGCCTTTGAAGACTGTCGATTTCAAAAAATAAACCATAACTTGTTTTTAGTTGATGGATTGCGCTATCTATACTGTTTGTTCGGGTTAAATATAACCCGTAAGCCATGTGATACTGAGCCTCATTAAATAAGTTTGGGGCTTCATATAATTTGCTTTTTGCAGAAATTAAATATTCAAATGCAGAATCGGAATTAACATCAACATATTGGATAGCTATATCAATAAGTAAGCTTATTTCAGAGTTGCCAGAACTAACATTATGCAATTCTATTTTAAGGCTGTCAATTTTGCTCTGGGCATTGACGAAACTAACTATAAATACAGCTAGAATCAAAGAAATAAGTCTGATACTTTTCAAATAAGTTGATGGTTTGGGGATTACTATTAAGTATCAAAGGTAATAATAATTCCAAGCGAAAAACCTAACTTGCTGGTAAAATTGCATTAACTTACTCAGTTATAATCAATAGTGCCGCATTAAATATACGACTTACTTATTTAAAAGAAAAAATACTAAATTCTATATTGCAGATATATAATGGGTTATGTTATTTTTATTTATGGTATAGCTGTTACCTGTCAACCAACCTCCTGGATTATTATTTATTATTTAACCTCTCTTTAATCTTAGATAACATGGTTGATGACAATTTTTCAATATCAAACTCATCACATAATCCCCAATCGTTTCGGGCAATACTATCATCTATACTGGCAGGCCAGCTATCAGCAATTGCCTGTCTGAAATCAGGTTTGTATGTAATACTAAAATCCGGATGATGTTTTCTTATCTCATCAGCAATTTGTTTAGGAGTAAAGGATATTCCAGCAATATTGTAGCTCGATCTTAAAGATAACGTATCAGGGTCAGCATCCATTAGCTTTATGGTGTTTTTAATGGCATCATCCATAAACATCATTGGTAATGCAGTATTTTCTGATAAGAAACACTCGTAACTATTTTTTTTGATGGCTTCAAAGAAAATCTCAACTGCATAATCAGTTGTTCCACCACCCGGCTCAGTTTTGTAGCTTATCAATCCTGGATAACGTACACTGCGGAAGTCTACACTATATTTGTTAAAAAAGTATTCTCCCCAACGTTCACCTGCCAATTTCGATATTCCATAAACTGTATTAGGTTCCATAACCGTAAGCTGTGGGGTATTAAATCTTGGTGTTGTTGGCCCAAATACAGCAATTGAGCTTGGCCAAAAAAGTTTTTTTGCACTTGATTGCTGAGCTGCCTGAAGAGTATTCATTAATGCTCTCATATTGATATCCCAAGCTTGTAAAGGGATTTTTTCGGCATTCCCTGAAAGTACAGCGGCAAGATTATAAACCTGGGTTATATTATGCCGAACCAAAAAATGAAGTAGGTTTTTATAGTCTAATACATCCAATATTTGAAATGGTCCTGTTTCACGGATCTCTTCAGGAGGATCCTTTATATCTGTAGCAAATACATTATCATTGCCGTATGTTTTTCTAAGTTCTAAAACAAGCTCCGAGCCTATTTGTCCTGAACACCCTATCACTAATATTCTTTCCATTAACTTGATTGATTTTATAATTCTGCAACAAATTTATTAAACTATTGCACGCAAAAACTAACCCATTCACAGTTTTCTTTTAGATGTTGTAGTATATTTGCAGTAAAATGGAATAGAGTTAGTTATATGATTGAAATAAAAGAGGTTATAACGAAGCAGGACAGAAGAGAATTCGTTGATTTTCAGTTTGAACTATATAGAGGAAATGAGTTTTGGATTCCTCCAATGAAAAAGGATGAGATAAAGCAACTTAGTCCACTAACCAACCCAGCTTTTGAAACATGTGATGCTAAATTTTGGACAGCATGGGATGGTGGAAAATGTGTTGGAAGAATTGGTGCAATTATTAATAAAGATTACAATAAGAAAACAGGTGTAAAATATGGTCGTTTTACACGATTCGAAGTAATTAACGATAGCATTGTTTCCAAAAAACTATTTGATACTGCCGAAACATGGATTAAACAACAAGGAATGATCGGGGTTCATGGTCCTTTGGGTTTCAATAACCTTGACAATCAAGGGCTTCTTATTGAAGGTTTTAATTATCTTCCATCCATTGCCTCGGTGATGCATTTTCCATATATGCAAAAGCTAGTAGAAGATCAGGGATATAAAAAAGAAAATGATTGGGTTGAGTTTAGGCTTAAAATTGAAGAAGTACCTGAAAAAGCATTACGTTTAGTTGAGATAATAAAAAAAAGAAATAATCTTGAAGTGATTCACTTTAAAGAAAAAAGGGAGATGAAACTATACCTTAAAGATGTATTTCATTTACTTAACCGGGCCTTTGATGAATTACCATATGTAGCACCATTCTCAGACAAGCTGATAGAAAGTGCCACAAAAAAATATATGGATGTAT